>NZ_CAXAON010000008.1:0-168375 GCF_963970495.1 Pseudomonas sp. EA_65y_Pfl2_P78 | reverse complement strand
CTCGGAGCCCGCCAGTTGATGGCGCTAATGGGCTGAAAGGCCTTTTTTCGTCTGTTGCCCGCACAAAAACAAACGCCCCGAACAAGTCGGGGCGTTTTGTTGGGCCTTCATCAGTGTGTTTTCACACAGTCTGCGAAGCCGGTTTTTTTGTGCCTGCGATCTTAGAACGAAGCGTTCTGCAGACCGTCCAGGTAACGCTCGGTGTCCAGTGCCGCCATGCAGCCGGCGCCGGCCGAGGTGATGGCCTGACGGTAAACGTGGTCAGCCACGTCACCGGCGGCAAAGACACCTTCGACGCTGGTTGCGGTGGCATTGCCGTCACGGCCGCCCTGCACTACCAGATAACCGTCCTTGAGGGTCAACTGGCCTTCGAACAGCGAAGTGTTCGGCGTGTGGCCGATGGCGATGAACACGCCGTCGACTTTGATCTCGTCGAAGCTGCCATCGTTGTTCTTCAGACGCGCACCGGTCACGCCCATGTTGTCGCCCAGCACTTCGTCAAGGTTGGCGTTCAACTTGAGGATGATCTTGCCTTCGGCCACACGGGCGTTGAGCTTGTCGATCAGGATCTTCTCGGCGCGGAAGGTTTCACGGCGGTGGATCAGGGTCACAGTGCTGGCGATGTTGGCCAGGTACAGCGCCTCTTCAACAGCGGTGTTGCCGCCGCCAACCACTGCAACAGGCTTGTTGCGGTAGAAGAAACCGTCGCAGGTCGCGCAGGCCGAAACGCCTTTGCCCATGAACGCTTCTTCCGATGGCAGGCCCAGGTAACGAGCGCTGGCGCCGGTGGCGATGATCAGGGCGTCGCAAGTGTAGGTCGCGCTGTCGCCGGTCAGGCTGTAGGGCTTGGAAGCGAAATCAACGGCGTTGATGTGGTCGAACACGACCTCGGTTTCAAAACGCTCGGCGTGCTCGCGCATCCGCTCCATCAACACAGGACCGGTCAGGCCGTGGACGTCGCCCGGCCAGTTGTCGACTTCGGTGGTGGTGGTCAGTTGACCGCCGGCCTGCATGCCGGTGATCAGCAGAGGCTTGAGGTTGGCACGGGCCGCGTATACCGCAGCGCTGTAACCGGCAGGGCCGGAACCGAGAATAATCACTCGCGAATGACGGACTTCAGACATGACCTGCTCCTGTTGACCGGGCCGAAAAACTGGCACGGTTCGCCGGACTGCCGGCGGGAATAAAAAAGGACCGTGGAAAACCTTGGGGAAGGCTTGAGCTCGACAGTCCTGTAAAAAGTTGGGTGCAGCGTATCGAGGGGGGCAAGATTAAGGAAATACGGTTTAACAATCCAGCTCATAGGTGGTCTCTATGCCGACCCAC
Source organism: Pseudomonas sp. EA_65y_Pfl2_P78 (assembly GCF_963970495.1). Lineage (NCBI taxonomy): Bacteria > Pseudomonadati > Pseudomonadota > Gammaproteobacteria > Pseudomonadales > Pseudomonadaceae > Pseudomonas > Pseudomonas sp. EA_65y_Pfl2_P78. The sequence continues at coordinate 167,049 of NZ_CAXAON010000008.1, read as the reverse complement.
TGACGAGATGGACGTCTTTGTTACAGTGAATGTCGATCGCTCTGCCGCGCTTTCGCACATCTTGCAAAGTCGGTAAGGTCGGCGCGTTTTCCCTTGCTCGGAGCCCCTTATGCCCGCCCCTGTTCTGTCCGGCCCGCAATACCTGCGCGAAGGCCTCAAACTGGTTCTCAGCCCGGGCCTGCGCCTGTTCGTGTTGTTGCCGCTGGCAATCAACCTGGTGCTGTTCGTCGGATTGATCTATCTGGCCGGCCATCAGTTCAGCCTGTGGGTCGATACGCTGATGCCGTCGCTGCCCGACTGGCTGAGTTTCCTCAGCTACATCCTCTGGCCGCTGTTCGTGGTGCTGGTGGCGTTGATGGTGTTCTTCACCTTCACTATGCTCGCCAACGTGATTGCCGCGCCCTTCAACGGCTTCCTCGCGGAAAAAGTCGAAGTGGTCGTGCGCGGCAGCGATGACTTCCCGGCGTTCAGCTGGGGCGAACTGATCGCGATGATCCCGCGCACCCTCGCTCGGGAAATGCGCAAGCTCGGCTACTTCCTGCCGCGGGCCATCGGCCTGTTCATCCTCTCGTTCATCCCGGTGGTGAACATCGTCGCCGCCCCCCTGTGGCTGCTGTTCGGCGTGTGGATGATGGCGATCCAGTACATCGACTACCCGGCGGACAACCACAAACTGGGCTGGAACGAAATGCTCGCCTGGCTGCGGCAGAAGCGCTGGCAGAGCATGAGTTTTGGCGGGATCGTTTACCTGGTGCTGCTGATTCCGGTGGTCAACATCCTGATGATGCCGGCCGCCGTGGCCGGTGCGACGCTGTTCTGGGTACGCGAGCGCGGGGCCGAGAATCTGGTGACGCAGCGCTGACCCCGTCACAAATCCATCATCCGACCGTCACAAGCGCGACATGGCCTCAGCCGACACTGAGGTCATGACGACAGCTCTACACATCACTCTGATCAGCGAAACCTTCCCGCCGGAAATCAACGGGGTGGCCAATACCCTTGGTCGCTTGTGCGATGGATTGCGCGCGCGCGGCCATCAAGTTGACCTCGTACGGCCGCGTCAGGGCTGTGATCCGCAACGCAGTGACGACGATGCTGTGTTGTTGTGTCGTGGCTGGCCGTTGCCGGGTTATCCGGGGCTGCAATGGGGCCAGTCGTCGATGCACAAACTGCTGCGGCGCTGGAAGCAGCAGCGCCCGGACGTGCTGTACATCGCCACTGAAGGCCCGCTCGGTTTGTCGGCGTTACGGGCGGCGCGGCGTCTGGGGATTTGCGTGGTCAGCGGTTTCCACACCAATTTCCAGCAATACACCAGTCAGTACGGCCTCAGTCTCCTGACCCGGATGCTGACGCATTACCTGCGCTGGTTTCACAATCGTTCGGCGCTGACGCTTGTGCCCAGTGTCAGCCAGCGACTGGAGCTGGAGCGCCGGCATTTCGAGCGATTGGCGTTGTTGTCCAGAGGCGTGGACAGCCAGTTGTTCCACCCAACCAAACGCATGAACGCTTTGCGTGAGCAATGGGGGCTGGGTGAGCGTGACATTGCTGTGATTCATGTAGGAAGACTCGCGCCAGAAAAAAACCTCGGCTTGCTCAAACGCTGCTTTGAAAAGCTGCGCAGCACTTATCCACAGCGCAATCTGAAGCTGATCGTGGTTGGCGACGGGCCGCAACGTATGGCCCTGGAAAAAGATCTGCCCGAGGCAATTTTCTCTGGGGCGCAGCGCGGTGAAGCGTTGGCGGCGCACTATGCGTCCGGTGATGTGTTCCTGTTTCCGAGCCTGACGGAAACCTTTGGTAATGTGGTGCTCGAAGCACTGGCTTCAGGGCTTGGCGTGGTAGCTTACGATCAGGCAGCGGCGGCGCAGCATATTCGCCATGGCTATAACGGCGTACTGGCGATGCCGGGCGATGAAGAGGCGTTCTGTGATGCGGCGACGTGGTTGCTGGAGGCGCATGAGACATTGCGTTGCGTGCGCCTGAATGCACGGCAACATGCGAGTCGCCAAGGATGGGCGGCCGTGATCGAACAGTTTGAAAGTCACTTGCGTGGGGCATGCCAAGGGGAGCAGTTGGTGCCGAATGCGCCGACATTGCCTTGATTACCGCTGACTTTGAGCCGTCTTCGCGAGCAAGCCCGCTCCCACATTGGAATGCATTTCAATTGTGGGAGCGGGCTTGCTCGCGAAGGGGCCTATGAAGGCGCCCGTTAAACCAGCGTCATCAACGCCTCACGGCTGAACGGCAGAATCTCCTGCTCACGTCCTTCGCGCACTTTCTGCGCCCAGTCCGGGTCCACCAGCAGCGCACGGCCTACTGCCACCAGATCAAATTCCTCTTTATTCAAACGCTCCAGCAGGTTCTCCAGACTGGCCGGTTGGGCGACCTTGTCGGTGTTGACCATGAACTGCAGGAATTCGCCATCGAGCCCGACGCTGCCGACAGTGATGGTCGGTTTGCCCGTTAGCTTACGCGTCCAGCCTGCCAGGTTGAGCTCGGACCCGTCGAACTCCGGCTCCCAGAAACGCCGCGTCGAGCAGTGAAAAATATCCACACCCGCATCGGACAACGGCTTGAGAAACTCGCCCAACGCTTGCGGGGTTTGCACCAGACGTGCGGTGTAATCCTGCTGCTTCCACTGCGAGAAACGGAAGATGATCGGGAAACCTTCGCCGACCGCCGCGCGTACTGCCTGAACAAGTTCGATAGCGAAACGCGAACGGTTGGCCAGGCTGCCACCGTATTCGTCGGTGCGCTGGTTACTGCCTTCCCAAAAGAACTGGTCGACCAGATAGCCGTGGGCGCCGTGGATTTCCACGCCATCCATGCCGATGCGCTGTGCATCTTTGGCCGCCTGAGCGAAAGCGGCGATCACGTCCTGAATGTCTTGTTTGCTCATGCCGTGAACCACGACCTGACCGTCCTTGAGTTTTTCCGACGGACCGTAACCCGGCACGCTGGCGTCCGGCTCGGTGCCGATACGGCGTACGCTGCCGACGTGCCACAGTTGCGGAACAATCTTGCCGCCTTCAGCATGGACGGCGTCGACGACTTTTTTCCAGCCGGCCAATGCGGCCTCACCGTAGAAGTGCGGCACGTTCGGATAGCCGTTCGAGGCCTTGTGGCCGACGGTGGTGCCTTCGGTGATGATCAGGCCGACACCAGCGGCTGCGCGACGGCGGTAATACTCGATGACTTTGGAGTTCGGTACGCCGCCCGGAGAAAACGAACGGGTCATTGGCGCCATGACCACGCGGGTCGGCAGTTCGAGGGCACCGAGGTGGAACGGTTTGAACAGGGCTTGAACGGGCATCACAAGGCTCCACGAAAACATTATCGACAGGGCATAAGCCATATGACGGCGATAATATGAATAGTGACGCCAGCGCGGAAGCACTATTGATCTGAATGATTAAGGGTCAAAAGGCAGGCAAAAAAATCGCAGCGCGATGGCTGCGATTTTCAGGTTTCAGCTCAGCGCTTTTTCAATCGCATGAACAATGGTCGGATCGTCTGGCGCCGTGCGTGGCGAGAACCGGGCCAACACCCGGCCGTCCTTGCCGAGCAGGAACTTCTCGAAATTCCAGGTGATGTCACCGGGAAATTCCGCTCCCTCGCCCGCCAGCAGGCGGTAGAGCTGGTGACGATCGTGACCGTTGACTTCGAGCTTGCTCGACAACGGGAACGTCACGCCATAGTTGAGGCTGCAGAATTCCTGAATTTCCTGTTCGGTGCCTGGTTCCTGTCCGGCAAACTGGTTGCACGGCAGGCCCAACACACTGAAGCCTTTGCTTTTGAACTGCTGGTAAAGGTTTTCCAGCGCCGCGTACTGTGGGGTCAAGCCGCATTTGGAGGCGACGTTGACCACCAGCACGACGTGGCCCTTGAAGGGCGCCAGCGGTAGCTCCTGACCATCCAGGGCTGTCAACTTAAGGTCGTGAAAAGCACTCATGACGAACTCCAGGATTCCCGTGTTCTACTCGAAACGGCCACTTGGCGAAGCTACCAAGGACAGCCGCGGACTAAAAAGGCGCCCGCAGGCGCCTCTCCAGTTCTCGAAAGCTTAGCGCAGAAAATCAGTGCTGATGGCCGCCTTCGCCATGGACGTGACCATGAGCGACTTCTTCCTGGCTGGCGTCACGGATAGCAACGATCTTCACTTTGAAGTTCAGGCGCTGACCGGCCAGTGGGTGGTTGCCGTCAACAGTCACATCGTCGCCGTCCAGGTCACGGATGGTCACGATCTGCATTTGGCCGTCCGGCGCCGAAGCGTGGAACTGCATGCCCACTTCCAGCTCGTCAACACCTTCGAACATGCTGCGGCTCAGTGTGCTGACCAGTTCGGCCGAGTATTCGCCGTAAGCGTCTTCAGGCTCAACGGAAACTTCCAGCTCGTCACCAACAGCTTTGCCTTCCAGGGCTTTTTCCAGGCCCGGGATGATGTTACCTGCGCCTTGCAGGTAGACCAGCGGAGCGCCGCCGGCGGAGCTGTCGATGACCTCACCAGCGTCGTTGGTCAGGGTATAGTCGATGGAGACAGCCTTATTGGCGGCGATCAGCATGGGGCGAGACCTTTTGCATAAGAATTTAGAAAGGCGAAGTTTAGCGAAGCAATCGCGCGAAAGCGAACACAACCCGGACAAACGGGATTCGACGATTACGGGCTTCCATCTGGACGAAGAGGATCACTGGGTGGTCGAGCTTTCCTGCGGCCACACTCAGCACCTGCGTCACCAGCCACCCTGGCAATCTCGGGCGTGGGTGCTGGATCCGGCGCAACGTATTGAAAAAATAGGCCAACCCTTTGCCTGCGGTTGGTGCGCACAAGGCTCGGTTAGCGATAACCTTGGCGACTGAATTTCGGCAGATCGTCAGAGAAAGATGATCGCCATTGCCATGCACCCTTAGAGAATTCGCATGCAAACTTTTTTTATCGCGCCCACCGATTTTGGCGTGGGTCTGACCTCCATAAGCCTCGGGCTGGTGCGCATGCTTGAGCGAGCCGGGTTGAAAGTCGGTTTCTTCAAGCCGATTGCCCAGCCGCACCCGGGCGACACCGGCCCTGAGCGCTCCACCGAACTGGTGGCCCGCACCCATGGTCTGAAACCGCCACAACCGTTGGGCCTGGCCCACGTTGAGCGGATGCTCGGCGACGGCCAGCTCGATGAGCTGCTCGAAGAAATCATCACCCTTTATCAGCAGGCAGCCGTCGGCAAGGACGTGCTGGTCGTGGAAGGCATGGTGCCGACCCGCAGCGCCAGTTACGCCGCGCGGGTGAATTTGCACCTGGCCAAAAGCCTCGATGCCGAGGTGATTCTGGTCTCGGCACCGGAAAACGAAGTGCTCGCCGAACTCTCCGGCCGTGTCGAATTGCAGGCGCAATTATTCGGCGGCCCGAAGGACCCGAAGGTTCTCGGCGTGATCCTCAACAAGGTCAAGACCGACGAGAGCATGGAGGCCTTCGCCGCACGTCTGAAGGAGCACTCGCCATTACTGCGCAACGGCGATTTCCGCTTGCTCGGCTGCATCCCGTTCCAGCCCGAACTCAACGCGCCACGCACCCGTGACGTGGCAGACCTGATGGGCGCGCAAGTGCTCAACGCCGGCGACTACGAAACCCGGCGCATGAGCAAAATCATCATTTGCGCGCGGACCATGCGCAACACCGTCGAGCTACTCAAGCCCGGCGTGCTGGTGGTGACGCCGGGCGACCGCGACGACATCATCCTGGCCGTCAGCCTCGCGGCGATCAACGGCGTGCCACTGGCCGGCCTGCTGCTGACCAGCGACACCCTGCCCGATCCGCGCATCATGGACTTGTGCCGTGGTGCCTTGCAGGCCGGTCTGCCGGTGTTGTCGGTGAGCACCGGCTCCTACGACACCGCCAACCTGCTCAATGGCCTGAACAAGGAAATCCCCATCGATGACCGCGAGCGTGCGGAAATCATCACCGACTTCGTCGCCAGTCATCTCGATGCCAACTGGCTGCACCAGCGCTGTGGCACGCCACGGGAAATGCGCCTGTCGCCAGCGGTGTTCCGCTATCAATTGATCCAGCGCGCCCAAGCCGCCAACAAGCGCATCGTCCTGCCCGAGGGTAGCGAGCCGTTCACCGTGCAGGCAGCGGCGATCTGCCAGGAGCGCGGCATTGCCCGTTGCGTGTTGCTGGCCAAACCCGAAGACGTCGAAGCCGTGGCCCGCGCCCAAGGCATCGTCTTGCCGCCAGGGCTGGAAATCCTCGACCCGGACCTGATCCGCGAGCGCTATGTCGAGCCGATGGTCGCCCTGCGCAAGACCAAAAGCCTCAACGCGCCGATGGCCGAACAACAATTGGAAGACACCGTGGTGATCGGCACCATGATGCTGGCACTGGATGAAGTCGACGGGCTGGTTTCCGGTGTCATCAACACCACCGCCAATACCATCCGCCCAGCCTTGCAACTGATTAAAACCGCGCCAGGCTGCACGCTGGTGTCGTCGGTGTTCTTCATGCTGTTCCCCGAAGAAGTGCTGGTCTACGGCGACTGCGTGATGAACCCGCACCCAAGCGCCGCCGAACTGGCCGAGATTGCCCTGCAAAGCGCTGACTCTGCCGCCGCGTTCGGCATCACCCCGCGCGTGGCGATGATCAGTTACTCCAGTGGCGAATCGGCCACAGGCGAGGAAGTCGAAAAAGTCCGCGAAGCCACCCTGCTCGCCCATGAGCAACAGCACTCGCTGCTGATCGACGGCCCGTTGCAATACGACGCCGCCGCCAACGAGAACGTGGCACGGCAACTGGCGCCTAACAGTCCGGTCGCCGGACGCGCCACGGTGTTCGTGTTCCCTGACCTGAATACCGGCAACACCACCCATAAAGCCGTACAGCGCAGCGCCGATTGCGTCAGCCTCGGCCCGATGCTGCAAGGCCTGCGCAAACCGGTGAACGACTTGCCACGCGGTGCACAGGTCGACGACATCGTCTACACCATCGCCCTCACGGCGATCCAAGCCGCCAACCGACCTATGGATGTGTAAATGCTGGACTTTCTACCTGCACCACTGCGCGGCGTGATCGCCTCGCTGCTGTTGGCGCTCAATACGATAGTGCTGTGCTCGTTTCTGTTCTGCGTGGCGCTGGTCAAGGCCTTGCCGTTCGCCGTCACTCAGCGCATTGCCGGCTGGCTGATGCGCCACACCCACCAAGCCTGGATCAGCAACAACAAAGGCTGGATGAACCTGGTGCGCCGCACGCGCTGGCACCTTAGCGGCCTGCAAGGTCTGGACTATCAACACTCGTACCTGATCACCAGCAACCACCAGAGCTGGGTCGATATTCTGGTGCTGCAATACGTCCTCAACCGGCGCATCCAGCCACTGAAGTTCTTCCTCAAGCAGGAGCTGATCTGGGTGCCGGTGATTGGTCTGGCCTGGTGGGCGCTGGGCTTTCCGTTCATGAAGCGCTACTCCAAGGCGTATCTGGAAAAGCACCCGGAGAAGAAAGGCAAAGACCTGGAAACCACCCGCAAGACCTGCGCGAAGTTTCGCAACAACCCGGTGGGAATTTTCAACTTCGTCGAAGGCACGCGCTTCACTGAAGGCAAGCATGCTCAACAGCAATCGCCGTTCAAATACCTGCTCAAGCCCAAGGCCGGCGGCATTGCGTTTGTGCTGGATGCGATGGGTGAACAGCTGGAGTCGATCGTCAACGTGACGATCCACTATCCGGCCGGACGTCCGGGTTTCTGGGACCTGCTGTGTGGGAATGTGCGGGATGTCGTGGTGCACTTTGAAGCGCTGAAGATCCCGCCGCAATTCATCGGCAAGAACTACGACCAGGACGGCGAATATCGCCTGCAGTTTCAAGGCTGGATCAATCAGCTGTGGCTGGACAAGGATGCGCTGCTGGAACAGATGCACCGCGAATATCCAGACCGCCATTGATTCCTGTGGGTGCGGGCTTGCTCGCGAATACGGTTTACCATTCAACGCTGATGCTGGCTGATCCACCGCTTTCGCGAGCAAGCCCGCTCCCACAGTTGACCGGGTTGGCACGAAATAAAAAGCCCGCCGATGATTGCTCATCGGCGGGCTTTTTGGTTTGCAGCTAACGCTTAAATCGCACCACGCTTGCGCAGCAGATCCAGCACTTGCTTGACGCTTTCTTCCAGCGACAGCGCCTGGGTGTCAATCACCAGATCAGCATTGAGCGGCACGTCATACGGGAAGGATTCGCCCGGAATGTTGTCGCCACCCGCCGCATACAACCCTTGCGGATCACGCTCGGCGCACACAGTCGGCGAAGCCTGGACGTAGACCGTCAGCAAACGTTCCTTGCCGATCAGGTCCTTGGCCTGCTCACGCCCCTCTTCGCTGGGTGCCACGAATGCCGCCAGCGTCAGCAGGCCCGCTTCGTTGAACTGACGCGCAACATGCGCGGCACGACGCCAGTTTTCGGTGCGACCGACGCGATCATGCGCCAGACCTTTGTTGAGGTCGTGACGCAGGTTCTGACCATCCAGTACAAACACCGCACGGCCCATGTCGAACAGCTTGCGCTCAACGGCGTACGCCAGCGTGCTCTTGCCCGCGCCCGACAAACCGCTGAACAACACGGTGGCCGGTTGCTGGCCGAAACGCTGAGCGCGTTCTTCGGTGGCAACATGGGCCAGTTTGCCGTGGTGCGTCGCGGTGCCGTGAGTCACGGGCTGCGCGACGATCATGCCGGCGCCGACGGTGCCGTTGGTCAAGCGGTCGATGACGATGAAGGCGCCAGTGGTGCGGTTGCTCTCGTAACCGTCGAGGGCGATCGGCGCGTCGAGCGCGATCTTCACCTTGCCGATTTCGTTGAGCTGCAACGCGCTCGCCGGGCCTTCTTCGAGGGTGTTCACATCCACTTTGTTGACGATGCTGGCGATGGAGCCCGGCACGTAACTGGTGGCGCGTTTGATGTCGTATTTCTTGCCCGGCAGCATCGGCTCTTCAGCCATCCACACCAGCATCGCTTCGAAGCTGTCGGTGACCGGCGGCACGTTGTCGGCATGCACCAGCAGATCGCCGCGAGAGATGTCGATTTCGTCTTCCATGGTCAGCGTCACGGCCTGACCGGGGCCTGCGTGCTCCAGCTCACCTTCGAAGGTGACGATGGATTTCACGCGGCTGCTCTTGCCCGACGGCAGCACCACGACTTCGTCACCCTTGTGCACGATGCCGCTGGCGAGCGTGCCGGCAAAACCACGGAAATTCAGGTTCGGACGGTTGACGTATTGCACCGGGAAACGCAGATCGGTGAAGTTACGGTCGCCCGCCACTTCCACGGTTTCGAGAATCTCCATCAGCGACTGGCCGGTGTACCACGGCGAACGCTCGGACTTGTTCACCACGTTGTCGCCCTTCAGGGCCGACATCGGCACGAAGTGCATGCTGGTAGGCTTCATCTTCAAGCCTTCGGCGAACTTCAGGTAGTCGGCCTTGATCGACTCGAACACGCCTTCATCGAAATCCTTGAGGTCCATCTTGTTGATGGCGACAACGATGTGCTTGATGCCCAGCAAGGACGCGATGAAGCTGTGGCGACGGGTCTGGGTCTGCACGCCGTAACGGGCGTCGACCAGGATGATCGCCAGGTCACAGGTGGACGCACCGGTGGCCATGTTGCGGGTGTACTGCTCATGGCCGGGGGTGTCGGCGATGATGAATTTGCGTTTGGCGGTGGAGAAATAGCGGTAGGCGACATCAATGGTGATGCCCTGCTCACGCTCGGCCTGCAGACCGTCGACCAGCAATGCCAGGTCGATATCGTCACCGGTGGTGCCGACTTTCTTCGAATCGCGGGTGATGGCTTCCAGGTGATCTTCGTAGATCATCTTGGAGTCGTGCAGCAGGCGCCCGATCAGGGTGCTCTTGCCGTCATCGACGTTACCGCAGGTCAAAAAGCGCAGCAGCTCTTTACGTTCGTGCTGGCCCAGGTAGGCGAGGATGTCCTCGCTGATCAAATCAGATACGTGCGACATGACAACCCCTTAGAAATAACCCTGACGTTTCTTGTCTTCCATGGAGCCGGCGCCATCGTGGTCGATGACACGGCCCTGGCGCTCGGAAGTTCGCGTCAGGAGCATTTCCTGAATGATGTCCGTCAGGCTTTCAGCCTCGGACTCCACCGCGCCCGTCAACGGGTAGCAGCCAAGGGTACGGAAACGCACTTTCTTTTTGACGATGCGCGCTTTGTCCTCATCGGACAGGTGCTCGAGGATTCGGTCGTCGTCGATCATGATCAGCGTGCCGTTCTTCTCGATCACTTCGCGCTCGGCGGCAAAGTACAGCGGCACAATCGGGATGCCTTCGAGGTAGATGTACTGCCAGATGTCCAGTTCGGTCCAGTTCGACAACGGGAACACGCGGATGGATTCGCCCTTGTTGACCTTGCCGTTGTAGACGTTCCACAGCTCTGGACGCTGGTTTTTCGGGTCCCAGCGGTGCTTGCTGTCGCGGAACGAGTACACGCGCTCTTTGGCGCGGGATTTCTCTTCATCACGACGGGCACCGCCGAACGCTGCGTCGAAACCATGCTTGTCGAGCGCCTGCTTCAGGCCCTCGGTTTTCATGATGTCGGTGTGCTTGGCGCTGCCGTGGGTGAACGGGTTGATGTTCTGCGCCACGCCGTCCGGGTTGATGTGGGTGATCAGGTCCAGGCCCAGTTCTTCGACCATCTTGTCGCGGAACTTGTACATCTCCTGGAATTTCCACCGGGTGTCGACGTGCATCACCGGAAACGGCAGTTTGCCCGGGAAGAACGCCTTGCGTGCCAGGTGCAGCATCACGGCGGAGTCTTTACCGATGGAGTACAGCATCACCGGGTTGTCGAACTCGGCGGCCACCTCGCGGATGATGTGGATGCTTTCCGCCTCCAGCTGTTTCAGATGCGTCAGTTTGTCGACCATGGCTACTCACGAAAGCTTTCTTATGAACGGCCAGCGGGCCGTGTTCGAGCGGGGAATCCTAGCACAGCGAGCTTCTTCTAATCAGGACGCCAACTAGATCGAAAGAGCATATGAATATGCCCACTCGTTTGGGCAGCAAGCGCTCTTCTGTGGGAGCGGGCTGGCTTGCGAAAGCGCAGGATCAGTCGAAATCATTTTTGAATGACACACCGCATTCGCGAGCAAGCCCCCTCCCACCTTGGATCGATGTGATACGTCAGATCGGGTTCGGGCAATCGATGAAGATGTGTTCGAGGGCGAAGCGTTTGGCCAGGTAATCGCCCAGCGCCTGCACGCCGTAGCGTTCGGTTGCGTGATGACCGGCGGCGATGAAGCTGATGTCGTTTTCCCGGGCGCTGTGGAAAGTCTGCTCAGACGCTTCACCGCTGAGAAACAGATCGACACCCGCCGCCACCCCGTGATCGATATAACCCTGGCCGCCGCCAGTGCACCAGCCAACCCGACGAATCATCGCACTGCCTTCGACCAGCAACGGCTCACGACCCATGACGTCCTGCACCTTGCGGGCGAAATCACGCGCAGTGACAGGTTCGTTCAGCGAGCCGACCAGACCGACGACTTTCAGATTGTCCGGATCCAGCGGGCCTTCAACGGTGATGTCCAACTGGCGCGCCAACTGCACGTTGTTGCCGACCTCGCAATGCAGATCCAGCGGCAAGTGGTAGGCGAGCAGGCTGATGTCGTGCTTGAGCAATGTCTTCAGGCGACGCTGTTTCATGCCAGTGACGCACGGGTTCTCGCCCTTCCAGAAGTAGCCGTGATGCACCAGCACCAGATCGGCTTCGGCCTCGACGGCGGCGTCGAGCAACGCCTGACTGGCGGTGACGCCGCTGACAATGCGCATCACCTGCGGACGGCCCTCGACCTGCAACCCGTTGGGGCAATAGTCGGCGATTTTTGCACTGCCCAGGTAACGATCGGCTTCTTCGACGAGGGTGCTGAGGGCGACGGCCATGAAAGACTCCTAAATATCCCGTTCAGAGGCGCGCGCGGCCTCGTATAATGCGCGACATTATGGGCGGTCTGACCCCGCCTGCAACTTTTCCAGGACGTGCTTAATGTTCAAGGCGCTACGTTTTATGGGCTGGCCGCTGTTGGCCGGTGTGCTTATCGCTCTGTTGATTATTCAGCGTTACCCGCAATGGGTCGGGCTGCCGAGCCTTGACGTCAACCTGCAACAGGCCCCACAGACCACCAGCGTGCAGCAGGGGCCGGTGTCCTATGCGGACGCGGTGACCACTGCCGCACCGTCAGTGGTCAACCTGTACACCACCAAAGTCATCAACAAACCGGCGCATCCTTTGTTTGAGGATCCGCAGTTCCGCCGCTTCTTCGGTGACAACTCGCCCAAGCAGAAGCGCATGGAATCGAGCCTCGGTTCCGGCGTGATCATGAGCCCGGAAGGCTACATTCTGACCAACAACCACGTCACCAGCGGTGCCGATCAGATTGTCGTCGCGCTGAAGGATGGTCGCGAAACCCTCGCCCGTGTGATCGGCAGCGACCCGGAAACCGACCTCGCCGTATTGAAGATAGACTTGAAAAACCTGCCGTCGATTACCGTCGGGCGCTCCGACAACATCCGCATCGGCGACGTCGCGCTGGCCATCGGCAACCCGTTCGGCGTCGGCCAGACCGTGACCATGGGCATCATCAGCGCCACCGGGCGCAATCAGTTGGGCCTGAACAACTACGAAGACTTCATCCAGACCGACGCGGCGATCAACCCGGGCAACTCCGGCGGCGCGCTGGTCGATGCCAATGGCAACCTGACCGGCATCAACACGGCAATCTTCTCCAAATCCGGCGGCTCGCAGGGCATCGGTTTTGCCATCCCGGTAAAACTCGCGATGGAGGTGATGAAGTCGATCATCGAACACGGTCAGGTGATTCGTGGCTGGCTGGGCATTGAAGTGCAGCCGCTGACCCAGGAACTGGCGGAGTCGTTCGGTCTGTCAGGGCGCCCGGGGATTGTTGTCGCCGGTATCTTCCGTGACGGTCCGGCGCAGAAGGCCGGCCTGCAACTGGGCGACGTGATTCTGAGTATCGATGGCGAACCGGCCGGCGATGGTCGTCGCTCGATGAACCAGGTCGCGCGGATCAAACCCACCGACAAGGTGACGATTCAGGTGATGCGTAACGGCAAAGAACTCAAGCTCACCGCTGAAATCGGCCTGCGCCCACCACCGGCACCGGTGCAGGAAAAAGAACAGTAGGACTTTGTTCGCGCCGATGGCGCGAATAACAGACATTCTCAAAAGGCATGTTATATTGTTTCAATTTAGCCATTGGAACAACATATCATGTCGTCTCGAACAAAGGCCTCTCTACTGGGCCTGACTCTCGGTCTGCCCCTGGGTTTATTGGGCGATCCGGCCTTCGCCGAAGATCAGATTCCGCTGGAACTCGACGCCATCAGCGTCACCTCCGATTACGAATCCCCCACCGGCCCGGTCAAGGGCTACCGCGCCACACGCTCCTCCAGCGCGACCAAAACCGATACCGCGATCCGCGACATCCCCCAAGCCATCAGCGTGGTGCCCGCCAGCGTGCTCAAGGATCTGGGCAGCACCAGCGTCGAGCGCGCACTGGAGTTCGCCGGCGGTGTGTCGAAGCAAAACAACTTCGGCGGCCTGACCCTCTACGAATACAGCGTGCGCGGTTTCACCACGTCGGAGTTCTACAAGGACGGTTTCAGCGCCAATCGCGGTTATCCAAGCACGCCGGACGCGGCCAATATCGAGCGCATTGAAGTGCTCAAAGGCCCCGCCGCCAGCCTCTATGGCCGTGGTGATCCCGGCGGCACGGTAAACATCGTCACCAAGAAACCGCAGGCTGAAGCCTTTAGCACCCTGCAAACCAGCGCCGGCAGTTGGGATCGTTATCGCACCGCGCTGGACATCAACACGCCACTGGATGATCAAGGCGATGTGCTGTCGCGCATCAACCTCGCGGTCGAAGACAACAATAGCTTTCGCGATCACGTCGACAGCCAGCGCGTATTCGTCGCGCCTTCGATCAGTTGGCAGTTGAACCCGGACACGTCGCTATTGGTAGAAAGCGAAATCGTCCGTCACAGCTCCACCTTCGATCGCGGCATTGTCGCGCCGAACAATACATCGAGTGGAGTGTCGCGCTCGACCTTCCTCGGTGAACCGAACGACGGCAACATCGACAACCACAACAACCTGCTGCAGGCCACGCTTGAGCATCACCTCAATGACAGCTGGAAACTACGCCTGGCCAGCCACTACAAGGAAGGCAAACTCTGGGGCTTCGCCTCCGAAAGTCGTGCGCTGAATGCCGACGGCCACACCGTCAACCGCCGTTACCGCGAGCGCGACAATAACTGGCATGACAGCATCACCCAACTGGAACTGCGCGGCCTGTTCGACCTCGGCCCCTGGCAGCACGAACTGCTGATCGGCACCGAATACGAAAACTATCGCAAGAACGAACGGGTCACGACCCTCGCCGGCAGCCCGTATGCCATCGACATCTACCGGCCGATCTACGGTCAGCCAAAACCCGATGGCGCACGCTCAGGCACTGACTTCTTCGAACACGTCGAAAGTCACGCACTGAACCTGCAGGATCAAATCGTCTTCACGGACAAACTGCGCGGGATGATCGGCGCGCGTTTCGAACATTTCGACCAACGCATCGACGATAAAACCCGCAGTGCCAGCAGCCGACAGAGTCACGATGCCCTCACCCAGCGCGCCGGCCTGCTCTATCAGTTGACGCCCGATACCGGCCTGTTCGCCAACGCCTCGACCTCCTTCAAACCGAACAACGGCCTCGACGCCGCCGGCAAATCCTTCGCCCCGGAAGAAGGCGTTGGCTACGAAATCGGCATCAAGAACGAACTGTTCGACGAACGTCTGAGCAGCACCCTCGCCTTCTTCCACATCGACAAGGAAAACGTCCTTGCCCTCGACCCGGGCACCGACACCAGCCGTGCGATGGGCAAGGCGCGTAGTCGTGGCTTCGATCTGCAAGTGACCGGGCAAGTCACCGATGCCGTAAGGGTGATCGGGGCATTTGCCTACATCGACGCCGAAGTGACCAAGGGCGACGCGGTGATTGCCACTGGCAGCCGAATTCTCGGCGTGGCCAAGCGCAGCGGCAGTTTGCTCGGTGTTTACGAATTTCAGGATGGTCACCTGCGCGGCTCGGACGTCGGCGCAGCGTTTACGTATGTCGGTGACCGCTCGGGTGAGTCAGGCAGTGACTTCGAATTACCGGCCTATCACACCGTCGATCTGCTGGCCCATTACAAGGCCAGCGACAACGTCACCGTTGGCCTGAACCTGAACAATCTGTTTGACGAAAAATACGACGAGCGCTCGTACAGCAACTACTGGGTCAACCCCGGCGAACCGCGCAATTTCACCGTCAGCCTGACACTCAACCTGTAAAAGGACGTCACCATGCAATACCGTAAAACCCTCCTGATCCTCGCCGCGCTGTTCGCCACACAAGCCACAGCCCATGGCCTGTGGACAGAACAACGCCGCGGCAACATCGAAGTGATCTACGGCCACGGCGCCGAAGACAATGCCTTCAAGGCCCAGAAAATCAGCGGCGCGTGGGCCTATGACGCGGGCGGCAAGATGATCCCGGTCAGCGTCGAGCGCCTTGCCGATCACGCCCGCCTGAAGCCGCTGAAAACGCCGGCGGTCATGGCGGTGGCGCTGAACAACGGGATGTGGTCACAAACGGCTGACAAGAAGTGGATCAACGAAGGTCGCAGCAAAGTGCCCGGTGCAATCGAAGCGACGCAGACGTTCAAATACAGCCTGGCGATTTATCAACCGGGAGCGAAGTTGCCCAAGCTCGATCAGATCAAACTGCTGATTTTGCCGGAGGTCGATCCGCTAACCGTCGGGCCGGGGAATTCATTGCCGGTACGGGTTTTGCTCGATGGCAAACCGGCAGCGGGCGTGAAGTTGATCGGCGATTATCGGAGCGCGCCGAATACGCTGAGCACCGAGACCGACAAGGACGGGCGCGCGCAGGTGTTGGTACGAAATGAGGGGTTGAATGTGATTGCCGCGCAGGTTGAGGTGCCGGTGAAGGACAGTGTTGATGTGAACAGTCGAGGGTTGTTCAGTTCGCTGACGTTTTTGGGGGAGCCACATCACGAGTAAGGCTCAGGATTCGCGGCGCTGCATTCGCGAGCAAGCCCGCTCCCACATTTGATCTGTGTCGTGCACAAATCCACTGTGGGAGCGGGCTTGCTCGCGAAAGCGGTTCAGAGGTCGCCGAGCCCGTCGATCAACGCCTGATTCTGCTCCGGCGTGCCGATGGAAATCCGCAGGAACTGCGCAATCCGCGCCTGCTTGAAGTGCCGCACGATCACGCCTTGCTCACGCAATTTGGCCGCCAGCCCTGCGGCGTCATGTTGCGGATGCCGGGCGAAGATGAAGTTCGCCGCCGACGGTAGCACCTCAAAGCCCTTGGCCCGCAACTGCGCAATCACCCATTCACGGCTCTCGATGACCAAGCGACACGTCTTGTCGAAATACTCGCGATCTTCGAACGCCGCTGCTGCACCGACATTCGCCAGACGATCCAGCGGATAGGAGTTGAAGCTGTTCTTGATCCGCTCCAGCGCCTCGATCAGGTCCGGATGCCCCACCGCCAGACCGACCCGCAGGCCCGCCAGTGAACGGGATTTGGACAGGGTCTGCGTCACCAGCAGGTTCGGATAGCGATCCACCAGGCTGATGGCCGTCTCGCCGCCGAAATCGATATAAGCCTCATCGACCACCACCACCGAATCCGGGCTGGCCTTGAGGATTTGCTCGACCGCGTCCAGTGCCAGCAGGCAACCGGTCGGAGCGTTCGGATTGGGGAAAATGATCCCGCCGTTCGGCTTGGCGTAGTCCGCCGGATCGATCTGGAACTGCGCGTCCAGCGGCACCGCGTCGAACTTGATGCCGTACAACCCGCAATAAACCGGATAGAAGCTGTAGCTGATGTCCGGGAACAAGAGCGGCTGATCGTGTTGCAGCAAACCGTGGAAGATGTGCGCAAGCACTTCATCCGAACCGTTGCCCAGGAACACCTGACTACTCTGCACGCCGTAGTAGTTGGCGACCGCGTTTTTCAGCAGGTCGCTGTTCGGGTCCGGGTACAGACGCAGGTTGTCGTTGAGCTCGGTCTGCATCGCCGCCAGGGCTTTTGGCGACGGGCCATAGGGGTTTTCATTGGTATTGAGCTTGACCAGTTTGGTCAGCTTCGGCTGTTCGCCCGGCACATAAGGCACCAGATCCTTGACGAACGGGCTCCAGAATTTACTCATGCTCAGTTCCCCTGCTTGTCGTCAATGATGCGGTATTCGGCGCTGCGCGCGTGGGCACTCAGCGATTCGCCACGGGCCAGCACGGATGCGGTTTTACCCAGCTCCGACGCGCCGGCCTCGGAGCAGAAGATGATCGACGAACGTTTCTGGAAGTCATACACGCCCAGCGGCGAGGAGAACCGCGCAGTGCCGGAGGTCGGCAATACATGATTGGGGCCCGCGCAGTAGTCGCCCAGGGCTTCGCTGGTGTGACGGCCCATGAAAATCGCACCCGCGTGGCGGATCTGCGGGAGCCAGGCTTGCGGGTCAGCGACCGACAACTCCAGGTGCTCCGGCGCGATACGGTTGGCGACTTCGATCGCCTGCGCCATGTCACGCACATGAATCAGCGCACCGCGACCATTGATCGAGGTTTCGATGATGGTCGCGCGATCCATGGTCGGCAGCAGTTTGTCGATGCTCGCGGCAACCTTGTCGAGGAACTCGGCGTCGGGGCTGACCAGAATCGCCTGGGCGTCTTCATCGTGTTCGGCTTGGGAAAACAGGTCCATGGCGATCCAGTCCGGATCGGTCTGACCGTCGCACACTACGAGAATTTCCGAAGGGCCGGCGATCATGTCGATACCGACCTGACCAAAAACGTGGCGCTTGGCTGTCGCTACATAGATGTTGCCCGGGCCGACCACTTTGTCGACCTGCGGCACGCTTTCGGTGCCATAGGCCAGCGCGGCAACGGCTTGTGCGCCGCCGATGGTGAACACCCGGTCGACGCCCGCGATGCACGCCGCTGCCAGCACCAGCTCGTTGATTTCACCACGCGGGGTCGGCACGACCATGACCACTTCGGTCACACCGGCGACCTTGGCCGGAATCGCGTTCATCAACACCGACGACGGGTACGACGCCTTGCCTCCCGGCACGTAGAGGCCTGCGCGATCGAGCGGCGTGACCTTCTGGCCCAGCACCGTGCCGTCGGCTTCGGTGTAGCTCCAGGAATCCTGCTTCTGTTTTTCGTGGTAGCTGCGCACCCGGGCTGCGGCTTTTTCCAGGGCTTCGCGTTGCGCCACGGTGATACGGGTCAGGGCCAGTTCCAGGCGCTCGCGCGGCAGGATCAGGTCAGCCATCGAGGCCACTTCCAGACCGTCGAACTTCTGGGTGAACTCGACCAGCGCCGCGTCACCGCGCTCGCGCACAGCCTTGATGATGTCCAGCACGCGCTGATTGACCGAGTCGTCAGACACACTTTCCCAGCTCAGCAGATGATCCAGATGATGCGCGAAATCCGGATCAGCAGCGTTGAGTCGGCGAATTGCAGTCGGTGCGGTCATAGCGAGAGCCTCATAGGAATGGCAAAAACTCAGGCGCCCTAACTTAGCAGTCGTTTCCGCTTGGGCACCTGAGATTCTGGCTATGAGGCGGATAGACGGGCGCGGCTCAAGGTCGCGCAGGTAGATCAGCCGCGGTGTCGCGATTCCACTGCGTTGCGCAGGGTGTCGATCAACGCCTGGATGCGGGCGTGTTGCATTTTCATCGAAGCTTTGTTGACCACCAGACGCGAGCTGATCGTGGCGATCAGTTCCTGAGGTTCCAGGCCGTTGGCGCGCAGGGTGTTACCGGTGTCGACCACGTCGATGATCTTGTCGGCCAGACCGATCAGCGGTGCCAGTTCCATCGAGCCGTAAAGCTTGATGATGTCGACCTGACGGCCCTGCTCGGCGTAGTAACGCTTGGCGACGTTGACGAACTTGGTCGCCACGCGCAGACGGCCCTTGGGCTCGACCGCGCCGATCTTGCCGGCGGTCATCAGTTTGCACTGGGCAATCTGCAGATCCAGTGGCTCGTACAGGCCCTGGCCGGTGTATTCCATCAGCACGTCTTTACCGGCCACGCCGAGGTCGGCCGCGCCATGTTCGACATAGGTCGGCACGTCGGTGGCGCGCACGATGAGCAGGCGTACGTCTGCCTGCGTCGTGGGGATGATCAGCTTGCGGCTCTTGTCCGGATTCTCGGTCGGCACGATGCCCGCTTCAGCGAGAAGCGGCAGGGTGTCGTCAAGGATGCGGCCCTTGGACAGTGCGATGGTCAACATGGGAAACGTCAGTCCTTATCAAGGTACTCATGTCCGGTCGCAATCGGCGCCGGACACACATCGAGCCGATACCGGCTCGATTCAAAACGAATTCAACGGGCACATCCTTGTGCCCATGCAGCAGCTATTAGCCCGGAACGCGACGGATCTTGGCGCCCAGCATCTGCAGTTTTTCTTCGATGCACTCGTAACCACGGTCGATGTGGTAGATGCGGTCGATCAGGGTATCGCCTTCGGCAACGAGCGCCGAAATCACAAGGCTGGCCGAAGCACGCAGGTCGGTTGCCATCACTGGCGCGCCTTTGAGGACTTCAGTACCGGTGACGATGGCGGTGTTGCCCTCGACCTGGATCTTGGCGCCCATGCGGTGCAGTTCGTAGACGTGCATGAAGCGGTTTTCGAAGATCGTCTCGATCACTGCGCCAGTGCCTTCGGCAATGGCGTTGAGCGAGATGAACTGTGCCTGCATGTCAGTCGGGAACGCCGGGTACGGCGCAGTGCGCACGTTGACCGCTTTCGGGCGCTTGCCATGCATGTTCAGCTCGATCCAGTCTTCACCGCTGGTGACCTCTGCGCCGGCTTCACGGAGTTTTTCCAAAACCGCCTCGAGGATGGTCGGATCGGTATCCTTGACCTTCACACGACCGCCGGTCACTGCAGCGGCCACCAGATAGGTGCCGGTTTCGATACGGTCAGGCATGACTTTGTAGAAACACGAACCCAGACGCTCGACACCATCAATGGTGATGGTATCGGTGCCAGCACCGGAAACCTTGGCGCCCATGGCGTTGAGGAAGTTCGCCAGGTCCACCACTTCAGGCTCACGCGCGGCGTTCTGCAGCACGCTGCGGCCCTTGGCCAGAGCAGCAGCCATCATGATGTTTTCGGTACCGGTCACACTCACGGTATCGAAGAAAAAGCTCGCGCCGCGCAAGCCGCCTTCAGGCGCCTTGGCCTTGATGTAGCCACCTTCGACGTCGATTACCGCGCCCATGGCTTCCAGGCCACGGATGTGCAGGTCGACCGGACGCGAGCCAATGGCGCAACCGCCAGGCAGGGCGACTTCGGCTTCACCGAAACGGGCAACCATCGGGCCCAGCACCAGGATCGACGCACGCATGGTTTTCACCAGTTCGTACGGAGCGATCAGGGTCTTGATGGTGCGCGGGTCGATTTCGACGCTGAGTTTCTCGTCGATCACCGGCTCAATGCCCATGCGACCGAACAGCTCGATCATGGTGGTGATGTCGTGCAGGTGAGGCAGGTTGCCAACGGTCACCGGGCCATCGCACAGCAGGGTGGCTGCCAGGATCGGCAGGGCGGAGTTCTTTGCCCCGGAGATGCGGATTTCGCCATCAAGACGAACGCCGCCAGTAATAATCAGTTTATCCATAAGAATCTCGACGCCCTTAGGCTCAGGTGCGCTCGGCCCAGGCCGCGCTGCTGAAAAATTTCATAGTGACCGCATGGATGCTGCCATCGGTGATCCATGGGTTCAAATGGGCATAGATCTGCTGCTGACGCTTCACCGGGCTCAACGCCGCCAGTTCATCGCTAATCACGTTCAGCTGGAAATTGCAGCCTTCGCCCTCAACTTCTACCAACGTTCCGGGCAGCTTTCCTTCAAGGAAGCTCTTCACTTCTACGGCCTGCATGCTCAACCTCAATCGGCGCCCTGTGCGCACGGGTCGGACATCATACAAAAAAGCCCCGCGCCTGCGAACCCCGCATGGCAGGACTCTGACGGGGGGCTTCTTTATCGATGCGAATTCAGTGTAGCGCCAGCACTTCGGTCAGCTCGCTGACCTGAGCGATTTCGCGCATGTCATCGGGCAGTGCCCGGATGCTGACAGCCTTGCCGGCGGCTTGAGCATCGCGCATGAAGCACAGCAGCAACGACAAACCGACGCTGCTGGACTTCTTTACGCCCGAGCAGTCGATGACCAGCGACGAAGCCTTGCTGGACTTGATCAGCGCCTGCCCTTCCTTGCGCAGGTCAGGCCCGGTGCGGTAGTCCAGCACTCCGCTGAGCAAAAGCTCATCGACATCACTCATACGCACTGCCGCCTCTTTCATTGCGCTGGCTTCACGGCAGCTTTGTCGGTTTGTTCTTTGGCTTTGGCGACTTCACCGGCCCAACCGTTGATGGTCGCGTCCAGGTTGTTGCCATTGCGCTGCATCGCATCAGAGAACTGATCACGGAACAGCTTGCCAATGTTGATACCGTTGATGATCACGTTGCGCAGTTTCCACTCGCCGTTGATCTTCTCGAGCGTGTACTGCACTGGATAGATCGCGCCGTTGTTGCCTTTGACGGTCATGCCGACGCTGGTGCGATCGCCGGACTCGTCCTTGGCCGGATCAACAGTGATGCCCTGGTTGTTGTATTCAAGCAAGGCGTTGCCATAAAACTGGAACAGGCCTTTCTTGAAGTTTTCCTGGAACGTCTGCATCTGTGCCGGCGTCGCCTTGCGCGAATACTTGACCGTCATGATGCTTTTGGAAATGCCTTCGGCATCCACCACAGGGCCGACAATGGTGTTCAGCGCGGTATAGAAATCCTGCGGATCCTGTTTGTACTTTTCTTTATTGGCCGCCAGATCAGCCAACATCCGGTTCGTGGTGTCCTGAACCAGATCATGCGCCGACTGCGCCGCCACAGCAGTGCCCATCAATGGCAATGTCGCAAGCAGTACCAACAGTCCACGTCGCAAGGTAGAGATCATTCAAAAGCTCCTCATTTGGCGTCTTTGCTAACGGTATTGAGCAGGAATTTACCGATCAGGTCTTCCAGTACCAGTGACGACTGCGTGTCGTGAATGGTTCCGCCATCCTTCAGACGGGTGTCTTCCCCGCCCACGCTGATACCGATGTACTTCTCGCCCAGCAGCCCAGCGGTCAGGATAGACGCGGTGGAGTCGGTCGGCAGATTGTCGACGTTTTTATCCACTTGCAGAGTCACCCGACCCGTGAAGCTGTCGTGATCCAGATCGATTGCCGTGACCTTGCCGATCGTGACGCCGGCCATGGTCACTTTGGCTCTGACCGTCAAACCGGCGATATTGTCAAAGTAGGCATAAAGTTTATAGGTGTCGGTGGTCGAAGTCGGAGACAGGCCACTGACCCGCAAAGCAAGCAGCAGCAAAGCCAGGATCCCTGCCAGCAGGAACAGGCCGACACCGATTTCCAGGGTGCGGTTTTGCATCAGAAATCTCCAAACATCAAAGCGGTCAGAATAAAGTCCAGGCCGAGCACTGCCAGCGAGGCAAACACTACGGTCTTGGTGGTGGCACGACTGATCCCCTCGGAAGTGGGCTCACAGTCATAGCCTTGGAATACGGCGATCCAGGTCACTACGAAGGCGAAAACGATACTTTTGATGACACCGTTGAGCACATCACTGGTGAAGTTCACGCTGTTCTGCATGTTCGCCCAATAGGAGCCTTCATACACGCCCAGCCAGTCGACAGCCACCCACGAGCCGCCCCAGATGCCCACCACGCTGAAAATCATCGCCAGCACCGGCAGGGAGATGAAACCGGCCCACAAACGCGGCGCGATAATGTACTTGAGCGGGTCGACACCGATCATTTCCAGGCTGGAAAGCTGTTCGGTGGATTTCATGTTGCCGATTTCTGCGGTCAATGCCGAACCGGCACGCCCGGCAAACAACAGCGCCGTCACCACCGGGCCCAGTTCACGCAGCAGGGTCAGAGCAACCATCTGCCCTACCGCCTGCTCCGAACCGTAGCTCGACAGAATGCTGAAACCCTGCAGCGCCAGCACCATGCCGATGAAGATACCGGAGACCACGATGATCACCAGCGACATGACGCCCACCGAATGCAACTGTTTGACCAGCAGGCCAAAACCGCCGCTGATGCCGCCACGACCGATCAAGGCGTGAAACAGGAACAGCGTTGCACGACCAAACACCGCAATGGCGTCGATCGCCGCTTCGCCGAACCGGCGTACGCGTTCTATGAATGAAATTCTGCGCATCAGCGCTTCCCCAGAAGATCTGCGCGGTAATCCGTCGCTGGAAAGTGGTACGGCACCGGGCCGTCAGGATCGCCCGTCATGAACTGACGAATACGCGGCTCGTGCGAGTTCATCAATTCGTCCGGCGTGCCCTGCCCCAGTACCTGACCGTCGCCGACTATATAGAGGTAGTCGGCAATGCTCGCGGTTTCGGCCAGATCGTGGGACACCACGATGCTGGTGATTCCCAGCGCATCATTGAGCAGACGGATCAAGCGTACCAACACACCCATGGCGATCGGGTCCTGGCCCACGAACGGCTCGTCGTACATGAGGATCTGTGGATCGAGCGCAATTGCGCGAGCCAGAGCCACGCGACGCTTCATGCCGCCAGACAGCTCATCGGGCATCAACTCGATGGCGCCACGCAAGCCAACGGCCTGCAGCTTGAGCAGGACGATGTCGCGGATCATTTCTTCCGGCAATTGGGTATGAACGCGCAGGGGAAAAGCGACGTTCTCGAAAACATCGAGATCGGTGAACAGCGCACCGCTCTGAAACAGCACGCCCATGTGTTTGCGTGCATCGAACAGATCGCTGCGCGAAAGCTGCGGCAGGTTCTGACCGTTCACCCAGACTTCGCCACTGGAAGGACGCAACTGTGCGCCCATCAACCGCAGCAGGGTGGTCTTGCCACACCCGGAAGGCCCCATGATGCCGGTGACCTTGCCGCGCGGTATGCGGATATCGACGTTATTGAAAATGCTGCGCGCACCGCGCTTGAAGGAGACTCCCTTCAGCTCGACCGCGTAGGCGTTATCGGCACTCATCTAAACTCCTTGCGATGCAGCCTCTCACTCGGACGCCTGGCTCTACTTAAAAAGCACTTACATCCCGGGCAGGCCGAACTGGCGGCGAACTATATCACTGCAAAGGCCAAGCGCCCAAGGCTTGTACCGGGCTGTATTCAACGGTAAGGGGGAGACTGGAGGCCGTTTTGCCGGGTTTTGGTCGCGGGGAATGCTAAAGCACGACGAACTTGCGTGAGGCTTTGCAACATAACCGCTATAATCGCCGCCTTTTCATCGGGCTATACGATTTCTGACATGAGCCAATCCAGCGACCTGATTCAATCGGCACAACGCACCATCCGCCTCGAAATGGAAGCCGTAGAAGGCTTGTTGCCCCATATCGACGCCGATTTCGTACGCGCCTGCGAGATGATTCTGGCCAGCAAGGGCCGTGTGGTGGTGGTCGGCATGGGCAAGTCCGGACACGTCGGCAACAAGATTGCTGCGACCCTGGCCAGCACCGGCACCCCGGCTTTTTTCGTACATCCGGCCGAAGCCAGCCACGGCGACATGGGCATGATCACTCGCGATGACGTGATCCTGGCCCTCTCGAACTCCGGCTCGACCAACGAAATTGTCACCCTGCTGCCTTTGATCAAGCGTCTGGGCATCCAGTTGATCAGCGTGACCGGCAACCCGGCCTCGCCACTGGCGAAGGCTGCCGAGGTCAACCTCAACGTTCACGTCGAGCACGAAGCCTGCCCGCTGAACCTGGCGCCGACGTCCTCGACCACCGCTGCACTGGTCATGGGTGACGCCCTGGCCGTTGCATTGCTGGAAGCGCGCGGCTTTACCGCTGAAGATTTTGCTTTCTCTCACCCGGGCGGTGCGCTGGGTCGTCGTCTGTTGCTGAAAGTGGAAAACGTCATGCACAGCGGGCAAGAGCTGCCACAAGTGCAACGCGGCACTCTGCTCAAGGACGCTCTGATGGAAATGACCCGCAAGGGTCTGGGCATGACCGTGATTCTTGAAGCCGACGGCAAGCTCGCCGGGATTTTCACCGATGGCGATTTGCGCCGCACGCTGGATCGCAGCATCGACATCCGCAGCGCGACCATCGACCAGGTGATGACAGCCCACGGCAAGACCGCCCGACCCGAGATGCTCGCCGCCGAAGCCCTGAAAATCATGGAAGACCACCGAATCAACGCGCTGGTAGTTGTCGATGAGGAAGATCGCCCGGTCGGCGCCTTCAACCTCTCCGACCTGCTGCGCGCAGGAGTGATGTAATGAGCACCGATCTGCTGCAACGCGCAAAAGCGATCAAACTGGCGGTTTTCGACGTCGACGGCGTCCTTACCGACGGACGCCTGTACTTCCTTGAAGACGGCAGCGAGTTCAAGACGTTCAACACCCTCGACGGTCAAGGCATCAAAATGCTGATGAACGCTGGCGTGCAGACCGCCATCATCAGCGGCCGTAAAACGCCCGTGGTCGAGCGCCGAGCGAAAAACCTCGGCATCGCGCACCTGTTTCAGGGCCGCGAAGACAAATTGGTGGTTCTGGACGGTCTACTTGAGCAACTGGGCCTAAGCTATGAACAGGTCGCCTACCTCGGTGACGACCTGCCCGACCTGCCGGTGATCCGCCGCGCAGGCTTGGGCATGGCCGTGGCCAACGCCGCTGATTTCGTCCGCGAACACGCCCATGGTGTGACCCGGGCCCGCGGCGGCGAAGGTGCCGCCCGTGAATTCTGCGAACTGATCCTGCGCGCCCAAGGCCGCCTCGATGCGGCCAACGCCGCGTACCTGTGAGCCAAAAAATGTTCAGCAAAAAATTTCGTAACTTCCTGCTCTTCGCCTGTATAGCCGCGATATTCGCGGCGGTCGGCTATTGGAACATCAGCCCGGAACGCTTTCTCGACAAACCGCCAACCTCGTCGGTAGATACCCCTATCGACTGGTATGCGACCAACACGCATACCTTGCAATACCTTCCGGACGGCAAAGTGCAGTATGAAATGACGTCCGACAAGGCCGAACACGTCAAGGCGACCGACATCACACTGGTGACCAAGCCCGACCTGAACATGTACCGCGGGACAGAGTTCCCATGGCACGTGACCAGTGAGCGCGGCGAAGTGAACTCGGGCGGCACCGAAGTCGAGTTGATCGACTCGGTACGCGTCAAGCGCACCGATGAAAAGAACCGCGACACCCTGATCACGTCGACTCGCATGACGGTGTTCCCGCAGCAGCAATATGCGCAGACCGCGCAACCCGTTAGAATCGACGGCGCTGGGGGTGTATCGACTGGCGTGGGAATGAAAGCGTATCTGAAGGAAAGCAGGATACACCTGCTATCGAACGTAAGAGGACAGTATGAGGCTCGTTAAAACCCTCCCTATTTTGCTCAGTCTGGGCGCAGCACTGGGAAGCGTGAGCGCCTGGGCTCTGCCGAACGATCAAGAGCAGCCGATCCGCATTCAGGCCGACGATGCCCAACTGGACGACAAGAATGGCGTTGCCACCTATAAAGGCGACGTGATCATCACTCAGGGCTCGATGAAGGTTACCGGCAACACCGTGACCATCACTCGCACTCAGGCCGGTGACATCGACGTGGTGACCTCGGTGGGCAACCTTGCCTACTTCGAGCAACTGCAAACCGCCGGCGACAAGAAACCCGTTCAAGGCTGGGGCGTAACGATCCAGTACCACGCAGCGCAGAACCGCGTCGTGCTGATCGACAAGGCCAAGGTTGTCGACAAGGACGACAACATCACCCAAGGCGAGAAAATCGTCTACGACACGGTGAAGAAACTGGCCAGTGCCGGCCGTGCCACCGGCAGCAAGGTCACCGAGTCGCGTCCGCGCATCGACATGGTGATCCAGCCGAAGAAGAAAACCGACGAGAAAACCCAGTAATGGCCACTCTGAAAGCTCAGCATCTGGCCAAGGCCTATAAAAGCCGCCAGGTCGTGCGTGACGTCAGCCTGTCGATCGACAGCGGCCAGATTGTTGGCCTGCTCGGCCCGAACGGTGCCGGCAAGACCACATGCTTCTACATGATTGTCGGCCTGGTACAGGCCGATCAGGGCCGCGTGCTGATCGACGATCTGGACGTCAGCCACCAGCCAATGCACGGTCGCGCAAAGGCAGGTATTGGCTATCTACCGCAAGAAGCCTCGATCTTCCGCAAGCTGTCGGTGGCCGACAACATCATGGCCATCCTCGAGACTCGCCAGGAGCTCGACAAGGCCGGCCGTCGCAAGGAGCTGGAAAGCCTGCTGCAGGAATTTCACATCAGCCACATCCGCGACAACCTGGGCATGAGCCTGTCCGGTGGTGAACGCCGCCGAGTGGAAATCGCGCGTGCTCTGGCAACCGCACCGAAATTCATCCTGCTCGACGAACCGTTCGCCGGTGTCGACCCGATCTCGGTCGGCGACATCAAGCAGATCATCCACCACCTCAAGGCCAAGGGCATCGGCGTACTGATCACCGACCACAACGTGCGTGAGACGCTGGATATCTGCGAAACCGCTTACATCGTCAACGACGGCCAGTTGATTGCCGAAGGCGACGCAGAAACCATCCTGGCCAACGATCTGGTCAAGGAAGTGTATCTGGGTCACGAATTCCGCCTGTAAACGCGACAGCGCCCGGAGAGACGCGCGGGCGCTGTATCGATTCAAGCAGGATTTAATACGCTTTAATTGTTACAACGCTCTAGGCAAACACTTCAGTTTCAGGCATATAATTTGCTTAAGTTTGGCGCTTCGGCGCTCTGTAGTGGATGGCGCATGTGCGCCGGCGAATAAGGTGTTAAGCCCCTGCCATGAAACCATCGCTAGTCTTGAGAATGGGCCAGCAGCTGACGATGACACCGCAGCTGCAACAGGCCATCCGTCTGCTCCAATTGTCGACCCTGGATCTGCAACAGGAAATCCAGGAGGCCCTGGAATCCAATCCGATGCTCGAACGCCAGGAAGAAGGCGACGACTTCGATAACTCGGATCCTCTGGCCGACAACGCCGAGCAAAAGCCCAACACCGAAATTCAGGAACCGTCCTATCAGGAAACCGCTCCGACGGTGGACAATCTGGAAGATGGCGAATGGAGCGAGCGTATCCCCAACGAGCTTCCGGTCGACACGGCCTGGGAGGACGTCTACCAGACCAGTGCCAGCAGCCTGCCCAGCAGCGATGACGACGAATGGGACTTCACCACTCGCACCTCCGCCGGTGAAAGCCTGCAAAGCCACCTGCTGTGGCAGCTCAATCTCGCCCCGATGTCAGACACCGACCGACTGATCGCCGTCACCCTGGTCGACTGCATAAACAACCAGGGTTACCTGGACGAAACCCTCGAAGAAATCCTCGAAGCGTTCGACCCGGAACTGGACATCGAACTGGACGAAATCGAAGCCGTTCTGCACCGCATCCAGCAGTTTGAACCCGCTGGCATCGGCGCCCGCAACCTCGGCGAATGCCTGTTGCTGCAACTGCGCCAGTTGTCGGCGAAGACACCATGGCTGACTGAAGCGAAACGTCTGGTCACCGACTACATCGACTTGCTCGGCAGCCGCGATTACAACCAGTTGATGCGGCGCATGAAGCTCAAGGAAGATGAACTGCGTCAAGTCATCGAACTGGTGCAGAGCCTCAACCCGCGTCCGGGCTCTCAGATCGAATCCACTGAAGCCGAATACGTCGTCCCTGACGTCATTGTGCGCAAGGACAATGAACGCTGGCTGGTCGAACTGAATCAGGAATCAGTGCCCCGCCTGCGGGTCAACGCCCAGTATGCCGGCTTCGTAAGACGCGCCGATACCAGCGCCGACAACACTTTCATGCGCAACCAGTTGCAGGAAGCCCGCTGGTTCATCAAGAGCCTGCAAAGCCGCAACGAAACCCTGATGAAAGTGGCCACCCAGATCGTCGAGCATCAACGCGGCTTTCTGGAATACGGGGACGAAGCCATGAAGCCACTGGTGCTGCATGACATCGCCGAAGCGGTTGGCATGCACGAATCGACGATTTCCCGAGTGACCACGCAGAAGTTCATGCATACCCCGCGCGGTATCTATGAACTGAAATACTTTTTCTCAAGCCACGTCAGCACCTCCGAAGGCGGTGAATGCTCGTCCACGGCGATCCGCGCGATCATCAAAAAACTGGTTGCTGCGGAAAATCAGAAAAAGCCGTTGAGTGACAGCAAGATCGCTGGTTTACTGGAGGCACAAGGCATTCAGGTGGCTCGCCGCACCGTCGCCAAGTACCGCGAGTCCCTCGGGATCGCGCCTTCGAGCGAACGCAAGCGGTTGATGTAAGCCACGTTACAGCGTTCCAGTGGCAGGCTATCCAGCCTGCCGCTTTATGCACTGGCAACGAAGGAGAAGCTGTATGCAAGTCAACATCAGTGGACACCAACTGGAAGTGACCGAACCTCTGCGCACCTACATCAACGAGAAACTCGAACGATTGGAGCGCCATTTCGACAAGATCACCAACGTACAAGTCACGATGTGTGTCGAAAAGCTCAAGCAGAAAATCGAAGCCACCTTGCATATTCCCGGCAGTGAAGTGGTCGCCAACGCGGAACATACCGATATGTACGCCGCGATCGACGCCCTGACCGACAAGCTGGATAAACAACTCAAAAAGCATAAGGAAAAGACCCAGAGCCTGCTCCAGGGCGCTACCGGTCGATAACCCCCCACTCCATGATCCGACTTGAAAATATCCTGACCCCCGGCCGTTCTCTTGTGAACGTGCCGGGCGGCAGTAAAAAGAAAGCCCTCGAACAAATTGCCAACCTGATCGCCCGCGAAGTGCCGGCGCTGGAGATGCAAGATGTCTTCGAGGCCCTGATTGCCCGTGAAAAACTCGGTTCCACCGGTTTTGGCAACGGCATCGCCATTCCTCACTGTCGCCTCAAGGGTTGCATTGAGCCTGTCAGCGCTCTGCTTCACCTCGACGCCCCTATCGATTTCGATGCGATCGACGGCGCCCCCGTTGATCTGTTGTTTGTACTGCTGGTCCCAGAAGCCGCTACCGATGCGCACCTGGAGTTACTGCGTCAAATCGCCAGCATGCTCGACCGCAAGGAAGTACGCGAAAGACTGCGCAGCGCTGCCGGCAGTGAAGCCTTGTACCAAGTGGTACTGGAAGAGCAGAACAGGCATTAATCATGCGCTTGATCATCGTCAGTGGCCGCTCCGGCTCGGGCAAAAGCACCGCACTGAATGTCCTTGAGGACAGCGGTTACTACTGCATCGACAACCTGCCGGCAGGCTTGTTGCCAGAACTGGCTGAACGCGCACTGATACACACCGAATTGGCACAACCGCTGGTGGCCGTGTCGATCGATGCGCGCAACCTGCCGAGCCATCTCTCGCGTTTCCCCGAGTTGCTGGAAGAAGTCCGCAGCCGCCACATCCAGTGCGATGTGCTTTATCTGGACGCCGACGAAGAAACCCTGCTCAAGCGTTTTTCGGAAACCCGTCGGCGTCATCCACTGAGCACTGCCAACCGCTCACTGGCCGAAGCGATCAGCGATGAAACCGCCCTGCTCGGCCCAATCGCCGATCTGGCCGACCTGAAGATCAACACCACCCACCTGAACCTGTACCAGTTGCGCGACACCATCAAGTTGCGCCTGCTCAATCAGCCTGAACCCGGAACAGCATTTCTCGTTGAGTCATTCGGCTTCAAACGCGGCATGCCGGTCGATGCAGACGTGGTGTTCGACGTGCGCTGCCTGCCCAACCCGTACTGGAAGCCAGAGCTGCGCGCGCAATCGGGTCTCGATGCGCCGGTGGCCGAATACCTGGCGGCGCAGCCGGAAGTCGAGGAAATGTTCCAGGACATTTACGCCTACCTGCACAAATGGCTGCCGCGTTTCGCCGCGAGCAATCGCGCCTACGTCACCATTGCCATCGGCTGCACAGGCGGGCATCACCGCTCCGTCTACCTGACCGAACGCCTGGGTCAGGCCCTGCACAAAACCCTGAAGAACGTCCAGGTTCGCCACCGCGACCTCACTTAAAGGATTCACACCGCGATGCCTGCTCTGGAAATCGAAATCATCAACAAACTGGGCTTGCACGCCCGGGCGTCGGCCAAGTTCGTCGGGGTTGCAGGTCAGTATCCGGATTGCACGATCAGAGTAGGCCGCACACCAGAAACGGTAGTGGATGGCAAAAGCATCATGGCGATGATGATGCTGGCTGCCGGCAAGGGCACAAAAATCTATTTGAGTACTGAAGGACATCAAGAACAAGAAGCGCTGGATGCGTTGGTGGCGTTGATCAACAACTTCTTCGACGAAGGTGGCTGATCGTCGAACAGTCAAAAAATCGCAGCCTCGGCAGTGCCAGGGGCCGGTATAAAAAAGGCGCGCCACCCAATCGGATGGCGCGCCTTTTTTGTGTCGCGGGCGGGGCTTAGCTGCCCGCCACCGTCATCCGTTCGATCAACACGGAACCTGTGCGAATATTGCTGCGCAGCTCCAGATCGTTACCGACCGCGACGATCTGCTTGAACATATCGCGCATGTTGCCAGCGATAGTCACTTCCTGCACCGCGAACTGGATTTCGCCGTTCTCGACCCAGAATCCCGCCGCCCCGCGCGAATAGTCACCCGTGACCATATTCAAACCATGGCCCATCAACTCGGTGACCAACAGCCCACGCCCCATGCGCCGCAGCAGTGCGGCCTGATCCTCATCGCCATGAGTGACAAACAGGTTGTGTACGCCGCCAGCGTTGGCCGTACTCGGCATACCGAGCTTGCGACCGGAATAGGTCCCAAGGATGTACGACACCAACTCACCTTTTTCGACAAACGGTTTGGCATAAGTCGCCAGGCCGTCACCGTCATACCAGGCGCTGCCCATGGCACGCATCAGATGCGGACGTTCGTCGATGGTCAGCCATTCCGGAAACAGCTTCTGCCCCAGCGTGCCTTCCAGGAACGACGATTTGCGATACAGACTGCCGCCGGATACCGCCGACAAGAAACTGCCAAACAAACCGCCTGCCAGTTCTGCAGAAAACAGCACCGGCACCTCGCAAGTCGGCACCGGACGCGCCCCCAGACGGCTCGCCGCCCGTTGTGCAGCGCGTTGGCCGATGCTTACCGGATCCGCCAGCAAAGTGCCCTGACGGTTCACGTCGTACCAGTAATCGCGCTGCATCTGGCCGTCGGCCTCGGCGATCATCACGCAACTCAGGCTGTGTCGCGTCGACGCGTAGCCACCAATGAAACCATGGCTGTTGCCGTAAACGCGGCAGCCTTGATGGGTGCTGAGGGTGGTGCCATCGGCATTCTTGATCCGCGCATCAGCATCAAATGCCGCCGCCTCACAGATCAAAGCCTTCTCGATGGCCTGCTCCGGCGTGATATCCCATTCGTGGAACAGATCGAAATCCTGCTGATCCCTGGCCATCAGCGCAGCATCAGCGAGGCCCGAAGCTTCGTCCTCGGAGGTGTGCCTGGCAATGGCGAGTGCGGCGGCAACGGTTTCGCGAATCGCCTCAGGCCCCGTGGCAGACGTGCTGGCAGAGCCCTTGCGCTGACCGACGTACAGCGTGATGCCAAAGCCCTGATCGCGGTTGAACTCGACAGTTTCGACTTCGCGCTGGCGGACCGATGTCGAAAGGCCCTGCTCCAGCGACACCGCCACTTCACAGGCACTGGCGCCCTGACGCTTGGCTTCGGCGATGATCTGCTCGACTTGTTCCTGCAGTGCCGGCAATGCCTGCGGGCCGACGCTTTGAACTGCACTCATGCTCATCTCCACTCAAATTCTGCTTTCGGCGGGGGCCATCGAGCGACCGGGCCGGACAAGCGGCCCCCGACTGGTTATCATGGCGGCGTTTCTTTGCGGACTGCCACCATGGTTGATTCTTACGACGACTCCCTCGATACGGGAGAAAAAAGCAAATCTCAGGTCAAACGCGAGCTGCATGCTCTGGTTGACCTCGGCGAGCGCCTTACAACACTCAAGCCTGACTTGATCGCAAAACTGCCGCTGACCGACGCCATGCGCCGGGCCTTGGCCGATGCGCCCAAGCACACCGCGAATATCGCGCGTAAGCGGCATTTGCAGTTCATCGGCAAACTGATGCGCGATCAGGACACTGACGCGATTCTGACTCTGCTCGATCAACTCGATGCCTCGACTCGTCAGTACAACGAGCGTTTCCACAATCTCGAACGCTGGCGTGATCGCCTGATCGCGGGCGACGATGCCGTGCTGGAGAAATTCGTCGTCGACTACCCGGACGCCGATCGCCAGCAACTGCGTTCCCTGATCCGTCAGGCTCAGCACGAGGTTGCGCAAAACAAACCTCCTGCTTCCAGCCGTAAAATCTTCAAATACATCCGTGAGCTGGACGAGACTCAACGCGGTCTGCGTTGATATTCGTCACTGGGTGGTCGCCCTGCGCGCCACCCAAAGCTCCATCTTTTCTTATGCGCCCGTGCCACCCACGGTGATCGCATCGATTTTCAGCGTTGGCTGGCCAACACCCACCGGCACCGACTGTCCATCCTTGCCACACGTCCCCACACCGCTGTCCAGCGCCAGGTCGTTACCGACCATCGACACCCGGCTCATCGCCTCAGGGCCGTTGCCGATCAACGTCGCGCCTTTGACCGGCGCAGTGATCTTGCCGTCTTCGATCAGATAGGCCTCGCTGGTGGAGAACACGAACTTGCCACTGGTGATGTCGACCTGACCGCCACCGAGGTTGGCGCAATAGATGCCTTTCTTCACCGAAGCAATGATTTCTGCCGGGTCGCTTTCGCCGCCCAGCATGTAGGTGTTGGTCATCCGAGGCATCGGCAGATGTGCATAGGACTCACGACGCCCGTTACCGGTGCGGGCCACGCCCATCAGGCGTGCATTGAGCTTGTCCTGCATGTAACCCTTGAGTACGCCGTTTTCGATCAGCGTGGTGCACTCGGTCGGCGTGCCTTCATCGTCGACGCTCAGCGAGCCGCGACGGCCGCTCAAGGTACCGTCATCGACAATGGTGCAGAGCTTTGAAGCAACCATTTCACCCATGCGGCCGCTATAGGCGGAACTGCCTTTGCGGTTGAAGTCGCCTTCCAGACCGTGGCCGACCGCTTCGTGCAGCAGCACGCCGGACCAGCCCGAACCCAGCACCACCGGCAAAGTGCCGGCCGGCGCCGGAATCGCTTCGAGGTTCACCAGCGCCTGACGCAGCGCTTCACGGGCATAGCCCATGGCGCGGTCTTCGGCGAGGAAATAACGGTAGTCGGTACGCCCGCCGCCGCCATGCCCGCCACGCTCGCGACGGCCGTTTTGCTCAACGATCACACTGACGTTGAAGCGCACCAGCGGTCGCACATCCGCCGCCAGACCGCCATCAGTGGAAGCCACCAGAATCCGCTCCCAGACCCCGGCCATGCTCACGCTGACTTGCTGGATACGCGGATCGAGTGCGCGGGTAGCCACGTCGATGCGCTTGAGCAGCTCGACCTTCTCGGCACGGCTCAGCACTTCCAGCGGATTGTCCGGCGCATACAGTTGCGCAACGTCTTGGCTGGTAAATGCCTGCACCGTGCCGTTCTGCCCGGCGCGGGAGATCGAACGGGCCGCTCGCGCCGCAGCGCCGAGGGCTTCAAGGGTGATCGCGTTGCTGTAGGCGAAACCGGTTTTCTCACCGGACTGCGCCCGCACACCCACACCCTGATCAAGGTTGAAGCTGCCTTCCTTGACGATGCCATCTTCCAGCGCCCAAGACTCGGAGATCTGACCCTGGAAATACAGGTCGGCGGCATCGATGCCCGGGCCGGCCAGATCGCCAAGCACGCCTTGCAGGCTTTCGATCGTCACGCCGCCGGGCGCCAACAGGTGATCACTGACTGAGGACAACAACTCGCTCATAGGTTTACGCCTTAAATTCGTGTTCTGAGGCAGGCCGCTGTGCGCCCTGCGAGAAAAACCGCCGATGACTCGTCACCGGCATCCGCGCCCTGATGGACGCTTGTTCATCGCTATCGCGTTCGGCCAACAACACCGCTTCGCCTTGATCCTGATGCGCCAGCACGCGGCCCCACGGGTCGATGATCGCCGCGTGACCGAAGGTTTCCCGCGGCCCCGGATGTATCCCGCCCTGCGCTGCCGCCAGCACATAACATTGAGTCTCGATGGCCCGCGCGCGAATCAGCACATCCCAATGCGCCGCACCGGTCACCGCGGTGAAGGCTGACGGTGCGGTAATCAACTCGGCACCGGCCGCGCGCAATTCGCTGTACAACTCCGGGAAGCGCAGGTCGTAACACACTGTCAGACCGACTCGGCCGACCGGCGTGTCCGCCACCACCACGCTACTGCCATAAGCATAGTCATCGGATTCGCGGTAACGGCCGCGATTGTCCGCTACATCGACATCGAACAGATGCAACTTGTCATACCGTGCAACGATTTCGCCCTGATCGTTGACCAGCAGCGAGCAGGCATGTGGCTTGGCCTCCGGCTGATCCAATGGCGGCAACGGCAACGTACCGGCCACTATCCATAACCTGAGGTCACGGGCGGTCTGTTTCAACCACGGCAGGATAGGCCCTTCGCCCAATGCTTCGGCTCGACCGATGTCGGCGATGTCGCGACGGCCCATGGCGGCGAAGTTTTCCGGCAACACGGCCAGCCTCGCGCCACCGGCCGCCGCCTGTTCGAGCAGGCGTCGGGCCTGGGCCAGATTGGCCTGCACGTCACTCTGGCTGACCATTTGAATGACCGCTAAAGACATGGCGAACTCCGCAAGAGGTAAGCGGCCATGCTACTCCATCGGTTCAGGGACTGGCTGTTCAAAAAGGCTTGTCGAACGTGATTTTCGGGTCTTTCCATGGACCTTTGACGGTGTATTTCACGCTGGCGAAGCGCGCCACACGATCACCGATCAGCTTGTCGATCAGGAACAGCGCACCACCGATCGCCGGTGCGCCAACGATGAGTGCGGCAATCGGCAGGTTGTTGGTCACCGGCAAGGTCACCAACAACCTGGCATCAACCTGATCGGCGACCAGATCCAGCGTACCGTCCAGTTCGAAGGTACTCGAAGGCCCGGTCAAACGAATTGGTTCGCGGGTCACATACACACCGTTGTTCGCCACCAGTAATCCTTTGACGCGGTCGTAGCTCAAGCCTTTGCCGAACAAGTCGGAGAAATCCAGACGCAAACGACGGCCGATAGCGTTGAAGTTGAGCAAACCAAACACCCGCAATGCCTGTGTTCCGCCCTCCACTTCGACAAACTGGCCCTTGTTCAGCGACGCATCCAGAGTGCCGGAAAAACGCTTGGTCGCCAGCCACGCGGGCGAGCCCGGCCAGCGGCCATCGACATCCATATGGAATTCTTCACTGGTCACACTCGGCGCAAAGCCCCAACCCTTGAGAACATCGGCAAGGTTCTTGCCGCTAATCCGGCCTTTGAACCAGCTATTGGTCGCACCCGGCGCGCCCTCCCAACCGCCATTGCCCTGCAACAGGATGCCTTTGAGGCCCATGTCGAGGTTATTCAGGGCGATGCCTTTGCCGGTCGGTCGCACCTTGAGCGACCAGCCACCGACCAGGTCCTGGCCCAGGAACAGTTGATTGATGGTGATATCCAGCGCGGGGATTTTCGCAGGATCAACCGAGGCCAGCGGATCAGGAGAGTTCTCGTCGGCCTGCTCCTTCGGATCCGGTGCCGGCAAACGCACATACTGAAGGTTGACTCCAATCGGCGTGTTTTTCGCGTCGGCAAGGCTGGCGGAGCCTTTGACCTGCTGACTGTCGAGCGCCAGGTTCCACGCCGCGGATTTACGATCGACCTGCACCGAGGCCTGATCCAGCGTGGTACCGAACGCCGTCAACTTGCCGACCTTGAAGTCAGCGCTACTGAGCAGTTGCTTGGCACTGCCACCCGGGTCCTGCCCGGCGTACTTGTTGAGCAGATCCTGCCACGGCGCGATATCAAGTTCCGACAGCACACCACGAATTCGCAAGCCCTTGGCGCTCGGCAGCACGGCTTGGCCTGCACCGAGGAACAGTTCACCGCGCCCCTCGGCGAATTGGGTCGGCGGCGCGGCAAAGGTGAAATTGGCCAGTTGACCGTAATTGACCCAGTAACGCCGCTCCTGCCCCTGCAGGGTCATGCGCAACTCCGTGTCACGACCGACATCCGCCGCCATGCCGAACGGTGCCGGCAGATCGACCGCGACGCCTTTCATTCCGGAGCTGACCATCAACTGGCTGTTGGCGCCGTCCAGGTTCAGTTGCAACTGATAGGGAATCGTCCCGGACACTGGCAACGGCTGTGTCACACCCAGCCAGTCGGTGAGTTTTTTGACCTCGACCTGCCCCGATGCCGCGACCCGGGTTTTGAGTTTGCCAGGACTACCGTCGGCAAAAATTTGCGCGGTGACCGGTTTATCGAACGCTCGCGCCGCAATGTTCTGACCACTGAGGCCTTTGGCGCTGTCGAAACGGAAATCACCCTTGAGTTGAGTCAGTTCCAGCTTCGGCTCGGCCAGTTTCAGCCGCGCATTGGCAGTCGTGAAGTCGACCAGGATTTTCGGCTGATCGCCGCCCTTGTCCAGCGGGATGTCCAGTTTGAGTTTGCCCTGCAGGTCGCCCGCACCTTCCCAGCCGGCGAACGTTTCACCCGTGCCAATCGGTGCGTCTTGAAGAATCTTCAGTCCATCCCCCAAACCGCCGGCAAATGCCCCATCAAGGAACATATGCGTATGTTGTCCGGCAGGCACATGGGGAATATTGACGAAAACGTCGCTGATCCGGGTGTCGAGCAATTGGCCCTCGCTGGCCAGAATTCGCACACCACTGTCCTCAATGAACACATCGCCACTGACCTTGCTCACATGCGGCCAGCCGGGCTGGAAGGCCAGTTCGGCGTCATGCACCTTGAAGAACAGACTGATGCTGCGGTCGGCGTCCCCGGCGTTCTTGCTCAGAGACCCTTGATACTGGAAGAAGCCCTGATCCACCGCGCCTTTGAGGATTGCCGTGCGCAACCATTCGTCGAGTGCCGGGCTGAGGACTTGCGGCAAGTACTTGGCGGTGTAGCGACCGTCGCCATCGACCAGACCGACCCGCAGGTCCATGTAGTCTTCCTGGCTGTGATCAAAATGCAGGCGGATCAGGAAGTCGCCGGCAATCTTGCCTTCTTCGCCCAGTACCTTCAGGTACGGCGCGATCAAAGTGAAACCGTCCTTGTCGAGCTTCCAGGTCAGTCGGGCGTTGGCCTGAATGTACTGCCAGGGTTTGGCGAAAATCGGATCCAGGTGCAGGACGAAATCCTTGCTGTCCATGCGCAACTCGCCACCGTCGAGGTTGCCCGTCAGGCTACCGCTGACATTTCGTGCCGCCGGCGCGCCGTGATAGGCATCGAAACCGACGCTGTCGAGGTTGGCAGCGAAGCCGAACTTTGTACCGTCAGTGGCATTCGGACGGAAATCCAGCAGCACGTTGCGCAGCACGCCGGTCACTTTCAGGCGCTCGACCACCGTGGCAACCCCCTGCGGTAGCGGGCCCAATGCGTTGAGGAGCGGCGTGATCGGTGTCAGATCGAGACGATCGGCCTGCAAATGCCAGCGTTCGTCGACCTTGTCGGTAGCGCGTGTCTGCTGGAGTTGCACGCGAGATTCCCAGCGGGTTTCACCGAAGTTCATCGCCAGCGAATCGAGAGTGACGGTGGCGCCATCGGCGCTGTTTTCGTAGTAGGCATTGAGCGCCAGATTGTTGATCTGGATCGGCTTGCGCTCGGCGTAAGCGCCATTGAGTTGCGGGGCATTCAAACGCAGCGCCGCACTTTGCAAAGTGCCTTCAGCCCAGTTCACCCAAAGCTCGCCGCCGGCCTTGATCTCGGAGAAATTCCATTGCCGGGTCAGGCGCTCGGGCAGCCACTTCGACCAGTCACTTTGCGGCAGACTGACGTAGCCTTCCAGGGCGCTGTCCTGCCATTGGCCCGCGCGAATCCGCGTGCGCAGGCTCAGCGCGACCGGTTGACCATCAGGCAAGGTCAAGCGTGCGTCGAGGCGTTGACGACTGGCACCGGTTTTCAGATTGAGACCAACATAGGTGAGGGTCATCGGCGCGTGATCCAGTGGCTGCAGGGTCACTTGGCTATCGAGGACAGACAACTGCCGAATCATTTGCGAGCGATTGAACAGTTGCTCCGCATCCAGTGGCTGATCCTTTTGCACCGGCAAGCCTTCCAGCGCCCAACTGCCGTCCTGCGTTTCCTTGAGGCTGATTTTCAGACCATTGAGTTCCAGATGGGCAATACGCACTTCACGAGCCAGCAGACTGGCCCAAAGATCCGGCACCACCCGCACCCGATCGAGGCGCAAGGCATTGGCGCCGTCACCGACCATCACATCATGGGCCAGCAGGATCGGCGCAAATCCCTTCCAGTTACCCTCCAGTTCACCGATCTGAAGTGGCATACCGAGGGCGGTGCTGGCTTTGTCTTCGATCTCGGCGCGGTATTCGGCCACCAGCGGCGTCAGTTCGCGGCCAAGGCTGACATACAACGCCATCAACACCAGAACCAACGCGCACAGGCTCAGCCCCCATCGGGTGAGTGCGGCCAGAATACGTGTCAGACGGTCCATGTCAGTTGGCTCCCATGGCAAAAAAACTGCGAAAAGCTGAGGCCAGCCGCTGTTGAAAAAGGGTGATGCAGGAATTCAGAGCAGCACCACGTCGTATTGTTCCTGGGAATACATGGTTTCCACCTGGAAGCGTATGGTGCGGCCGATAAACCCTTCAAGCTCGGCGACGTTACCTGATTCTTCATCAAGCAAACGATCCACCACTTTCTGGTTCGCCAACACGCGATAACCCTCGGCCTGATAGGCCCGGGCTTCACGAAGGATCTCGCGGAAAATCTCGTAACAGATGGTCTCAGGCGTCTTTAACTTGCCGCGCCCCTGACAACTGCTGCACGGTTCGCACAGCACTTGCTCAAGACTTTCGCGGGTGCGCTTGCGAGTCATCTGCACCAGGCCCAACTCGGTGATGCCGATGATGTTGGTCTTGGCGTGATCACGCTCCAGTTGTTTCTCCAGCGTGCGCAATACCTGGCGTTGGTGCTCTTCATCTTCCATGTCGATGAAGTCAATGATGATGATCCCGCCCATATTGCGCAGGCGCATCTGCCGGGCAATCGCGGTGGCCGCCTCGAGATTGGTCTTGAAGATGGTTTCTTCGAGATTGCGATGGCCGACGAACGCGCCCGTGTTGACGTCGATGGTGGTCATGGCCTCGGCCGGATCGACTACCAGATAACCGCCGGACTTGAGCGGAACCTTGCGTTCAAGGGCTTTCTGGATTTCGTCTTCGACACCGTACAGGTCGAAAATCGGGCGCTCGCCCGGATAGTGCTCCAGACGATCGGCGATTTCCGGCATGAGTTCGGCGACGAACTGCGTGGTTTTCTGGAAGGTTTCCCGAGAATCAATGCGGATTTTCTCGATCTTCGGGTTAACCAGATCACGCAACGTGCGCAGGGCCAGACCGAGGTCTTCGTAGATCACGCTTGGCGCTGCGATGGTTTTGATCTGTTCGTTGATCTGATCCCACAGGCGTCGCAGGTAGCGGATGTCCATGAGGATTTCATCGGCGCCGGCACCTTCGGCGGCGGTACGCAGAATGAAGCCGCCGGCCTCTTTGATGCCTTCTTTGGCCACGCAGTCGCTGACCACCTGCTTGAGCCGCTCGCGCTCGGCCTCCTCTTCGATTTTCAGGGAAATACCGACGTGAGCGGTGCGCGGCATGTACACCAGATAGCGCGACGGAATCGACAGTTGCGTGGTCAGACGCGCGCCTTTGGAGCCGATCGGGTCCTTGGTGACTTGTACAACCAGACTCTGGCCTTCGTGCACAAGCGCGCTGATGCTCTCCACCGCCGGGCCTTCACGCACGGAGATTTCGGCTGCGTGAATGAACGCTGCACGATCCAGGCCGATGTCAACGAACGCAGCCTGCATACCCGGCAGCACCCGGACAATCTTGCCTTTATAGATATTGCCGACGATCCCGCGTTTTTGCGTGCGCTCGACATGGACTTCTTGCAGCACACCGTTTTCGACCACCGCCACGCGCGACTCCATCGGCGTGATGTTGATCAGAATCTCTTCACTCATGGCAGGATCTCGTTCAGGCATGTTCACGATAATGGCCGCATCTGGATTCATACGACGCTCATTGCGCGTTCAGGTTTTGCCAACAGGGTATGCCGAAATGGCCCAACAGTTCTGCGGTTTCGCAAACAGGCAACCCGACCACCGCCGAATAGCTGCCATTGAGCCCCGCGACAAACACCGCACCGAGCCCCTGAATGCCGTAACCTCCGGCCTTGTCCCGGGGTTCGCCGCTGGCCCAATAGGCGCCAGCCTCTTCACCGCTGATCGGACGGAACCGCACCAGACTGCGCACCACCCGCGACTCGCAATGCAGGTCTTCAAGCACCGCGATGGCGGTCAGCACTTCATGCTCCTTGCCGGACAACAGCATCAGCATGGCGCATGCGTCAGCTTCGTCCACCGGTTTGCCGAGAATTTTGCCGTTGAACACCACGGCGGTGTCGGCCCCCAGGACACAGCATGCCAGGTCGGACGCGAGCGTACGACGCCCGGCCTCGGCCTTGCCGCGTGCCAGGCGCTCAACGTATGCCGAAGGCGATTCTTCAGGGAGAGGGGTTTCATCAATGTCCGCGCTGATGGCGTGGAACGGAACGCCGATCTGCGTGAGCAACTCACGCCGACGCGGCGATCCAGAGGCGAGGTAAAGCGGCTTCATCAAAACATCTCCCTGTTCAGTGCCTTGCTTCACCGGATCAATTGATTTTGTAGCGCCGGCTCAATCCACGCAAAGCAAAGCTGATCCAAGGCCAAAGCAAGGCGCTGACCAGTGCCGGCAGCAGCAACGCCAGGGTCGGCTGGCGGTTGCCAGTCAAAGCGCTGAGCCACAACTGGACGAGTTGCGCGAGGCCGAAAATCACCAGGATAACCAGACACTGCTGCCACATCGGGAACATTCGCAGGCGCTGTTGCAATGACAACACCAGGAAAGTGATCAACGTGAGGATGAGCGCGTTTTGCCCAAGCAACGTGCCGTAGAGCACGTCTTCAGCCAGCCCCAGACAGAACGCGGTGACCATGCCGACCATATGCGGCATGTACAGCGCCCAGAATGTCAGGAGCAAGGCCAGCCAAAGCGGGCGAAGAATTTCCATGAATTGCGGTAGCGGCGACACGCTGAGCAGCATGCCGATGAGAAATGTCAGCCAGACGATCCAGCCGTTTCGCGATGCGGTAGCCCCGACCATTACTCTTGTCTCCCGGTGGTGGCCGGCGCGGCGACAGGCGGTTTGGCCGCTGGCCGGGCAGCAGGTTGGTTCGCAGGTGGTTTTGCAGCGGCGGGCGGTTTGTTCGCAGGTGGTTTCACGGGGGTAGCACCGGCAGCGGCGGCGGGCGTTGCAGGTGTGGCGGCAGGCGTTGCAGCCGCTGCGGGTGCGGTTTTCGGCACAGTCGCCGGCATCATCGGGCCACCGCCCTGCGCATCCAGATCCTCCTGCGCTTGCGCTGCATCGTTGGCGCGCTCTTCGGCGGTGCGATTGTCGCTGAATACCAGCAGCATGTAGCGGCTACGATTGAGCGCTGCCGTCGGCACCGCACGGACGATGGCAAACGGCTGGCCGGAATCGTGAATCACTTCTTTCACGGTTGCGACCGGATAACCCGCCGGGAAGCGCTGGCCGAGACCGGAACTGACCAGCAGATCGCCTTCCTTGATGTCGGCGGTATCCGCCACATGACGCAGTTCCAGGCGTTCCGGGTTGCCGGTGCCGCTGGCAATCGCCCGCAGACCGTTACGGTTTACCTGCACGGGAATGCTGTGAGTGGTGTCGGTCAACAGCAATACACGGGAGGTGTAAGGCATCAACTCGACCACCTGCCCCATCAGACCACGCGCATCGAGCACCGGCTGACCGAGGACCACACCGTCGCGCTCACCTTTATTGATGATGATGCGATGGGTGAAGGGATTGGGGTCCATGCCGATCAACTCGGCCACTTCGACCTTTTCGTTGACCAGCGCGGAGGAATTGAGCAACTCGCGCAGCCGAACGTTCTGCTCGGTGAGGGCCGCTAGCTTTTGCATGCGACCCTGCAGCAGCAGGTTTTCGGTTTTGAGTTTTTCGTTTTCGGCGACAAGCTCGGTGCGGCTGCCGAACTGGCTGGCGACACCTTCCCACAAGCGACCGGGCAGGTCAGTGATCCAGTAAGCGTCCATCA
Organism: Pseudomonas sp. EA_65y_Pfl2_P78; assembly: GCF_963970495.1. Classification (NCBI taxonomy): domain Bacteria; kingdom Pseudomonadati; phylum Pseudomonadota; class Gammaproteobacteria; order Pseudomonadales; family Pseudomonadaceae; genus Pseudomonas; species Pseudomonas sp. EA_65y_Pfl2_P78. The sequence goes on along the minus strand of NZ_CAXAON010000008.1, from coordinate 123,559 downwards.
GCACCAGCGACATCTGGCTGCGTGCAGGCTTGAGCAGACTGAAACGCGCATCGACCACCATCAGTGCGACCGAGAGCACGGCCAGCACCAGCAGGCGAACGCCCAACGAAGGGCCCTTGGCGAAAAGCGGTTTAATAAGCCGCTCCTCCCAGGCAAATGTTCTGTTTATTCATACGGCATCAAACCGGCCTGGATGAAGACTGACAGAAGATAAACGCCAACAGGCAGCACTGCAAAGTGCTGCCTGCGCGCTCACCCACGTATTGCAATCGGCGACTTATTCGCTGGAGAGCAGATCCATGGTGTGCTTATCCATCATTTCCAATGCACGGCCACCGCCGCGAGCAACACAGGTCAGCGGATCTTCGGCAACGATCACCGGCAGACCGGTTTCCTGAGCCAGCAACTTGTCGAGGTCACGCAGCAGCGCGCCACCACCGGTCAGCACCAGGCCGCGCTCGGCGATGTCGGAAGCCAGTTCCGGCGGCGATTGCTCCAGCGCGCTTTTCACGGCCTGAACGATGGTTGCCAGGGACTCTTGCAGAGCTTCCAGCACTTCATTGGAGTTCAGGGTGAATGCGCGTGGAACGCCTTCGGCCAGGTTGCGACCGCGAACATCGACTTCGCGAATTTCGCCACCCGGGTAGGCCGTACCGATTTCCTGCTTGATGCGCTCAGCGGTGGACTCACCGATCAGGCTGCCGTAGTTACGGCGCACGTAGGTGATGATCGCTTCGTCGAAGCGGTCGCCGCCAACGCGCACGGATTCGGCATAGACCACGCCGTTCAGAGAGATCAGTGCGATTTCAGTGGTACCACCACCGATATCCACGACCATCGAGCCGCGAGCCTCTTCTACCGGCAGGCCGGCACCGATCGCAGCAGCCATTGGCTCTTCGATCAGGAACACTTCACGGGCACCGGCGCCAAGGGCCGATTCACGGATGGCGCGACGCTCAACCTGGGTGGATTTGCATGGAACGCAGATCAGTACACGAGGACTAGGCTGCAGAAAGCTGTTTTCGTGAACCTTGTTGATAAAGTATTGCAGCATCTTTTCGCAGACGCTGAAGTCGGCAATTACGCCGTCCTTCATCGGACGAATGGCAGCAATGTTGCCCGGTGTACGGCCGAGCATGCGCTTGGCCTCGGTGCCGACAGCAACGACACTTTTCTGGTTACCGTGTGTCCGAATGGCCACAACCGATGGTTCATTCAGGACGATACCGCGCTCGCGCACGTAAATAAGGGTGTTGGCAGTGCCCAGGTCAATGGAAAGATCGCTGGAAAACATGCCACGCAGTTTCTTGAACATGGGAAAGGGACCCTAGGCAACGCGTGGGTAAAAAAGTGCGGCAAACTCTAACAACGACAGGGATTTTGGGCAAGGCGCCAATATGTTAAATTGGCCGCTTTTCTGTGCACCAAGCCCCACAATCGCGGCCTTATGACCGTAGAAGTGCGGTAGTGTTCCGACAATCTAACACACGGACGCCGTCCGTTCTGTTTTCCACTGGAGAATCCCGATGGCGCTAGAACGCTCCGACGTGGAAAAAATCGCTCATCTGGCCTGTCTTGGCCTTAATGATGCCGATCTTCCGCACATTACTTCCGCCCTCAACAGCATTCTCGGGCTGGTCGACGAAATGCAGGCCGTCAATACCGACGGTATCGAGCCTTTGGCCCACCCGCTGGAAGCCAGTCAGCGCCTGCGCGCCGACGTCGTGACCGAAAGCAATCATCGCGAGGCCTATCAGTCCATCGCACCAGCGGTCGAAAACGGCCTGTATCTGGTTCCGAAAGTCATCGACTAAAGGGAAAGAGCCTGCAATGCATCAAATGACTCTGGCCGAGATCGCCCGCGGTCTCGCCGATAAAAAGTTTTCCTCCGAAGAGCTGACCAAAGTCCTGCTGGCGCGTATCACCCAGCTCGATCCTCAGCTCAACAGTTTCATCAGCCTCACCGAAGAGCTGGCGCTGGAGCAGGCGAAAGCCGCCGATGCCCGCCGTGCCAACGGTGAGAGCGGCGCCCTGCTCGGTGCGCCGATCGCTCACAAAGACCTGTTCTGCACTCAGGGCATTCGCACCAGCTGCGGCTCGAAGATGCTCGACAACTTCAAAGCGCCCTACGACGCCACCGTGGTTGCGAAACTGGCGGCTGCCGGCGCCGTGACCCTGGGCAAGACCAACATGGACGAATTCGCCATGGGTTCGGCCAACGAGTCGAGCTGGTACGGCGCGGTGAAAAACCCGTGGAACCTGGAACACGTGCCGGGCGGTTCGTCCGGTGGTTCGGCGGCGGCAGTTGCCGCTCGTCTGCTGCCAGCGGCGACCGCCACTGACACGGGTGGGTCGATCCGTCAGCCAGCTGCATTCACCAACCTCACCGGCCTGAAACCGACCTACGGTCGTGTTTCGCGCTGGGGCATGATCGCTTACGCTTCCAGCCTCGATCAGGGCGGCCCGTTGGCGCGCACTGCCGAAGACTGCGCTATTTTGTTGCAAGGCATGGCCGGCTTCGATCAGAACGACTCCACCAGCATCGATGAGCCCGTGCCGGATTACTCCGCCAGCCTCAATACGTCGCTGCAAGGCCTGCGCATCGGCGTGCCGAAGGAATACTTCAGCGCCGGTCTCGACCCGCGCATTGCCGAGCTGATCCACAACAGCATCAAAGAGTTGCAGAAGCTCGGTGCCGTGATCAAGGACATCAGCCTGCCGAACATGCAGCACGCGATTCCTGCGTACTACGTGATCGCGCCGGCAGAGGCCTCCTCCAACCTGTCGCGTTTCGACGGCGTGCGTTTCGGCCACCGTTGCGAGCACCCGAAAGACCTGATCGACCTGTACAAGCGCTCCCGTGGCGAAGGTTTCGGTACCGAAGTGCAGCGCCGGATCATGGTCGGTGCCTACGCACTGTCCGCCGGTTACTACGATGCCTACTACCTCAAAGCGCAGAAGATCCGTCGCCTGGTGAAGAACGATTTCATGGCGGCCTTCAACGAGGTCGACATCATCCTCGGCCCGACCACGCCGAACCCGGCCTGGAAACTTGGCGCCAAGAACAGCGACCCGGTCGCGGCTTATCTGGAAGACGTCTACACCATCACCGCCAACCTCGCGGGCTTGCCGGGCCTGTCGATGCCGGCCGGTTTTGTCGACGGTCTGCCAGTGGGCGTGCAGTTGCTCGCGCCGTATTTCCAGGAAGGCCGTTTGCTCAACGTTGCGCACCAGTATCAGTTGAACACCGACTGGCACACTCGCACCCCAACCGGCTTCTGAGGAGACACACATGCAATGGGAAGTCGTGATCGGGCTGGAGATTCACACTCAGCTCACCACCCGGTCGAAAATCTTTTCCGGTAGTTCCACCACGTTTGGCTCCGAGCCGAACACGCAGGCCAGCCTGATCGACCTGGGCATGCCCGGCGTATTGCCGGTGCTGAACCAGGAAGCCGTGCGCATGGCCGTGATGTTTGGTCTGGCGATTGACGCCCAGATCGGTCAACACAACGTGTTCGCCCGTAAAAACTACTTCTACCCTGACCTGCCGAAGGGCTACCAGATCAGCCAGATGGAATTGCCGATCGTCGGCAAGGGCCATCTGGACATCGCGCTGGAAGACGGCACGGTCAAACGTGTCGGCATCACCCGCGCGCACCTGGAAGAAGACGCCGGCAAGAGCCTGCACGAAGAATTCAACGGCGCCACCGGCATCGACCTGAACCGTGCCGGTACGCCGCTGCTGGAAATCGTTTCCGAGCCGGACATGCGCAGCGCCAAGGAAGCCGTGGCTTACGTCAAGGCAATCCACGCGCTGGTCCGTTATCTGGGCATCTGCGACGGCAACATGGCCGAAGGTTCGCTGCGTTGCGACTGCAACGTGTCGATCCGTCCGAAAGGCCAGGTTGAGTTCGGCACACGCTGCGAGATCAAGAACGTCAACTCGTTTCGTTTCATCGAGAAGGCGATCAACTCCGAGATCCAGCGTCAGATCGAGCTGATCGAAGACGGCGGCAAAGTGATCCAGCAGACCCGTCTGTACGATCCGAACAAGGACGAAACCCGTCCGATGCGTTCGAAAGAGGAAGCCAACGACTACCGTTACTTCCCCGATCCGGATCTGTTGCCGGTGGTCATCGAAGAGTCGTTCCTCGGCGAGGTGCGCGCCACCCTGCCGGAACTGCCACCGCAAAAACGCGAGCGCTTCCAGAGCCAGTTCGGTCTGTCGGCCTACGACGCCAACGTGCTGGCCACCAGCCGTGAGCAAGCGGACTACTTCGAGAAAGTTGCAGCCATCGGCGGCGACGCCAAACTGGCGGCGAACTGGGTGATGGTCGAGTTGGGCAGCCTGCTCAACAAACAAGGCCTGGACATCGACGAGTCGCCGGTTTCCGCTGAACTGTTGGGCGGCATGCTGCAGCGCATCAAGGACAACACCATTTCCGGCAAGATCGCCAAAGTGGTGTTCGAAGCGATGGCCAACGGCGAAGGCAGCGCCGACGAGATCATCGAAAAGCGCGGCCTCAAGCAAGTGACCGACAGCGGCGCGATCTCGGCGGTACTGGACGAAATGCTCGCGGCCAACGCCGAGCAGGTCGAGCAATACCGCGCGGCAGACGAAGCCAAGCGCGGCAAGATGTTCGGCTTCTTCGTCGGCCAGGCCATGAAAGCCTCCAAGGGCAAGGCCAACCCGCAGCAAGTGAACGAACTGCTCAAAAGCAAGCTCGAAGGCTGATGCAAACGGAGCCAGAACCTAGGTCTGGCTCCATCCCCTGTGGGAGCGGGCTTGCTCGCGAAAGCGGTCTGACAGTCAGCAAAGCTGTTGAATGTGACCCCCTCGTCGCACCGCCGCCCCCACATTTGTTTTGTGGAGCCTTTGAATGAAACGTCTGCTCGGCGCCTTCACCCTGCTCTCTATACTGGCCGGTTGCGCCAGCACCGACATCATCGACCCGCACGGTTACGACCAGACCGGCGTCGCCTCCTATTACGGTGCCAGACACCACGGAAAACGGACCGCCAGTGGCGAGCCGTTCAACCAGAATGCCCTGACCGCCGCCCATCGCCAGCTCCCCTTTGGCACCCGGGTGAAGGTCACCAACCTGAAAAACGATGAATCGGTCGTAGTCCGCATCAACGATCGCGGCCCGCATACCCGTGGGCGGTTGATCGATGTGTCTCGCGAGGCAGCCGAACAACTCGGTATGCTGCGCAGCGGCACCGCACGGGTTCGCGTGCAGGCCCTCGACAACTGATGGAGCACCGACCATTTTCGCACTGACCGACCTACCACTGCTCAGCGTGATCGAACTGCTTGCCGGGCTGTGCCTGCTGATCTTCGGCGCCGAACTGATGGTGCGTGCAGCCGTACGCCTGGCCGCGCGACTGAATGTACGGCCACTGATCATCGGTCTGACCCTTGTTGCCCTGGGCAGTAGCGCACCGCAGATGGCGGTGAGTCTGCAAGCCACGCTGGCACACAACTCCGACATTGCCGTCGGTAGTGTGGTCGGCAGCAGCATCTTCAACATCCTCGTGACCCTCGGTTTGTCGGCGCTGATCATTCCGCTGCGCGTGTCGCGACAATTGGTGCGCCTGGACATTCCGCTGATGATCGGCGCCTGCCTGCTGGTGTTTGTTCTGGCCTGGAATGGGGAAATCGGTCGTTTCGACGGCATCCTGCTACTGGGCGCCCTGGCGCTTTACCTGGGTTTACTGCTGCGCCAGTCACGGCATTCGACACGACCGCACTCGGAACACGGCGAAGCAACACAGGCGTCCTGGATCGGCAGTTCGCTGATGATCATCGTCGGACTGGCGATGCTGGTATTCGCCGGACACCTGCTGTTAGGCGCTGCCATTGAGGTGGCGACCGATCTTGGTTTTTCCGAACGCGTCATTGGCCTGACCGTGGTCGCCGTAGGCACCTCGCTGCCGGAACTCGCCACGTCGCTGATCGCGGCATTGCGCGGGCAACGGGACATCGCGGTAGGCAACGTGATCGGCGCCAACCTGTTCAACCTGCTCGGTGTACTCGGCTTCACCGCGCTGATCGCGCCGACGCCGTTGTCGGTCTCGCCCAATGCGCTGGATTTCGACCTGCCGGTGATGCTCGGCGTCGCCGTGCTGAGCCTGCCAGTGTTCTATTCCGGCTACCGGGTGACCCGCGCCGAAGGTCTGTTGCTGCTCGGTTTGTATCTGGCGTACGGGTTGCATGTGGTGTCGTTCACCACCGGCATGCCACTGGCCGGCAAACTCGAGCGGCTGATGCTGTTTTACGTTTTGCCGACGCTGCTGACGTTTTTGCTGTTCACGTCAGTCATCGCTTGGCGACGCCAACACCACAAGAGGGATGTGCCATGACCGATTCGAAGCAATCCGGGGTTGAAATCCGCCGCCAGGTAATGGGCGATGCATTCGTTGATCGCGCGCTGGGCAACGCCACCGAGTTCACCCAGCCGCTGCAGGACTTCGTCAATGAACATGCCTGGGGTGGCGTGTGGAATCGCGAAGGTTTACCGCTCAAAACCCGCAGTTTGATCACCCTTGCCGCGCTGACGGCGTTGAAGTGCCCGCAAGAGTTGAAAGGTCACGTACGCGGCGCGTTGAACAATGGCTGCACGGTCGAAGAGATTCGCGAGGCGTTGCTGCATTGCGCAGTGTATGCCGGCGTGCCGGCGGCGATTGACGCGTTTCGCGCGGCGCAGGAGGTGATCGACAGTTACCGGAAACCTGAGTGACCGGACTGACGTCTTCGCCGGCAAGCCCGCTCCCACAGGGGCAAGCATTGCAAATGTGGGCGATTGCAGGTTGCCCAACGCCCCTTTGAATCTCAGGTCAGATCCACCCACCCCACTGCAAAATGAAGATCCCCAAATTGGTGGTCACCGCTGCCATCAACGTGGTCAGCACGATGATCGCTGCCGCGAGTTCATGATTGCCCTGTGCCGCCCGGGCCATGACAAAACTGGCCGCCGCCGTCGGGCTGCCAAAATAAAGAAACAGAATCCCCAACTCCGGCCCGCGGAACCCCCACAGCCAGGCACCGACCGTTGCCAGCAGCGGCAGACTGATCATCTTCACCAGACTCGAACTCAGCGCTATGCTGCCGCTCTTGCGCAACGCCGCCAGCGATAGCGTGCCGCCAATACAGATCAACGCCAGCGGTAAGGTGGTCTGCGCCAGATACTGACCCGAGGTTTCCAGCCACCCCGGCAGACTGATCTTGAAATAGGCAAACGGCGCTGCCGCAATCACGCTGATGATCAGCGGATTGCTGAACACGCTTTTACAGATGCTCCACGGATCGGACTTGATCACCGGGCTGTACACCGCCAGCACAATGGTCGAGAGCGTGTTGTAAAACAGGATCACCAACGCGGCGAGAATCGCCCCGAGGGAAATCCCGTAGTCGCCATACATACTGGCGGCGAGTGCCAGACCGATGACGCCGTTATTGCCGCGAAATGCGCCTTGGGTATAGATACCGCGATCTTCACGCGGGCATCTGAAAATCGCCCAGCCCCAGGCAATGGCGAAGCAGGCCAGGGTGGCGAGCGAGAAGTAGATCAGCAACGCCGGTTGCAACGCGGCGTGCAGGTCAGCATGCAAAATGCCGAGGAACAGCAACGCCGGCATGGAAACATTGAACACCAGTGCCGACGCGGTATGGATGAAGTTGTCGTTGATCCAGTCGATGCGCTTGAGCAGCACACCGAGAAACAGCATGGCAAATACCGGCGCGGTGATGTTCAGGGTTTCGAGGAAAATAGCCAGCATGCCGCAGAGCCTTGGGTGAGCGTCGTTAGGGGCCTAATGATAAGCCACAAGTTCTCCGGCGTCTGTGAGTCACTCTTCGCGAGCAAGCCCTCTCCCACATTTGAAATGCATTTCCCTGTGGGAGCGGGCTTGCTCGCGAAGAACGATGACGCGGTCTCAGGTAATCGGCGCCGGATTGAACAACGTAATGTCGTTGTGCAGCTTGTGCTTCTCCGCCCACGTCTGCTGCTTGCCACTCGCCACGTCCAGGTAGTAGTGGAACAACTCCCAACCCAACTCCTCGATGGACGCCCGCCCGGTGGCAATCCGCCCGGCATCAATGTCGATCAAGTCAGGCCAGCGCTGCGCCAACTCGGTACGCGTCGAGACCTTCACCACCGGCGCCATCGCCAGCCCATAAGGCGTACCGCGCCCAGTGGTGAACACATGCAGGTTCATCCCTGCCGCCAACTGCAATGTGCCGCAGACAAAATCACTGGCCGGGGTCGCACAGAAAATCAAACCCTTGTGCTTGAAGCGCTCACCCGGGCCAAGCACGCCATTGATCGCGCTGCTGCCGGATTTGACGATCGAGCCCAAGGACTTCTCGACAATGTTCGACAGCCCGCCCTTCTTGTTGCCCGGCGTGGTATTGGCGCTGCGATCCGCTTCACCCTTGGCCAGATACCGGTCGTACCAGTCCATTTCGCGGACCAGTTCCTCGGCGATCGCCTTGGTCTTGGCCCGGGACGTCAGCAGATAAATCGCATCGCGCACTTCGGTGACTTCAGAAAACATCACCGTCGCCCCCGCCCGCAGCAGCAAGTCCGAGGCATACCCCAACGCCGGGTTGGCGGTGATGCCGGAGAACGCATCGCTGCCGCCGCACTGCATGCCGAGGATCAGTTCGGACGCCGGCACGGTTTCCCGGCGGCGCTGATCGAGCTTCTTCAGACGGACTTCGGCCAACGCCATGATCTGCTCGATCATCTCGGTAAAACCGTGACTGGAATCCTGCAAGCGATACAGCCAGGGATCACTGAGATCAACCGAAGCGTCGTCTTCGTGCATGACCTGCCCGGCCTGCAATTTCTCGCAGCCCAGGCTGATCACCAACGCCTCGCCCCCCAGGTTCGGGTTGCGCGCCAGATTGCGCACCGTGCGAATCGGGATGTACGCGTCGGTGGCGGTGATCGCCACGCCGCAGCCGTAACTGTGGGTCAGTGCGACCACGTCATCGACGTGCGGGTACTTGGGCAGCAGCTCATCCTTGATGCGTTTTACCGCGTGATCAAGCACGCCGGTCACGCACTGCACGGTGGTGGTGATCCCGAGAATATTGCGCGTGCCAACAGTGCCGTCAGCGTTGCGATACCCCTCGAAAGTGAAGCCTTCGAGCGGCGCCTGAGCGTCCGGCACCTCGGTGGAGAGCGGCAAACTGTCCAGCGGCGGCGCGGTCGGCATGCGCAGTTGATCTTCCTTGACCCAACTGCCACGGGGGATCGGCTGCAATGCGTAGCCAATGATCTGGCCGTAGCGAATCACGTGCCCGCCCTCGGGAATGTCTTGCAGCGTGACCTTGTGGCTCTGCGGCACAAAATCCACCGTCACCAGGCCATCCGGAAACTCAGTACCGGCCGGTACCCCTTGGTCATTGACCACAATCACTACATTGTCCCGCTCGTGCAGGCGGATGTAGCGCGGCGAGTCGGAATGTTCAATCAACTGCATGACGCCGCTCCTCAGGAATGCGCTTGAGACAATTTACCCGTGGTTTCAGAACCACCCTGGGTGGGTGGCTCTTTGAGCACCACACGTTTGATCGGGCCAACGATGACCAGATAGCTGAACACCGCCACCAAGGCGTTGGCACCGACGAACACCAGCGCCCATTTGAACGAACCGGTGGAGCTGATGATGTAGCCGATCACGATCGGCGTGGTGATCGAAGCAATGTTGCCGAAGGTGTTGAACAGTCCACCGCTCAGACCGGCGATCTGTTTTGGCGACGTGTCGGATACCACCGCCCAGCCCAGTGCGCCAACGCCCTTACCGAAGAAGGCCAGCGCCATGAAGCCAACGACCATCCATTCAACATCAACATAGTTGCAAGCGACGATGCTGCTGGACACCAGCAGGCCGGCAATGATTGGCGCCTTGCGGGCGAAGGTCAGCGAGTGGCCCTTGCGCAGCAGGTGATCGGAAATCAACCCGCCCAGCACGCCGCCGATAAAACCACAGATGGCGGGCAACGAGGCAATGAAACCGGCCTTGAGAATGGTCATGCCACGCTCTTGCACCAGATACACCGGGAACCAGGTCAGGAAGAAGTACGTGATGCCGTTGATGCAGTACTGGCCCAGGTACACGCCAAGCATCATGCGATTGGTCAGCAGTTGGCGGATGTAGTCCCACTTCGGGCCGTCAGCCTTTTTGCCTTTGTTCTGATCCATATCGACCATGCCGCCGTTGTCGGCGATGAACGTTACTTCCGCTTCGTTGGCCATCGGGTGTTGGCGCGGGCTGTGGATAACCTTCAGCCAGATCAGCGAGAAGACGATGCCGAACACGCCCATGACAATGAACACGTGCTCCCAGCCGTAGGAATAGACAATCCAGCCCATCAGCGGCGCGAACAGCACCGTGGCAAAGTATTGCGCCGAGTTGAAGATCGCCGAAGCAGTGCCGCGTTCAGCGGTCGGAAACCACGCCGCCACAATGCGTGCGTTGCCGGGGAAGGATGGCGCCTCAGCCAGCCCGACCAAAAAGCGCAGCATGAACAGCGCGACGATGGCCGTGGACATGCCGAACTCACCGACAAAGCCTTGCAGCACGGTGAACAGCGACCAGGTGAAAATGCTCAGGGCATAGACTTTTTTCGAGCCGAAGCGATCGAGCAGCCAGCCGCCGGGAATTTGCCCGGCCACGTAGGCCCAACCGAATGCAGAGAAGATGTAACCGAGGGTGACCGCGTCGATACCGAGGTCTTTTTGCAGGCTGGAACCGGCGATAGCGATAGTTGCGCGGTCGGCGTAGTTGATCGTGGTCACCAGAAACAGCATGAGCAGGATCAAATAGCGGACGTGAGTCGGCTTGGACGATTGCATGTAGATGTACTCCCACTGATTATTTTTATGCGCGGGTGAATCTTGTTGGGTCTGTCTTTTGTGGGAGCTGGCCGGCCAGCTCCCATAGATCAGGAACCGATGTAGCTGGTCTTCACGACCGTGTAAAACTCTTGCGCATAGCGGCCTTGCTCACGAGATCCATAGGATGAACCTTTACGCCCGCCGAACGGAACGTGGTAATCCACGCCGGCCGTCGGCAGGTTGACCATCACCATCCCGGCCAGGGAGTGACGCTTGAAGTGGTTGGCGTACTTGAGCGACGTGGTGGCGATACCCGCCGACAGGCCGAATTCAGTGTCATTGGCCATCGCCAGCGCAGCATCGTAATCAGCCACGCGCACGATGTTGGCCACCGGGCCGAAAATCTCTTCTCGGCTGATACGCATCGACGCTTCACTGTCGGCAAACAGCGTCGGGGCGAGGAAGTAGCCTTCGGTATCGCACGTCACCAAACCACCGCCGCTGACCAGACGAGCACCCTCGGACTGGCCGATGTCGATGTACTTCATGTCCTGTTCAAGCTGCGCTTGCGAGACGACCGGGCCAATATCGGTGCCGGATTTCAGCGCGTGGCCGACCTTGATCGACTTCATGCGCTCGGCCATGGCTTGCACGAACTGGTCGTGAATGCCGGCGGTAACGATCAAGCGGCTCGATGCGGTGCAACGTTGGCCGGTGGAGTAGAACGCGCTCTGCACCGACAACTCGACCGCTTGCTTGAGGTCGGCGTCGTCGAGAATGATCTGCGGGTTCTTGCCGCCCATTTCCAGCTGAACCTTGGCCTGACGCGAGACGCAATTGACCGCAATCTGCCGCCCGACGCCAACCGAACCGGTGAAGCTGATGCCATCGACTTTCGGACTGTTGACCAGGGCTTCGCCCACCACGCGACCGCTGCCCATCACCAGGTTGAACACGCCGGCCGGGAAACCGGCCCGGGAGATGATTTCGGCCAGCGCCCAGGCGCAGCCCGGCACCAGATCCGCCGGTTTCAGCACCACGCAGTTACCGTAGGCCAGGGCCGGGGCGATTTTCCACGCCGGGATCGCAATCGGGAAGTTCCACGGGGTGATCAGACCGACCACACCCAGCGCTTCGCGGGTGACTTCGACGTTGACGCCCGGGCGCACCGACGGCACGTAGTCGCCGGACAGTCGCAGGCATTCACCGGCGAAGAATTTGAAGATATTACCGGCGCGAGTCACTTCGCCGATGGCTTCGGGCAGGGTTTTGCCCTCTTCCCGGGCCAGCAGGGTGCCGAGTTCTTCGCGGCGGGCGAGAATTTCAGTGCCGACTTTATCCAGCGAATCGTGACGGGCCTGAATACCCGAGGTCGACCACGCCGCAAACGCTGCGCGAGCGGCGTCGATGGCGGCGTGAACCTGAGTCAGGTCAGCCTTGGCGTAATCGCCGATAGTGTCGTTCAGCTCGGACGGGTTGATGTTGGCCGAGTAGTCGGCACCGGCAACCCATTCACCGTTGATGTAGTTGTCGTAGCGTTTTGCATTGGTCACAGAGCAGCCCTCAAAACTAAAAGCCTTCACGCAAAAAGCCGCTGATTGCTCAGCGGCCTCGCATTTTTCAGGTGTTATTGCGCACCTTGCTTGTCGATCAGCGCGGCGAGCATTTCATACTCTTCGCCCGTCAGATCGGTCAGCGGCGCCCGCACCGGGCCTGCGTCATAGCCGGCGATTTTGGCGCCGGCCTTGACGATGCTCACGGCATAACCGGCCTTGCGGTTGCGGATGTCCAGGTACGGCAGGAAGAAGTCGTCAATGATCTTGCCGACAGTGGCGTGATCTTCACGGGCGATCGCGTGGTAGAAATCCATCGCGGTTTTCGGGATGAAGTTGAACACTGCCGAGGAGTAAACCGGCACGCCCAGCGCCTTGTAGGCAGCGGCGTAGACTTCGGCAGTCGGCAGACCACCCAGGTAGCTGAAGCGATCACCGAGACGGCGACGAATCGACACCATCAACTCGATATCACCCAGACCGTCCTTGTAACCGATCAGGTTCGGGCAGCGCTCGGCCAGACGTTCCAGCAACGGCGCGGTCAGGCGGCAGACGTTGCGGTTGTAGACGACCACACCGATGTTGACCGATTTGCACACCGCTTCAACGTGGGCGGCAACCCCGTCCTGGCTCGCTTCGGTCAGGTAGTGCGGCAGCAGCAACAGACCTTTGGCGCCCAGACGCTCGGCTTCTTGAGCATATTCGATGGCCTGACGGGTCGAACCGCCAACGCCAGCGAGAATTGGCACGCTGGTCGCGCAGGTGTCGACGGCCGTCTTGATGATTTCCGAATATTCGCTGGCCGCCAGGGAGAAGAACTCACCGGTGCCGCCGGCGGCGAACAATGCCGAGGCGCCATAAGGGGCCAGCCATTCCAGACGCTTGATATAGCCCGCGCGGTTGAAATCACCCTGCGCGTTGAAATCGGTGACCGGGAAAGACAGCAGACCGGCGGAGAGGATGGACTTCAGTTCTTGTGGATTCATTATTCGAACACCCTGGGTAGCAATATTGTTGTGGTTGAATCGTTCAGCCTTCGCCGAAGTTGTAGGTCATCGTACAACTTAAAAAATAACCGTCAACTGCATTTCATCGCAGGGCACGTTTTTTTGTCGGACAAGATCGATCCTTGACGTAGGAGTTTTCTCGGCTAAAGTGAAATTTACTGTATATCCATACAGCAAACTAAAACCAGCCGACGACATATCAAGGAGATAGAAATGTCCGGTCTACAAACCAAATCCCAGGAAAAACCCAAACCGGTCATTGCCCGTTTTGATGATCTGTTTACTCAATCCGGCATCGACTTCAGCACCGAAGATCCACATCTGGTGCTGCACATCGCCGATGCCCACAGCGATGTAGAGCCTGCCACCGCCCTCCCCGATCAAGCCTTGAAGGGCAAGCTGCAAGCACGGTTTGAGGGCGCTGAACACACGGCCATCGGCGACAACACACTGCTGCGCTTCGCCGAAGACGCCCAACCGATCCTCGCGCAAAACGTGCCATTGCATCTGCCCAATGGCTTGGCGCTCACCTACGGCCAAGTGCTGGCGCTGGGCGGCGACTTCTACGGCATCGTCGATCAGCCGATCAACGAAGGCGCAACACCGGTCGACCGCCTGCAACGCTTCAACGCGGCGTTCAATTCTCTCGCGGTCACTGCCGCTTCAAGGGCCGAAGCAACACAGATTCTCGCGGTCATGCAAAAAGAGATCGACGCGGTTAAACAGGCAATAAAGGACGGCAAACAACCCCACGAGGCCTATGACGCGTTAGGAGATACGTTGTCCGAGGAGTGGAACAAAATCACCGGTGGCGGCAGTTTTATCTCGGCGCTGTTTCCACTGGGGCGCTATTTGAAACTGGCGGCGAACAATGCTGATCATTTCGGTGAATGGGCAAAACTGGCCTACATCGCCGGCCACACTGCGGCCTTGCAAACCGCCATGGCCGCCCACGCCAATCACGATGAGCAGCAACTGGAACGGGCTTACGCGATGAACGCGTTTGCCGACCACTTCCTCACCGACCTGTTTTCCTCCGGCCACCTGCGTGTGCCACGCAAGGCGTTGGCTGCTGCGGTCACGCCGAGCGATCTGGGTTCATTGATTACGCGTTTCATGCACGACGAGGACAGCAAATTCGGCCTCAGCGTGCGCAACGCTTATGGCGATCAATGGCGTGCGTTCGGCGACAAGCGCTACTTCGAAGCCACCGACGCCGACAACCGCCAGCAGGTCAATCAAGCGGTGCAAGCCTCGGCGGACGAAGTGTTTGCGGCGTATCTCAGCGGAAAAAAGCCCGTACCGTCCGCGTTTTCTGCACTGCAACGGCTGCCGGATCTGACGGCTGTGTTGAACCCGGCAAACAATTTCCCGGCGCTGTTTCGCACACAGGGCAGCAAGGTGCTGCGGCGCAGGGATGTAAACAACCTCAACGACACCGCGACCGTCGACGACTGGTGGGGTTGGAGCACGTACCTGCTGCTCAAGGATTACCACCCCAGCGGCAACACCAATCAAGGAGATTGACCATGACGATCAAACTGAAACTGGAACTGGCCTCGGGCCAATCACTGAAGGGCGCGCCTCTGGAGTTATTGGCCAAAGGCCTGCCAATTACCCGGGCGACGGTGGATGCCCAAGGTTACGCAACCTTTGATGCCAACCCCGCTGCCGGCCTGCTCGCCGTAAGGGTCGACCGATCAATTCTGCCGCGCCACTGACAACATCCGCCCCCCTGTAGGGACTGCCGCAGGGGGGCTTTGAAATGACTGGAAATGAACGGTTTAAAACACCTTCTGGGAGAGTCTTTTACCGTGCAGAACCGCCGTGAATGGATCACGGCGCACTACGCACGGAGAGCCCCCCTCATGACTTTTGTCTCACCCACACTTGTGCAATTTCTGCCTCACTCACCAGAGACGGCAACCGTGAACCTATCGGAACTGAGCGATCACCTGATCGTTGAGGTCCCGGACTCCAGCGACTTTGCGGCCAACTGGAGCGTCTACGCCATTCTCGGCGAAGACCCCGAAGAGCCTGAATGGGCGGGCGAAGAAGTCGACACCGGCACCTGGGATGACGCCGAGGACGAGATGGAAAAACTGACGGGCATCGAATTGCAGATTCCAAAGGAAGTGCTGCAGACGTATGTGAATTGCGAAATCGAACTGCGCTACAAGTTTCAGGATGAATCAAGCATGGAACCGTTTTCGGCCCCGTTGATGCTGCGTATTGAAGCCTGATTTCCTGACGCGCCTCCGATCGGGCGCGCCTTTAGAAGACATCGACCGTTCGTCTGGACTGGTATTTCTTACAGGCGCCAGCCATTGCAGATCTCGGCCTTAATGGCTGAGGAGTTAACGAACCGGCTCCGACAGTGCAATGCCTTATCTGCGCTTATTCAACGGTTTGAAGGGACAGTGAAAAGGAATTTGATCATGACTGCACAAGTAAAAGCATTGGATCCTCCAGTACTCAAGGAGGCACAGGATGGTGTACTTAAGGTGGACACATTGGAAGACTTTGCTCATGGGCAGGTAGTCTTTACCTCAAACCCGGAAAACATAATTCTAGGAGACGTGGTTACTTTCAAAGTCAAGACCAGTAACGCCTGGTCAGGGAACATGAACGTGACAGAAGTACCCGGGGTACTTGAGTTCCTCATTCCCAAAGAAGTATTCGCGAAAGATTTCACTGAGGGTACCACTGCCGAGTTGCACTACACCGTGGCAAGAGCAGGGCAGAATCTCGGGAGCTCCGACATGCTGCGTGTGAAGCTCGAACGCTAAACAGCAATCACCCCTGCGCCTGCGCCTCTTCATGGGCCTGGCGCAGTCTTTCACGGCTGTTGGTCAGGTGCAGACGCATGGCCGCACGGGCCGCATCGGAATCCTGGCGGGCAATCGCGTCGTAGATTTCTTCGTGCTCGCGGCTCAGGCGATTCATGTAGTGCTGTTGATCATCATGGGCCAGACGCGCCGAATTCAGCCGCGTGCGCGGGATGATGCTGGTGCCCAGGTGGGTCATGATGTCGGTGAAGTAGCGGTTGCCGGTGGACTGGGCTATTTCGAGGTGGAAGGCAAAGTCCGACGCGACGGCATCACTGGCATGGGACACGCTATCGTTCAGCGCATCGAGGGCAGCGCGCATGGTCGCCAGTTGCTCGGGGCTGCGGCGTTGTGCAGCGAGGCCGGCGGACTCCACTTCAAGGCTGATGCGTAATTCAAGAATCGCCAGCACATCACGCAGGGTGACGACCGTGGCCGGGTCGATACGGAAGCCGCTGGGGCTAGGCGTATCGAGTACAAAAGTGCCGATGCCATGACGGGTTTCCACTTGCCCGGCCGCTTGCAGTCGGGAAATCGCCTCACGCACCACGGTGCGGCTGACGCCATGGGCTTGCATGATCGCCGACTCGGTGGGCAACTTGTCGCCGCGCTTGAGCAGGCCATCACGGATCTGCTCACTCAGCACCGTCACTAATTCCTGTGCGAGGCTGCGGCGCTTGCGCGGAAGGCGCGGGGTGTCGATCAGGTTTTCCATGGTTTGTATCGGGTCTCGAAAATTCGGCTTGGTTGGCATCATAGCTCAAGCGGGTTGTACGATCACTTTCCGTTAACACCACAAATTCTGTGGGAGTTGGCTTGCCAGTTCCCACAGGATTTGTGTCGTGATCATGCCGTTACGGTTTGCTCAACCAAATGGCCGCTGTCGATTCGCACATGCCGTGGGTGGAAGCGCTTCAGACTGCTGCGATGGCCGACGCTGACGATGCTTACCCCCGGCAACTGATCGATCAGTGCCTGATACAGCGTCGCTTCGTCTTCTTCATCCATTGCCGACGTGGCTTCGTCCATGTACAGCCATTGCGGTGCATAGAGCAGCGCGCGGGCGAAGGCCAAGCGCTGTTGCTCGCCCGGCGACAACAGGCGCTGCCAGTGATTGGCTTCATCGACACGGGCTACCAGATGCGGCAACCGACAGGTTTCCAGCACCTGTGCATAACGCTGCGGCGCATAGGTATCGCCCGGCTGTGGATAACTCAGCGCTTCGCGCAGGGTGCCGATGGGCAGATAGGGTTTCTGCGGCAGGAACAGATAACGCGCCGCTGGCAGACGAATATTGCCGTGCCCCGCCGGCCACAAATGCCCCATCGCGCGCAGCAGCGTGGACTTGCCACTGCCGGAACGGCCACTGAGCATGACGCGCTCGCCCGGCTCAACGGTCATGTCGGCACGGGTCAACAGATGACGACCGTCGGCCAGATCCAGCCCCAGGTCATGCACCTTCAGCTCACTGCCTTGATTTTGCACATCAATGGCCGGCGGGCGGTCTTCGTTGTCGGTCATTGCCTGCCGGAAACTCAGCAAACGATCACAGGTGGCGCGCCAGGAAGCAAGGCTCTGGTACGCGTTGATAAACCAGCTGAAGCTCTCTTGAACGTTGCCGAAGGCCGAGCTGATCTGCATCAACTCGCCCAGTTCGATCTTGCCGGCGAGGTAACGCGGCGAAGCAACGATGAAGGGGAAGATAATCGCAGCCTGGCTATAACCGGCGGTGAAAAACGTCAGGCGTTTGGACACTTTCATGATGTCCCAGAAGTTATGCCAGACCATGCCGAAACGGTTGCTCAAGTGACGGTTCTCATTCGGTTCGCCGTTGTACAACGCGATACTCTCGGCATTCTCGCGAATCCGCACCATGGAAAAACGCAGGTCAGCTTCAAAGCGTTGTTGCTGGTTGTTCAGACCGATCAAGCGACGACCGATCAAATGCGTCAGCCAGCTACCCACCACGGCGTAAACCAGCACGCACCAGAACATGTAGCCGGGAATGGTGATGCCATAGAGTTCGATGCTGCCCGATACGCCCCACAAAATGATCGAGAACGACACCAGACTGACGATATTGCGCAACAGCCCGATACCCAGTTCAAGGGTGTTGGACGTGAAACTGTTGAGGTCTTCGGAAATCCGCTGGTCCGGGTTATCGGTGTAACCGCCCTGCTCCAGTTGGTAATAATTCTTGTCGGCGAGCCAGCGTGAGAAATGCTTTTCGGTCAGCCACGCCCGCCAGCGAATCGTCAGCATCTGCGTCAGATATTGTCTGTACACGGCACCGACAATCGCCACGGCCGCGATCACACAGAAGTACAGAATCAGATGCCAGAACGCCGCTTCGTCCTTCTTTTGCAAAGCGTTGTAGAAATCCTTGTACCAGGTGTTGAACCACACCGAGATTCCCACGCTGAGCAGCGAGAGCGCTATCACCGCAATCAGCAGCGTCCAGGCCTTTACCTTCTCTTCACTGCGCCAGTAAGGCGTGATCATCGCCCACACTTTGCGAAAAAACTGGCCGCGCACAGCATCGTTGACCGCGGAATGTTCAGCGTTCGGATTCATGGATAAGGCTCGATATGGAAGAGAACACACACGCACCGATCATAAAGGATCGGTGCGTTTTATCGCGAGGGCTGGCGATAGTCGTTCAGCGCAGGTTCAGCGACGAACCGGGCGCTTCTGCAGTTTGCGCTGCAGGGTGCGGCGGTGCATGCCCAGGGCGCGAGCCGTGGCGGAGATGTTGCCTTCGTGCTCGGTGAGCACGCGCTGGATGTGCTCCCACTGCAGGCGATCAACCGACATCGGGTTTTCCGGCACCAGACTGTCGAGGTCGGCGTGCTCGGAGAGCAGCGCGGCGAGCACGTCGTCGGCGTCGGCCGGCTTGCAGAGGTAGTTGCAGGCGCCGCGCTTGATCGCTTCGACCGCCGTGGCAATGCTCGAATAACCGGTGAGGATCACCACGCGCATTTCCGGGTCCAGCTCCAGCAACTTCGGCAGCAATACCAGCCCGGAGTCGCCGTCCATTTTCAGGTCGAGCGCAGCGTAGTCCGGCAGATCGGCCTGAGCGATGGTCAGGCCTTCCTCGGCGGAACCGGCAGTGCTGACGCGAAAGCCGCGGCGGGCCATGGCGCGCGCCATGACTCGGGTGAAAGTCGCGTCGTCGTCGACCAGCAGCAAATGTGGCAGTTCTTCGCCTTCGACTTGGATTTCGTCACTCATGTTGCTCTCCTCGGGCACCGTGAGGCAGGCGCAGCTCGGTGAGCGTGCCGCCTTCCTCATGACTATAGAGTTTCACTGAGCCGCCGGCGCGTGTCACGCTGGCCTTGCTCAAAAACAGGCCCAGGCCGAAACCTTTGCCCTTGGTGGTAAAAAACGGTTTGCCGATCTGCTCGGCGATGGCCAGCGGCACACCGGCGCCGTGGTCACGAATGCTGATGGTCAAGGTGTCCGCGTCCCAATCCAGCGTCACCTGAAGGTTCTCCGGGCAGGCGTCGGCGGCATTGTTGAGCAGATTCAACAGTGCCTGGGTCAGATCCGGCGGCGGCGCCATGCGCGGCACCGCACCCTGGCCGAGACGCTGGAAGCGATAACTGGCCTCCGGACGCATCAAGTGCCAGCGATTCAACGCTTCGTCGAGCCAGACCGTGACGTCCTGCATCTCGACGGCCAGACGCCGATTGGCCTCCGCGGCGCGCACCAACTGCTGCAGGGTTTCCTTGCAGAGCTTGACCTGATCCTGCAGCACCTTCAGATCGTCTTGCAGCATCGGGTCGGGATGATCCTGCTGCATCTCTTTGAGCAATACGCTCATGGTCGCCAGCGGCGTACCCAATTCGTGAGCAGCGCCGGCGGCCTGGGTGGCAACGGCGAGCAATTGCTGATCGCGCAGACCTTCCTCGCGCCGAATCGCACGCAGTTCCTCCTGACGACGCAGCTCCTCGGCCATGCGCGCAGCAAAGAACGTGATCACCGCCGCCGCGAGCGCGAAGCTCAGCCACATGCCATAGACCTGCAGGTTCTCCCGGGCGATCGGCAAGGTTTCCAGCGGGTAGAACCGCGTCAGCATCAGGGTGTACAGCGCCAGTGCGATACCGGACAGAACCACCGAATAGCGCCAGGGCAGCGTCACCGCAGCAATGGTCAGCGGCACCAGATAATAGGAAACGAACGGGTTGGTCGAACCACCGGAGAAATACAGCAGCGCGCTGTGGATCACCAGATCGCAGGCCAATTGCAGAGCGTATTCAAGCTCAGTCACCGGCCACGAAGTGCGCAAACGCACGGCGGTAAACACGCACAGCAGCGTTGAACAGCCCAACGTCATCGCCAGTTGCACCCACGGCAACGGCAACAGTTGCAGCCAATAGGCCAAGCCTACGGACCCGGCCTGCGCGGCGAGCACCAGCGTGCGGATGAAAGTCAGCCGCCAGAGGTTCTGGCGAGTGGCGGAAGTCAGTTGTACGGGGGCGAGCATGAGCTCTCCTGATGAGCGCTCCAGGCGGATCGCACGGAGTATAACCAAGCCGCGCCCCCGAGAGGCGAAAGTGCGGCAAACGACCACATGGCGAAAAGATTTTCGGCGGCTATAAGAACGCCTGCTCGCAAATGGTTGCGCGGCAGCCCCGGGCATCTGTATAGAAGTTGTAACTGGGCGAACCGGATCATAAAAGCTAGAGTCTGATGGTTTCACGCAGGCCCCCACCCAACACCTGCGCCCCCATCAAGGAGCCTTCATGCACACATTTCGCCGCAGCGCCGCCCTTCTCGCCCTGACCGTCGGCAGCATCGCCAGCCTCCCGGCCCTGGCCGCCGATGAGCTGCACTACAACCAGATTTCCCTGCGCGCCGAAGTCAGCCAGGAAGTGGCCCGCGACCTGATGATCGTGACCCTCTACACGGAAGAGCAAAACACCGACCCGGCCAAACTCGCCGCCGACGTCAGCACCACCATGAACAAGGCTCTGGCCCAGGCCAAGCAAGTCAAAGACATCACCCTGCGCCAGGGCAGCCGCAACAGCTACCCGATCTACGACACCAAGGGCCAGAAAATCACCGGCTGGCGCGAACGCGCCGAACTGCGCCTGGAAAGCGCCGACTTCGCCGCCCTGTCCAAACTCACCGGCGAACTGCTGACCGACCTGAAAATGGGCGGCATGGACTTCGCCATCGCCGACCCGACCCGCAAGACCAGTGAAGACGCCCTGCTCAAAGAAGCCGTCACCGCCTTCAAGGCCCGCGCCCAACTGGCCACCGACGCACTGGGCGGCAAGGGCTACAAAATCGTCAACCTGAACCTCAACAGCAATGGCTACCCACAACCGTACCTGCGCGGCCCGATGATGATGAAAGCAGCGGGCATGGATTCAGCGCCGGTTACCCCGGAAGTCGAAGCCGGCACCAGCCAGGTCAACATGACCGCGGATGGCTCGATTGAAGTGCTGATGCCGTGATGTGATGTGGGCTGAATGAAAAACCGGCGATCAGAGCATGATCGCCGGTTTTTTTGTGTCCGGGATTTGTGTTGTTTGTTCTGGCGTCATCGCGAGCAGGCTCACTCCTACCGGAAAATCCTATTTTGCAAATGGGAGCCATCACCTGCCGTTTCTCACGCGGCGAAGTGGGTGGCAGCTATGTGCGGGGTGAGAAACCGGAAAATAGGAAAACCGGCCAGACCGAAGTCTGCCCACAAACAGCCGCCATAACGCATTTGCAGACAGCGAGTACGCTGGCGGCAATTATGCTGATACGAGGACTGAATAACTAATTTTTCCCAGGTTCTCACACCCGATCGCTGAACCTTCAGCGACAACCAAAGCCTAGAGATCGCACGTCCGACGGACAACCTGAAAACCTAGTGGGAAGGTTCTGGTGATTTCACACATTTCTAAACAAACCGAAGTAATCGGGTGACTGAAAGGGCCTCTTCGCGAGCAAGCCCGCTTCCACAGTTTGCACCGAGTACACCCGCCAGAAATGGGTCGGCTGTCAGACCGCCATCGCTAGCAGCTCCCACAGCAACAGCAACAGATCGCAGCCTAAAGCGGAGACAAGTACCCCCCGCACGCGGCCCAGCCCCGCAGGCTTTATCAAAGTGCCGGCCAGTTGGCACAAAACGC
The DNA here is from genome assembly GCF_963970495.1 of Pseudomonas sp. EA_65y_Pfl2_P78. NCBI lineage: Bacteria > Pseudomonadati > Pseudomonadota > Gammaproteobacteria > Pseudomonadales > Pseudomonadaceae > Pseudomonas > Pseudomonas sp. EA_65y_Pfl2_P78. The sequence continues at coordinate 101,193 of NZ_CAXAON010000008.1, read as the reverse complement.
CTTGCCCCCGGCGCAATGGTCGTATGACCCGACGATCAAGGACGCCCCCTACGACCCGGCCAAAGCCCGGGCGCTACTTAAGGAAGCCGGGGTTGCGCCCGGTACAACCATCAACCTTTGGGCGATGACAGTGCAACGCGCCTCGAACCCGAACGCGCGAATGTCAGCGCAGATGATCCAGCAGGATTGGGCAAAAATCGGCATCAAGGCCAACATCGTCAGCTATGAATGGGGTGAGTACATCAAGCGTGCCAAGAATGGCGAACACGACGCGATGATCTACGGCTGGACAGGTGACAATGGCGACCCGGACAACTGGCTCGGTGTGCTGTACAGCTGCACGGCGGTGAAAGGCAGTAATTACGCCAAATGGTGCGACCCGGCCTACGACAAACTCGTGCAGCAAGCCAAGGTGTCCACCGACAAGTCGCAACGGGTAAAACTGTATCAACAGGCCCAGCAAATTCTTAAACAACAGGCACCGATTACACCGATTGCCAACTCGACGGTGTTCCAGCCGCTGCACAAGGAAGTCACGGACTTGCGTATTAGCCCATTCGGCCTTACACCCTTCTACGGTGTGGGTATAAATAAGTAACACCAAGCCCCAAGGCGGCGCGCACAACGTGACCGGCGCACCATTTTGGGGCCCTGTTTGCACCGAAAAAATCGCCCGCAAACGGTCAAATGCGTCAACTTTTACACATATGCGACATTAAGGTACGTTCGTGCCACGGTTTAAGGCCGACAGTCGCTCTGCATCTTGCAATGGGTATGGCCCCTGCATAAGTATCCGCAGGCACGACTCACGAGGTCGTACCTCACAACTAAAAAATGACAACAAATCATGAGGCCAACATGCTTAAACACGCGGTCATTCCGTTTTTAGTCGGCGCAGGCTTGTTAGCCTCCGCACCTTTCGCATCCGCTGCGACTAACCTGGTGTTCTGCTCCGAAGGGAGCCCGGCCGGATTCGACCCAGGCCAGTACACCACCGGAACCGACTTCGACGCCTCAGCCGAGACCATGTTCAACCGCCTGACCCAGTTCGAGCGCGGCGGCACCGCCGTTATTCCTGGCCTGGCGACCAAGTGGGACATTTCCGATGACGGCCTGACGTACACCTTCCACCTGCGTGAAGGCGTCAAGTTCCACACCACCCCGTATTTCAAGCCGACTCGTGAGTTCAACGCCGACGACGTGCTGTTCACCTTCAATCGCATGATTAACAAGGATGACCCGTTCCGTAAGGCGTACCCGACCGAATTCCCGTACTTCACCGACATGGGGATGGACACCAACATCACCAAGATCGATAAAGTCGACGACCACACCGTCAAGTTCACGTTGAAAGAAGTGGATGCTGCGTTCATCCAGAACATGGCCATGAGCTTCGCCTCGATCCAGTCCGCCGAGTACGCTGCCAAGCTGCTCAAGGAAGGCAGGGCTGCCGACATCAACCAGAAGCCGATCGGCACCGGCCCGTTCGTGTTCAAGAGCTACCAGAAAGACTCCAACATCCGTTACACCGGGAACAAGGACTACTGGAAGCCTGACGATGTGAAGATCGACAACCTGATCTTCGCCATCACCACCGACCCGTCGGTACGCATTCAGAAGCTGAAAAAGAACGAGTGCCAGATCACCCTGTTCCCGCGCCCGGCCGACCTGAAAGCCCTCAAAGAAGACAAGTCGCTGAAAATGCCTGACCAGGCGGGTTTCAACCTGGGCTACATCGCCTACAACGTGATGGACAAGGTCAAAGGCAGCAACGAGCCAAACCCTCTGGCTGACCTGCGTGTGCGCCAGGCGCTGGACATGTCGGTGAACAAGCCGCAGATCATCGACTCGGTTTACCAGGGCGCTGGCCAGTTGGCCGTCAACGCCATGCCACCGACCCAGTGGTCTTACGACACCACCATCAAGGACGCCAAGTACGACCCTGAGAAAGCCAAAGAGCTGCTCAAGGAAGCCGGCGTCAAGGAAGGCACCGAGATCGTGTTGTGGGCAATGCCGGTACAACGCCCGTACAACCCGAACGCCAAACTGATGGCTGAGATGCTGCAGTCGGACTGGAAGAAGATCGGTCTGAACGTCAAGATCCAGAGCTACGAATGGGGCGAGTACATCAAGCGCTCCAAAGGTGGCGAGAACCAGGCCATGATCATTGGCTGGAGCGGTGACAATGGTGATCCGGACAACTGGCTGAACGTGCTGTTCGGTTGCGACTCGCTCAGCGGCAACAACTTCTCCAAGTGGTGCGACAAGAAATTCGACGGCCTCGTCAAGGAAGCCAAGCGCACAACCGACCAGGCCAAGCGCACCGAACTGTACAAAGAGGCGCAACACGTCCTCAAAGATGCAGTCCCAATGACACCTATCGCTCACTCGACGGTGTACCAACCCATGCGCGCCAACGTGCAGGATTTCAAGATCAGCCCATTCGGCTTGAATTCCTTCTACGGCGTCAGCGTCAGCAAATAAGGCATTGCAACGGCGACGTTTTTGACGTCGCCGTTGTTTTACCTGCCGGAAAGTTAGGAAATTGCCTACATCCAATTCCGCTGCGGATTACTGCAACGGCATAGGACGCGTCGACTTTTCCTACGAGGTTTCAGGCATTTACGCATTTACTGCCAGACCCACGGCCCCTACCGTCGGGTTCTGACCAGTGACTGTGTGGGCTAACGGTTTGCTGTCCGCACTGGTTTGAGCTTGATGCAGCCACAACGTCCCCGGATGGGATCGCAGCGCATCGAAAAACACTAAAAAAGAGGGAGCGTCATGCGCCATACCTTGGTTTTTTCCGCTTTGCTGGGCGCCGGCCTGTTGGCCGCCACGTCCGCCAGTTTCGCCGCACCCAAAAGCCTGGTGTTCTGCTCCGAAGGCAGCCCGGCGGGTTTTGATACCGCGCAATACACGACGGCCACCGATAACGATGCCGCCGAGCCGCTGTATAACCGTTTGGTCGAGTTCGAAAAAGGCGCGACCAATGTCGTCCCAGGTCTGGCTACCAAGTGGGATATTTCCGAGGACGGTCTCAAGTACACCTTTCACCTACGTGAAGGTGTGAAATTTCATACAACGCCTTACTTCAAGCCGACCCGCGATTTCAACGCCGACGACGTGTTGTTCACGTTTAATCGCATGCTCGATGCACAACAGCCCTTCCGTAAGGCTTATCCGACCGAGTTCCCGTATTTCAACGGGATGAGCCTGAACAAGAACATTGCCAAGGTCGAAAAGACCGGGCCACTGACCGTGGAGTTCACGCTCAACAGCGTTGACGCCGCGTTCATCCAGAACATCGCCATGAGCTTCGCCGCCATTCTGTCCGCCGAATACGCCGACAAGCTGTTGGCCGAAGGCAAGCCGAGCGACATCAACCAGAAGCCGATCGGCACCGGCCCGTTCGTGTTCAAGAGCTACCAGAAAGACTCGAACATCCGTTACACCGCTAATAAACAATACTGGGACCCGAGCCGGGTAAAGCTCGATAACCTGATTTTCGCGATCAACACCGACGCCTCGGTGCGCGTGCAAAAGCTCAAGGCTGGCGAATGCCAGATCACCCTGCATCCACGCCCGGCTGATGTCGACGCGCTGAAGAGCGATCCAAAACTGCAACTGATCTCCAAGCCGGGTTTCAACCTCGGCTACATCGCCTACAACGTGCGCCACAAACCGTTCGACCAGCTCGAAGTGCGTCAGGCGCTGGACATGGCGGTGAATAAACAGGGGATTCTCAACGCCGTTTACCAAGGCGCCGGCCAACTGGCGGTCAACGCCATGCCACCGACCCAGTGGTCTTACGACGATACGATCAAAGACGCTGCCTACAACCCGGAAAAAGCCAAAGAGTTGCTCAAGGCTGCCGGCGTGAAAGAAGGCACCGAGATCACCCTGTGGGCGATGCCGGTGCAGCGTCCGTACAACCCGAACGCCAAACTGATGGCCGAAATGCTCCAGGCCGACTGGGCGAAAATCGGTCTGAAAGTGAAGATCGTCAGCTATGAATGGGGCGAGTACATCAAGCGCACCAAGAATGGCGAACACGACGTCAGCCTGATCGGCTGGACCGGTGACAACGGTGACCCGGACAACTGGCTCGGCACGCTGTACAGCTGCGATGCCATTGGTGGCAACAACTACTCGATGTGGTGCGATCCGGCTTACGACAAGCTGATCAAAGAGGCCAAGGTCGTCACCGACCGCGACCAGCGCACCGCGCTTTACAAACAGGCGCAGCAGTTGCTCAAGCAGCAAGTGCCGATCACGCCTGTCGCCCACTCGACGGTCAACCAACCGTTAAGCACCCGGGTTGAAGGGTTCAAGGTGAGCCCCTTCGGTCGCAACGTGTTCTCGGGCGTCAGTATCGATTAACCCAACCGATTAGCCGCAATGCTGAGGGGGGCCGTCTATCCCCCTCACGCAAGCGCTTTGCCGAAATTCGCCAATCCGGCCTTTGGCAAACGTTTGCGATGTGTGATTGAGTTCTAAACCAAATAGCCGGACGACCAAAAAAAGACCGGTATAAAAAGAAAGTAAAGGAGCTTCACCCATGAAACTGAGCAGCACCGCGATACTGGCTTTGGCCATCAGCAGCATCACCGCCACGGCGTATGCAGAACCTGTCAGTCAGGAGTTCGTCCCCACTACCCTGGCCGGCAGTAGCGCCCAAAGCGAGGCCAAAGGCTTTATTGATGGACAGAGCTTGGGCGGCACAACCCGTAACTTTTATGCCAATGAACTGAAGCGTCGTGACGACAGTTTCAGCTACGTGAAGAACAGCGACAAGAACACCACGCCACAGGTCAGAACCAAAACCCCGCGTCGTATCAACTGGGTTCAGGGCACCATCGTCAACTACACCTCGGGCTTCACCCAAGGCACCGTTGGCGTGAGCACTGAAGTGGCCGCCTACAACGCCATCGTTCTGGATCGTGACCGTAAGGACATCGCTGGCGGCTCCAACCGCACCCTCGCCGACTCCGACGGCGACGCTGTCGGCCAGTGGAGCAAACTGGGTCTGGCCAACGTCAAGTTCCGCGTATCGAACACCACCCTGACCGCCGGTCGCCAGAACTTCAGCACGCCGATCGTCGATGTCATCGGCAACCGTCCGCTGCCTTCGAGCTTCGAAGGTATCAGCCTGCACAGCGAAGAATTCAGCAACCTGTCGTTTGACCTGGCCGGTTTCGACCGCGTCTCGCCACGTACCGAACAGAGCCTGTCGAAATTCCGTTCCGAGTACTCGGCCACTGGTGTTGAAACCGACAAGGTTTACACAGCCGGTTTGAACTACCAGCCGCTCAAGAGCCTGAAAACCAGCCTGTATGTCGCGAACGTTGAAGACTTCTGGAACCAGTACTACTTCGGCGCCACCCACGAACTGGGTGACAGCCAGGTCCTGAGCCTGACCACCGGTCTGAACTACTACAAGACTGTCGACGAAGGCAAAAAGTTGATGGGCAACATCGACAACGACACCTACTCGCTGTCGCTCGGCCTGACTCACCAGGCCCACAGCCTGACCTTCTCGTACCAGGAAGTGAACGGCAACGAGTACTTCGACTACCTGCACGAAACCAACGGCATCTACCTGGCCAACTCCCTGCTGTCGGACTTCAACGGCCCGAACGAGAAATCCTTCCAGATCGCTTACGGCTTGAACATGGCTGAATACGGCGTACCCGGCCTGAAGTTCAACATCTACCAGGCGCGCGGCTGGGGCATTGACGGCACTCACTACCGTGGCACGGCTTACACCGATCCAGGAGCCAAACGCGGCGACCTGAGCCTGATGAATGGCGAAAGCCACTATGAATACGGCGTCGGTGCTTCTTACGCCGTGCAGAGCGGCCCGCTCAAGGCCACCGCTATTCGTGCGACGTACACCACTCACCGCGCCAGCGAGCACCAGGCTGACGGCAACATCAACGAGTTCCGTCTCGTGACCACCATTCCGTTCAACATCCTGTAAAAACGCTAACCGACGGCTGACTCATGAAGAGTCGGCCGTTCGGTTTTTTGTCTTCAACCGATTGCAGAGGGTTATCGATGAAAATGCTTCCCCTACGTGCGGCCGTCGCTGCCGCGTTGTTGAGCGCCGCCATCGGCGTCTCGGCCAAACCCTTGGTGGTCTGCACCGAAGCCAGTCCGGAAGGCTTCGACATGGTCCAGTACACAACTGCAGTCACAGCCGACGCGGTGGCCGAAACCATCTTCAACCGGCTGGCGGACTTCAAGCCCGGCACCACCGAAGTGATACCGGCGCTGGCCGACTCCTGGGACATCAGCGATGACGGCTTGAGCTACACCTTCCACCTGCGCAAAGGCGTCAAGTTTCACACCACCGATTACTTCAAGCCGACTCGCGACATGAACGCCGACGACGTGGTCTGGAGCTTCCAGCGTCAACTGGACCCGAATCACCCGTGGCACAAACTGTCGAGCGTGGGCTTCCCCTACTTTGAAAGCATGGGCTTCAAGGAACTGCTCAAAAGCGTAGAAAAAGTCGACGACAACACGGTCAAGTTCACCCTGACCCGCCGCGAAGCGCCGTTCCTGGCCGACCTGGCCATGGCGTTCTCCTCGATCTACTCGGCCGAATACGCCGACCAGTTGCTCAAGGCCAACAAGACCGGCGACCTGAACAGCAAGCCGATCGGCACCGGCCCGTTCATCTTCCAGCGTTACGCCAAGGACGCTCAAGTACGGTTCAAGGCCAACCCGGACTATTTCCGTGGCAAGCCACCGGCCGATGCGCTGATTCTGGCGATTGCCACCGACAACAACGTGCGCCTGCAAAAACTCAAGGCCAACGAGTGCCAGATTGCGCTGTATCCGAAGCCGGATGACATCCCGAGCATCAAGAAAGACAGCAACCTGAAAGTCGCCGAACTCGACGCGATGACCGTGTCGTATGTCGCCATGAACACCCAGCACAAATACATGAGCGACGTGCGGGTGCGCAAAGCGATCGACATCGCCTTCGACAAGGAAGCCTACGTAAACGCGCTGTTTGGCAAAGGTAACGCCACCGTCGCAGTCAACCCGTACCCACCGACGCTGCTGGGCTACAACCATGACTTGAAGAACCCGCCTCGCGATCTCGACAAGGCTCGCGCCCTGCTCAAGGAAGCCGGTGTTCCAGAAGGCACCACGTTTACCCTGTTTACCCGCAACGGCGGCGGCCCGACCAACCCCAACCCGATGCTCGGCGCGCAGATGATGCAGGCTGACCTGGCGAAAGTCGGGATCAAGATCGACATCCGCGTGATGGAATGGGGCGAAATGCTCAAACGCGCCAAGGCCGGTGAGCACGACATGGTCTCGGCCGGATGGGCGGGCGACAATGGCGACCCGGACAACTTCCTGACGCCTATGCTCAGTTGCGAGGCGGCCAAGAATGGCGAGAACTACGCGCGCTGGTGCAACGAGAAATTCCAGGCTCTGCTGGATGAAGCACGGGCTAAAGTAGATCCGGCCGAACGCGCGAAACTCTACGAGCAAGCCCAGGTCCTGTTTAATCAGGACCAACCGTGGATCAGCATGGCCCACACCCGGATGTTCACTGCAATGCGCAACAACGTAGAGGGCTACCACATCAGCCCTCTGACAACTAATAACTTCGCCACCACCCAGGTGAAGTAGATAAGAAACGCCCGGCCTCCCTGACCCCAGGGAAGCCGGGTACGCCTAACCGGCTGATGAGGTACCACACAAGATGTTTAGTTTTATTGCCCGCCGACTGGGGTTGTTGATCCCCACGTTTTTCGGCATCACCTTGCTGACTTTCGCGTTGATTCGCATGATTCCGGGCGACCCCGTGGAAGTGATGATGGGCGAACGTCGGGTCGATCCCGAAATGCACGCTCAGGCAATGGAACGCCTAGGTCTGAACAAACCGCTGTATGCCCAGTATCTGGACTACATCGGCAAACTGGCTCACGGCGATCTCGGCGAATCCCTGCGTACGCGCACCAGCGTCTGGACCGAGTTCACCTCCCTTTTCCCGGCGACCCTGGAACTGTCCATGGCCGCCCTGCTGTTCGCCGGCATTCTGGGCCTTCTGGCCGGGGTGATTGCGGCACTCAAGCGAGGATCCCTGTTCGACCATGGGGTGATGGGCATCTCCCTGGCGGGGTATTCGATGCCGATCTTCTGGTGGGGCCTGATCCTGATCATGTTCTTCTCGGTGAGCCTGGGCTGGACCCCGGTGTCCGGGCGGATCGACCTGCTCTACGACATCGAGCCGCGCACCGGTTTCATGTTGATCGACACGCTGCTGGCCGATGACGTCGGCGCATTCTTCGACGCATTGCATCACTTGATCCTGCCGGCCATCGTGCTGGGGACCATCCCGCTGGCGGTGATCGCGCGGATGACCCGCTCCTCGATGCTCGAAGTCCTGCGTGAAGACTACATCCGCACTGCCAGGGCCAAAGGCCTGTCGCCGGCACGCGTGGTGTTCGTCCACGGTTTGCGTAACGCGCTGATTCCGGTCCTGACCGTGGTCGGCCTGCAAGTCGGCACGCTGCTGGCCGGTGCGGTTCTGACCGAAACCATCTTCTCCTGGCCCGGCATCGGTAAATGGCTGATCGAAGCCATCGGCGCCCGGGACTACCCGGTTGTGCAAAACGGCATCCTGTTAATCGCCTGCCTGGTGATTCTGGTCAACTTCGTAGTGGACATCCTCTACGGCTTTGCCAACCCACGCATCCGTCATCAGCGCTGAGGTCAATTACCCATGAGCACTCCAACTTCCTCAGCAGCCACCGCCGCGTCCGACGTGGATCAAAGCCTGCTGTACCCGTCACCGTACAAAGAATTCTGGCAAGCCTTCTCCAAGAACAAGGGCGCAGTTGCCGGTTTGCTGTTCATGCTGCTGATCGTCTTCTGCGCGCTGTTCGCGCCGTGGGTCGCACCGCATAACCCGAGCGAGCAATACCGTGACTTCCTGCTGACGCCGCCGTCGTGGCTCGAAGGCGGGCAGATTCAGTTCCTGCTCGGCACCGATGAACTGGGTCGCGACTTGCTGTCGCGTCTGATCCAGGGTTCGCGCCTGTCGCTGCTGATCGGTTTGTCTTCGGTCGTGATGTCGTTGATCCCGGGCATCCTGCTGGGTCTGTTCGCCGGTTTCTTCCCCAAAGTCCTCGGCCCGACCATCATGCGTTTGATGGACATCATGCTGGCCCTGCCGTCCTTGCTGCTGGCGGTGGCGATTGTCGCCATCCTCGGCCCTGGCCTGATCAACACCGTGATTGCGATTGCTGTGGTATCGCTGCCGTCCTACGTGCGTCTGACCCGTGCCGCCGTCATGGGCGAACTGAACCGCGACTACGTGACCGCCGCGCGCCTGGCCGGTGCCGGGCTGCCACGCCTGATGTTCATCACCGTGCTGCCCAACTGCATGGCACCGCTGATCGTACAAGCGACCCTGAGCTTCTCCTCGGCGATTCTCGATGCCGCCGCCCTGGGCTTCCTCGGCCTTGGCGTACAACCGCCAACCCCTGAGTGGGGCACCATGCTGGCCTCGGCCCGCGACTACATCGAACGCGCCTGGTGGGTGGTGAGCCTGCCTGGTTTGACCATTTTGCTCAGCGTGCTGGCAATCAACCTGATGGGCGACGGTCTGCGCGATGCGCTGGACCCGAAACTCAAGAACGCCGCCTGAGGAGATTCCCATGTCACTGCTAGAAATCAAGAATCTCAACGTTCGCTTCGGCGACAAAACCGCCGTGCCGGTGGTCGATGGCCTCGACCTCAAAGTCGACAAGGGCGAAGTACTGGCGATCGTGGGCGAGTCCGGTTCGGGCAAATCCGTGACCATGATGGCCCTGATGGGCCTGATCGAGCACCCGGGGATCGTCACGGCCGACGCCCTGAATTTCGACGGCAAGAACATGCTCACCCTGAGCAACCGCCAGCGCCGGCAGATCGTCGGCAAAGACCTGGCAATGGTGTTCCAGGACCCGATGACCGCACTGAACCCGAGCTACACCGTCGGTTTCCAGATCGAAGAAGTGCTGCGCCTGCACCTGAAAATGTCCGCCAAGCAAGCGCGTAAACGTGCCATCGAACTGCTGGAAAAAGTGGAAATCCCGGGCGCCGCCAGCCGTATGGACGCCTACCCGCATCAACTGTCCGGCGGTATGAGCCAGCGCGTCGCCATCGCCATGGCGATTGCCGGCGAGCCAAAACTGCTGATCGCCGACGAACCGACCACTGCACTGGACGTAACGATTCAGGCGCAGATCATGGATCTGCTGCTGGCGTTACAGAAAGAACAGGACATGGGCCTGGTGCTGATCACCCACGACCTCGCGGTCGTGGCTGAAACCGCCCAGCGCGTGTGCGTGATGTATGCCGGCCAAGCCGTTGAAGTCGGTCAGGTGCCACAACTGTTCGACATCCCGGCGCACCCGTACAGCGAAGCGCTGCTCAAGGCGATTCCGGAGCACAGCCAGGGCGCCGAGCGTCTGGCGACGCTGCCGGGCATCGTCCCGGGCCGTTACGACCGTCCGCAGGGCTGCCTGCTGTCGCCGCGCTGCCCGTACGTGCAGGACAGCTGCCGCGCGCAACGTCCGACCCTTGACCCGAAAAGCCACAGCCTCGCCCGCTGCTTCTACCCGCTGAACCAGGAGGTGGCGTAATGGCCGTCGTACTTACCGCCCGCGACCTGACCCGTCACTACGAAGTCTCCCGTGGCCTGTTCAAGGGCCACGCCACCGTGCGCGCGCTGAACGGCGTGTCGTTCGAACTGGAAGCCGGCAAGACCCTCGCGGTTGTCGGCGAGTCGGGCTGTGGCAAATCGACCCTCGCCCGCGCCCTGACCCTGATTGAAGAGCCGTCGTCCGGCTCCTTGAAAATCGCCGGCCAGGAAGTGGCCGGTGCCGACAAGGCCCAGCGCAAGCAACTGCGCAAAGACGTGCAGATGGTGTTCCAGAGCCCGTACGCGTCGTTGAACCCACGGCAGAAAGTCGGTGATCAGCTCGGCGAGCCGCTGCTGATCAACACCAACCTGTCCGCCGCCGAACGTCGCGAGAAAGTCCAGGCGATGATGAAGCAGGTCGGCTTGCGTCCCGAGCACTACCAGCGTTATCCGCACATGTTTTCCGGCGGTCAGCGCCAGCGTATCGCCCTGGCCCGAGCAATGATGCTGCAACCCAAAGTGCTGGTGGCGGACGAACCGACTTCGGCGCTGGACGTGTCGATTCAGGCGCAGGTGCTGAACCTGTTCATGGATCTGCAGCAGGAGTTCAACACCGCCTACGTGTTCATCTCGCACAACCTGGCGGTGGTGCAACACGTGGCCGATGACGTGATGGTGATGTACCTCGGTCGCCCGGTGGAAATGGGTCCGAAAAACGCCATCTATGATCGTCCTCTGCACCCTTACACCCAGGCGCTGCTGTCGGCGACCCCGACGATTCACCCGGATCCGGACAAGCCGAAAATCAAGATCGTCGGCGAATTGCCCAACCCGCTCAACCCGCCCGCAGGCTGCGCGTTCCACAAGCGTTGCCCGTATGCGACCGAGCGTTGCAGCACTCAAGAGCCAGCCCTGCGCGAGCTCGACAACCGGCAGGTGGCGTGCCACTACGCCGAGCAGTTCCTCGACGGCGCGGCGTAAGCAAATCCCGAGGCAAATGCAAGCCCGTTCCCACAGAGATTGTGTTGGACTTAGAGTCAAAGTGTTAACCAAACCCCTTCCGCTTCGATTGCGCATCAGTCGAGGTAGAAGGGGTTTTCTTTTGTCTGCCATTTACGTCTGGCTGTCGCCTTCGTCACTGTCGTCGGTGGCCGGCTCGTCGGTGGTCGAATCATCATCGCCTTCGCTGCCGCCCTGGCCTTTATCACCGCCCTCAGAATCAGACTTGGCCAGCATCAGCCCGCTGTGCCCCACCTGCCCGCTGAAGGCCTGGGCATCGTGATCCTCGCACTCGGCCCAAGCCGTCGCGGTGCCGAGGGAGAACATCACCATCACTTTCAACAGCAGCAAAACGCGTAGCAATCTGTTTTTCATGATCGATTCCATCCTCTGCGGGTGAGACAAACATGCCGATCCGGCGATGAATGAAATCTAGTTCCGATCCGCCGGGTTCACCAGACAAGACACTCAGCAGCCGGCAGAAATACCCTCGACACAAAGACTGGTTTCCAATAACGCCAATAGCCGGAGCCGCTAAAGGACGCCGGCCTGCCCTTAAGGCCCGTCCGAGACGCGTGTGTGAGTGGCCTGATAAATCAGCGGGATGGCCAACAGCGCCAGCGTCGCACTGACCAGCCAGACACTGTGCCCGCCAAAGTATCCGTACATTTGACCGCTCAGCACCGGTGATACCAGTGCGCTCGCACTCCAGCTCATGAAAAACAGACCGAAGTACTGCCCGCCTTTGCCACTCTGTGCATGCTGCATGACCAACACATTGAGCGGCGGCATGAACAGCGCTTCGCCCAGTGTCCAGACCACCGTCGACAGGCAGACGAAAAACAGTCCGGTGCCCAATGGCAACATGCCCAGCCCGATAGCCAGCAACAGACTGCCGGCCACCAGTTGCCGCCGCATGCCCCACCGTTCGCCCCAATGGGACAGCGGAATCTGCAGGGCCACAATCAGTATCGCGTTGAGCGCGAACTGCCAACCGATGGCTTCTGTGCTCAAGTGGTAGTAGTCACGCAGATAGTTGCCCAGCGTGCTGTAGACGGTATCGAACGCCATGCCGAGCAAGACCGCCGCTGCCAGCAACCAGAGAAACGCCTTGTCGCGATACGCAGAGGATGCGCCGGAGCCCGCGTCGGCTGACGCCTCAACGATCAACACCGGTCGACGCCAGGTCGTGCGGACAAACCAGAGCAACGCCAGTAGCGTCATCGCCGCACTGGCGAAAAACACCGAGCGAAAATCCGTCTGCGCCAACACCCCGCCAGCCACCCCGGCAGCGGCCATCCCGAGATTTCTCGCAACCCGGCTCAAAGCTTGCGCACGCGAACGCTGCGCAACCTCGCAATACTCCATGATCAACCGTTGATGCAGGGTGCGGATCGCCCCGTCGAGCACACCGCTCAACAGCAATAACGCCGCAAGCCACGGCACGTCGGTGACCAACCCCAACAGGATCAGGGTCCATACCGACAGGAAAAACAGCGCCGCCGTGAGCCGCGCCGTGGGAAAGCGATCACTGAGCAACCCACCGACCATCGAACCGATCAACAGCCCCGCGCCGTAACCGGACAGCAGCCAGCCCACGGTTTCAATCGCCAGCCCCAGCTCCTGACGCAGATACAACGCCATGAACAGCTTGACCATACTGCTGAGGCGATTGATGAACAGCAGCGCCGCGAGCACCCAGGCCATTACGCCAAAATAGCCATTGAGTCGCAGCAGGTAAGTCAGCCGACTTGTCATTCCTTTGACCTCTCAAAGCGACTTTCGCAAACCTGAGACACTAACGGTCAGCTCTCGGATTGTCGCGCTCAAGTATGTCGAGATCACAAAAAACGGAGTCGCCCTACAGCCCCATGCAGGTGCAACCTTCGGCAGATCAGGCAGATTGAAGGCACTCAGTCAGAAAATGGTCGGCCGTCAGGCCGCCTTCGCGAGCAGGCTCGCACACAAAAAAGCATGAGCAGAACGCGTATCCCCTCTGCTACTCACCACTCAACAGGATGAGCGTTAGCTCGGCTGCAGCTCTTGACCTTGATCCACGGGCGACGTCGGAAGGCTGAGTGGAGGGATTGATCCGGGGATGGGAGCGCAGCGACCGTTTGGCGAAGCCAAACACATCGAGAGGAGGTGCAGCGCAGCAAACCGGAGGCGATGCCCCCCGGATCAATCCCGCAGCGAAGGAACCCCGAGCCCCAGCGAGCGGGCCGCACGTAGGAGCAAGCGTTTTTTTGCTTACTTTTTTTAGGCGTTTGTAAAAAAAGTGAGTCGCCGTAAGGGCGAAACCGTCAGCCGCAACACCCGCAGAAACGGATATACACCCAAACCAACCAAGCAAAAAAAGCCCCCTAGGCATACACCTAGGGGGCTTTGGACAAAACAATTCAGCGCTTAGTGATGCTCACGCGTCGCACGGAATTTCACATCCGGCCAGCGCTCTTCCATCAACGCCAGGTTAACCCGCGTCGGAGCGAGGTAAGTCAGGTGCCCGCCGCCATCGACTGCCAGGTTTTCCACAGCCTTGTTGGAGAATTCCTCAAGCTTCTTCTTGTCGTCGCATTCAATCCAGCGCGCCGAGTAAACAGTGATCGGCTCATACGAGCACTCGACCTTGTATTCCTCTTTCAAGCGACTGGCGACCACGTCGAACTGCAGCACACCGACGGCACCGAGAATGATGTCGTTGCTGCGCTCCGGGAAGAACACCTGGGTCGCGCCTTCTTCAGCCAACTGCTGCAGCCCCTGGCGCAGTTGCTTGGATTTCAGCGGGTCACGCAGACGCACGCGACGGAACAGTTCCGGGGCGAAGTGCGGAATACCGGTGAAACCAAGCGCTTCACCTTCGCTGAAGGTGTCGCCGATCTGAATGGTGCCGTGGTTGTGCAGGCCGATGATATCGCCGGCAAACGCCTCTTCCAGTTGCTCACGCTCGGAGGAGAAGAACGTCAGGGCGTCGCCGATGCGCACGTCCTTGCCGGTACGCACATGACGCATCTTCATGCCTTTTTCGTACTTGCCGGAGCAGATACGCATGAAGGCGATGCGGTCACGGTGTTTGGGGTCCATGTTCGCCTGGATCTTGAAGATGAAGCCCGAGAACTTCTCTTCGACCGGTTCCACGGTGCGCTCGTTGGCCACGCGTGCCAGCGGGCGCGGCGCCCAGTCAACGACGGCGTCGAGCACGTGGTCGACACCGAAGTTGCCCAGTGCGGTACCGAAGAACACCGGGGTCAGTTGGCCGTCGAGGAACTCTTGCTGGTTGAACTCGTGGCAGGCGCCCTGTACCAGTTCCAGTTGCTCGATGAAGCGGTCGTACTCGTCGCCCAGATGCGCGCGGGCTTCGTCGGAGTCGAGCTTCTCGATGATCTTGGTTTCGGTGCGTTCGTGACCGTGACCGGCGGTGTAGACAATGATGTAGTCGTCGGCCAGGTGGTACACGCCTTTGAAGTCGCGGTAGCAACCGATCGGCCAGGTGATCGGCGCCGCCTTGATCTTCAGAACGGCTTCGATTTCGTCGAGCAGTTCGATCGGGTCGCGGATGTCACGGTCGAGTTTGTTGATGAAGCTGACGATCGGCGTGTCTCGCAGACGGCAAACGTCCATCAGCGCGATGGTCCGTGGCTCAACACCCTTACCGCCGTCGAGGACCATCAAGGCCGAGTCCACTGCCGTCAGAGTGCGGTAGGTGTCTTCGGAGAAGTCTTCGTGGCCCGGGGTGTCGAGCAGGTTGACCATGTGATCGCGATACGGGAACTGCATGACCGACGTGGTAATGGAAATACCCCGTTGTTTCTCCATCTCCATCCAGTCGGATGTCGCATGGCGGTCGGATTTACGGGATTTCACCGTACCGGCCACCGCAATCGCCTTGCCCATCAACAGGAGCTTTTCGGTGATCGTGGTTTTACCGGCATCGGGGTGGGAAATAATGGCGAAAGTGCGGCGTTTCGCGACTTCGGCGGCCTGGTTGGTCATGGGAAATCGCCTGGCGGTGATTCAAAAAAGGGCCGCGATTATAGCCCAAGTCCAGACAATAACCGAACCGTTGAGCACATCAGGGGTGGCCAAATGCTGTCTCGGATGGGAACCTTTTAAAGCACGGAGACGTCCATCCCCTGTTACGACGTTTCGTCAGGGGCTGAAAAATCAGCAAGTTAGCCTGACGAGGCTGCGCTCATGGCTCGCTTTCAGACCGCTTTTTGCCGGTGCTGAGGGAGCTGCTTCTCGCGAACGTTTTTTCCCGGCAGCCAAGGTTTGGCCTGCCACGCAGGATGGCGTTCGCCGACTAAAAAAAGGAGTCCGCCTGTGGCTATCCGCTATGGCAAAGGGCTGATGGGAGGTGCGGTGGTGATCGCGCTCCTGGCCCTGCTGGTCCACTGGATCGGCATCAACACGATCGAACACTACCGCGACGATTTGTTGTTTTACCTGCAAGCTCATCTGGTTCTCGTCCTCGCTTCAATGCTCGCTGCCCTCGTCGTGGGCATCCCCGCCGGCATCTTCCTCAGTCGCCCAGGCATGGTCGGGCGCGCCGAACGCTTCATGCAGATCTTCAACATCGGCAACACCGTGCCGCCGTTGGCCGTACTCGCAATTGCCCTGGGGATTCTGGGCATCGGCAGCGGCCCGGCGATCTTCGCGCTGTTCCTCGCGTCACTGTTGCCAATTGTGCGCAACACCTACGAAGGCCTGAAAAACGTTCAGGGTTCACTCAAAGAAGCCGCCGTCGGCATCGGCATGACCCCGCGTCAGGTGCTGTGGAAAGTCGAGTTGCCCAACGCTGTGCCGATCATCGTCGGTGGTGTGCGTGTGGCGCTGGCGATCAATGTCGGGACAGCGCCGCTGGCGTTTCTGATCGGCGCCAACAGCCTTGGCAGCCTGATCTTCCCGGGTATCGCGCTGAACAATCAGCCGCAACTGCTGCTCGGCGCCGCGTGTACCGCCTTACTGGCGCTGCTGCTCGATGGCGCTGTCACCCTGGGCAGTCGACTCTGGCTCGAACGCGGCTTGCGCCCGTCTTAAGCCCCGGCAAAGGAATCTTCATGAAACGACTTAGCTTGATTTTAGGCTGCGCCCTGCTGTTCGCAGGAATCGCCCAAGCCGCCGACAAACCGGTTATCCGCATTGGCGCCCGGGTGTTCACCGAACAAACCCTGCTGGCGCAAATCACCTCGCAGTACCTGCGCAGCAAAGGCTACGACGCGCAAATCACCGGTGGGCTGGGTAGCAATCTGGCGCGCAGCGCTCAGGAGAGTGGCCAACTGGACATGCTCTGGGAGTACACCGGTGTGTCGCTGGTGTCCTACAACCATGTCACCGAAAAACTCGACAGCGAACAGTCCTACGCTCGGGTGAAAGAACTCGATGCCAAAAAAGGCCTGACCTGGCTCGCACCGTCGAAATTCAGCAACACCTATGCACTGGCCCTGCCGAAAAAAATCGCCGACCAGTACCCGCAGATCAACAGCATCAGCGAACTGAACACCGTGCTGCGGGATGAGGCCGAGGCCAATCATCTGGTGGCTCTGGACACTGAGTTCGCCAACCGCTCCGACGGCCTGGACGGCATGGTCAAGCTCTATGACATGAACCTGACACGCGAGAACACCCGCCAGATGGACGCCGGTCTGGTCTACACCGCCCTGCGCAATGGCCAAGTGTTCGCCGGCCTGGTGTACACCACGGACGGTCGCCTGAGCGCCTTCAATCTGAAATTGCTGGCGGACGACAAGCATTACTTCCCGGACTACACCGCCGCGCCCGTGGTGCGCCAGGCCTATCTGGACGCCCACCCGAAACTGGCCGGGCAACTCAAGCCGCTGGCCGAACTGTTTGATGACGAAACCATGCGCCGGCTCAACGCGCGGGTCGATGTCGATCATGAAAGCCCATCCGCTGTGGCCGCTGATTTCCTGCGCCAACATCCATTGAATTGAAGGGAGGAAACGTCATGGAATTCTTGAACGCCTTTTCCCATCTTGACTGGCAGCAGGTGCTGCACCTGACCTTGCAGCACATTTCTCTGGTGGGGATCGCCGTCAGTCTGGCGATTGTCGCCGGTGTGCCGCTGGGCATTCTGATGACCCGCTTTCCGAGCCTCGCCGGCCCTTTACAGGCCAGCGCCACCGTGCTGCTGACCGTGCCGTCGATTGCCCTGTTCGGCCTGCTGTTGCCGTTCTACTCCAAGTTCGGCCAAGGCCTGGGCCCGATGCCGGCGATCACGGCGGTGTTCCTTTATTCACTGCTGCCGATCATGCGCAACACCTACCTGGCCCTGACCGGCGTCGAACCGGGCATCCGTGAAGCCGCACGCGGCATCGGCATGACCTTCGGCCAGCGCCTGCGCATGGTCGAGTTGCCGATTGCGGTACCGGTGATCCTCGCCGGTGTGCGCACTGCCGTGGTGATGAACATCGGCGTGATGACCATCGCCGCCACCGTCGGCGCCGGCGGTCTCGGTGTGTTGATCCTCGCCTCCATCAGCCGCAGTGACATGTCGATGCTCATCGTCGGCGCGCTGCTGGTCAGTCTTCTGGCGATCTTCGCCGACCTCCTCCTGCAGTGGCTGCAACGCGCACTGACTCCAAAAGGACTCCTCAAATGATCGAACTTCAAAACCTCAGCAAGACCTTCCAAAGCAACGGCAAAGACATCAAAGCCGTGGACTCGGTGAGCCTGACCGTCAATGAAGGCGAAATCTGTGTGTTCCTCGGGCCATCGGGTTGCGGCAAAAGCACCACGCTGAAGATGATCAACCGCCTGATCAAACCGACTTCGGGCAAGATCCTGATCAATGGTGAAGACACCACCGACCTGGACGAAGTGACCCTGCGCCGCAACATCGGCTACGTGATCCAGCAGATCGGTCTGTTCCCGAACATGACCATCGAAGAGAACATTGTGGTGGTGCCGAAGCTGCTCGGCTGGGACAAACAGAAATGCCACGACCGCGCCCGTGAACTGATGAGCATGATCAAGCTTGAGCCCAAGCAGTATCTGCATCGTTATCCGCGTGAATTGTCCGGTGGCCAGCAACAGCGCATCGGCGTGATTCGTGCGCTGGCGGCGGACGCACCGCTGTTGCTGATGGACGAGCCGTTCGGTGCGGTCGACCCGATCAACCGAGAGATGATCCAGAACGAGTTCTTCGAGATGCAGCGCGCGCTGAACAAGACCGTCATCATGGTCAGCCACGACATCGACGAGGCGATCAAACTCGGCGACAAGATTGCGATCTTCCGCGCCGGCAAACTGCTGCAGATCGATCACCCGGACACCCTGCTCGCACACCCGGCGGACGACTTTGTCAGCAACTTCGTCGGCCAGGACAGCACCCTCAAGCGCCTGCTGCTGGTCAAGGCAGAAGACGCGGCGGACAACGCGCCGTCGGTGAGCCCGGAAACCCCGGTGGCCGATGCGCTGGAATTGATGGACGAACATGACCGCCGCTACGTCGTGGTCACCTGTGCCGAGAACAAGGCGCTGGGTTATGTGCGTCGCCGCGACCTGCACCGCCAGACCGGCACCTGCGCGCAGTTCCTGCGTGAGTTCAACGCCACGGCGGCGTATGACGAGCATTTGCGCATCCTGCTGTCGCGCATGTACGAGTTCAATCGTTCGTGGTTGCCGGTGTTGGACGCCGAGCGGGTGTTCCTGGGCGAGGTCACGCAGGAGTCGATTGCCGAGTATCTGAGTTCCGGCAAATCCCGCGGTGGCAAGACCAGCATCATCTCCCCCGCCGAGACAGCGCTGGCCTGATAGAGCGCTGATGTGCCGTGCCCCTCTGGCAGGGCACGGCACAATTGAATGGATCAGGAAGAGATGGCCTGGTCACCGGCAATGAACTCGAACCGCACATCAGCCGATGGCGTCTGGGGCAGCGTGATCCTGATTGCCGGAATCCAGATACCTGTCTGGTTCTTGAAATCCTGCTGGTCATACTGCGCACCGGCCTTGCCGGCGTCACCGATGTAGAACACCGCCTCGATTGGCAACGTCGTGCCCAGATTCTGCCCCCACTTGGCCAGCCGGAACTCGTTCTGCGTATTGAAGGCGAACGTGCCGCCCATCCCCTGGGCCTTGATTGCCTCATTGAAAGCGGTGGTGGCTGCCTGATTCAAATCGTCGCTCACATCAAAGCCGCACAGATGCCCGTATTTGTTCGTTTGCTGATTGTAATGCGCGATGTATTGCGCGGCCGTATTGATCCCTTGTGACTGGCAGGGTCGACTGGAAACTATTCCCGGACTTTGACCGCAGCCCTGATCTGCGCGCGGGGTCGTTGCACCGTCCACCGGAAAGAAACAAAGTATCTCTGGTTCTATTTTACCCACGGGTTTGAAAAAGTACGGATACAAGATAAATCCGTTGTGATAACCGAAGACCAACTTGCTGAACTTCGCATCCGCCCGCAAATAGGAAAAAGACACGCCGGTAGACGTTGGATTAGGGTTCCAGAAATGAAACTGTGTGGAGTGTTGAGTGGCTCTCAACATGACCCCGGAACACAGGAATGCCGGGGCTGAAGGGTTATTTCGGCACATGTTCAGCTTGTTGTGGTAGGCCTCCGTGAGATAGGCGGCAATCTGTGGCCCGGTGCCGGCGCCCATCACCCCAGTCGATGCGGTCCCGAGCACTTCCTCTCGCGATACGGGAACAGACGGCTGAACCACTTCGTGAGTGGCACAACCTGACAGAGTCAATACAACTAGCCACAGTAATATTCTATTCATCCTTGTTACCCCAGCATCCGCTTGAATTGATAGACAGGCGCACTCCCCCCATCATGCAAACGGGTCGACGGAGCCATTTCCAATAACAAAAAATACTGTGCTCGCCGATCACCAGACTTTCTTTCAGAACTAATCGGCGCCCTCATCCTAGAAAGAAAACCGCGTCTAGACACCTGTCAGAAATACTAGTCCTGACGGTTGTCTCAAGGCTTTTTTGGAATTAAACGTCTGTGGCTTATTTCCGTTTTTTCCAGCCATACCAACTACGCAAATCCATGCTCGAGGGAACATCAGCCTGTCATGTCGGTCGGTTACAT
Source organism: Pseudomonas sp. EA_65y_Pfl2_P78 (assembly GCF_963970495.1). Taxonomy (NCBI): domain Bacteria; kingdom Pseudomonadati; phylum Pseudomonadota; class Gammaproteobacteria; order Pseudomonadales; family Pseudomonadaceae; genus Pseudomonas; species Pseudomonas sp. EA_65y_Pfl2_P78. The sequence continues at coordinate 80,473 of NZ_CAXAON010000008.1, read as the reverse complement.
CAGTACCGGAGGAAGACCGCACGACGGAAGCGTGCAAAAACGCGACATTTTTTGTTGATCTCAGGCCCCTCACGCCCTAAAGTTCGCGCCGAACGTCCATGCTGGAAACGATCCATCCGGCTCAAGTACTGACGACGAGACAGCAAGGCCAAGGGCAGCATCGGCGCCCGTGGCCTTTTTGCTTTCGGCGACATGCCTTGGGAAGTAGGCGAACCAAAGTGGGGATACGGAGGACGTTCATTTGCACCCATTGTTTTTACTTGTTTGCCCATAGGAGCTCCCAGCATGTCGATCCAGGTCGAAGACTATTTCGCGCGCGCTACATTCGACAAAATGAAGGCGTTCGCCGACAAACAGGAAACCCCGTTCGTGGTGATCGACACCGCGATGATCAGCCAGGCCTACGATGACCTGCGCGCCGGTTTCGAATTCGCCAAGGTCTACTACGCGGTCAAGGCCAACCCGGCCGTCGAGATCATCGACCTGCTCAAAGAGAAAGGTTCGAGCTTCGACATCGCCTCGATCTACGAGCTGGACAAAGTGATGGATCGCGGCGTCAGCGCCGACCGTATCAGCTACGGCAACACCATCAAGAAATCCAAGGACATCCGCTACTTCTATGAGAAGGGCGTGCGTCTGTTCTCCACCGACTCCGAAGCCGACCTGCGCAACATCGCCAAGGCTGCACCGGGCTCGAAAGTGTATGTGCGCATCCTCACTGAAGGCTCGACCACCGCTGACTGGCCGCTGTCGCGCAAATTCGGCTGCCAGACTGACATGGCCATGGACCTGCTGATCCTCGCCCGAGACCTGGGCCTGGTGCCTTACGGCATCTCGTTCCACGTCGGTTCGCAGCAGCGCGACATCAGCGTCTGGGACGCGGCAATCGCCAAGGTCAAAGTGATTTTCGAACGTCTGAAAGAAGAAGACGGCATTCACCTGAAGCTGATCAACATGGGCGGTGGCTTCCCGGCCAACTACATCACCCGCACCAACAGCCTGGAAACCTACGCTGAAGAAATCATCCGTTTCCTGAAAGAAGACTTCGGTGATGACCTGCCGGAAATCATTCTGGAGCCGGGCCGTTCGCTGATCGCCAACGCCGGCATCCTGGTCAGCGAAGTGGTATTGGTCGCACGTAAATCGCGCACCGCCGTCGAGCGCTGGGTGTACACCGATGTGGGCAAGTTCTCCGGCCTGATCGAAACCATGGACGAGGCGATCAAGTTCCCGATCTGGACCGAGAAGAAAGGCGAGATGGAAGAAGTGGTGATCGCAGGCCCGACCTGCGACAGCGCCGACATCATGTACGAGAACTACAAGTACGGCTTGCCGCTGAACCTGGCGATTGGTGATCGTCTGTACTGGTTGTCGACCGGTGCGTACACCACCAGCTACAGCGCGGTTGAGTTCAATGGCTTTCCGCCGCTGAAATCGTATTACGTGTAATTGTTGAACCGGTAATGCGTAAAGCCCACGACATGTCGTGGGCTTTTTTGTGCGTCGATGCAAGCCCGCTCCCACAAGGGTTATGCGCTGCGGCTCAGCTCATCCGTACGCTGTTGATACCTGGAGGCCAACGCCTGAATCTCTGGATCTGTTGCATTTAACAGCGTCTTGCTTGCCACCCGCAGAAAATTCAGATTACCGCCAGCCAACGCCTTCTCAAGCCAAACCACCGCCTCATCAATCCGCCCTTCCCCCGCCAACACTGCGGCAAAACTGAACTGCCCGCGAAAATCCCCGCCCTTGGCCGAACGTCGATACCACTCGCGCGCCATGACAGGATCCGCCGGACATGCCTGCCCTTCTTCCAGATAACGCCCCAGCAGATTCATCGATTTCGCATGGCCCCGTTCAGCCGCGCGCCGATAAAGCGCCAGCGCCTGCAAATGATCCACCACCACACCGCGCCCGGTCGCCAGCAAATTGGCGAGGTTGTACATCGCCCAATCCAGCCCGGCATCCGCGGCGATCCGATAATGCTGCGCCGCAACAGACGCATCTGCGCCACACCCCCAGCCATGCTCATGGCACCGCCCGAGCATATTGCGCGCCATCAAGTGGCCGCGCTTGGCGGCGATGCCAAACCAGCGCAGCGCCAACGGCTGATCCCTGGCAATGCCCTGCCCCTCCAGAAGGATCTGCCCCAGCAACGCCTGGGCTTCAACTTCGCCCTCACCCGCCGCCAGCAAAATCGCCTGCGCGGCACGGGCCGGGCTTTCTTCGAGCATGGCGCTGAGTTGTTCACCGCTGAGGATTTCCTCGCGACGCAGTTTAAAACTCATACCTCGACCCAGCGCCGCAGCAGGTTGTGATACGTGCCGGTAAGGCGGATCAGCGATGGGTGATCAGGCATGTCCTGGGTGAGTTGCTGGATCGCGCCGTCCATCTCGAACAGCAGCGCGCGCTGGCTGTCTTCGCGCACCAGGCTTTGCGTCCAGAAGAACGACGCATAACGCGCACCGCGAGTGACCGCATTGACCTTGTGCAGACTGGTGCCGGGGTACAGCACCATGTCGCCTGCGGGCAGCTTCACCCGTTGGGTGCCGAAGGTGTCCTGGATTTCCAGTTCGCCGCCGTCGTAATCCGCAGGCTCGCTGAAAAACAGCGTGGCCGACAGATCAGTGCGCACCCGCTCGATGCTGCCCTTCGGTTGGCGCACGGCGTTGTCGATGTGGAAGTCGAAACTGCCGCCGGCCGTGTAACAGTTCACTAACGGCGGGAACACTTTGTGCGGCAGCGCGGCGGACATGAACAGCGGATTTTTCCACAGCCGCTCAAGCATCGCTGCGCCAATTTCCTTGGCCAGTGGGTGGCCTTCAGGCAATTGCAGATTGTGTTTGGCCTTGGCCGACTGGTAGCCGGCGGTGATCTTGCCATCGGCCCAGTCCGCCTCTTCGAGCGCCTGGCGGATGCGCTGCACTTCTTCTTTCGCGAACAGGCCGGGAATGTGCAGCAGCATGGCAAACGTACCTGATGGTAAAAGATTGCCAATGGTATTGATTCTTATTGACCGTGTAAAACACCCAGACGAATGAATCAGTAAAAACCGTAAGGCCAAATTGTAAAGAATGTAAATTTGGTGCGAATAACAATATTTCGCAATTGATACAAATACCTGTTTACCCTATATTCCGCCGCCTCAAATCCTTGGGGAGGGGAATTCAAATGGCACGTCAACACGCTCAAATACCGGTCAGTTCACCACGTTTGCTCGCCTCTGCAATTGGCGTGGCAATCACCGCAGGCTCCGCGGGCCACATGGTATTCGCCGCCGAAAAGACCGACAGCAAAGCCTCTGGCAATGCCATCGCCCTGGACGCCACCGCCATCACCGGCGAAGTGCAGGACACCACGTCCTACCAGGTCGAGAAAGCCTCCTCGCCCAAGTACACCGCGCCGCTGGTCGACACACCGCGCTCGGTCACCGTGATCCCGCAACAAGTGCTCAAAGACACCGGCGCCCTGAACATGCAGGATGCGCTGCGTACCGTGCCGGGCATCACCTTCGGTGCCGGTGAGGGTGGCAACCCGCAGGGTGATCGTCCGTTCATCCGCGGCTTCGACGCCCAGGGCGACACCTACCTGGACGGCGTGCGCGACACCGGTTCGCAGAGCCGCGAGATCTTCGCCGTCGAAAACATCGAAGTCAGCAAGGGCCCGAACTCGGCCATCGGTGGTCGCGGCGCAGCCGGCGGCAGCATCAACCTGGTGAGCAAGAAAGCCCACCTGGGCGATTCGTTCGACGGTGGTTTTACCTGGGGCTCAGACCAGACCCAGCGCTACACCCTGGACGGCAACTACCAGTTCAGCGACACCGCTGCCGGGCGTCTGAACCTGATGAGCCACGAAAGCAACGTCGCCGGCCGCGACAAGGTCGATTACGACCGTTGGGGCATCGCGCCGTCGCTGGCGTTCGGCCTGGGCACCGACACCCGCGTCAACCTCGATTACTACCATCTGGAAAGCAACGACACACCGGACTCGGGCGTGCCGTACACCATTCCAGCCGGTGGTTCGGCAGCACGCAGCAAATCCAACCCGGACAAGCCGTACGCCGGCGGTGACCACAGCAATTTCTACGGTCTGGATCGCGATTTCCGCAAGGGCCGCACCGACACTGCGACCTTCGCCATTGAGCACGATTTGAGCGACTCGCTGACGATCAAGAACACCCTGCGCCACGGCACCAGCATGCAGGATTACATCCTGACCCAGCCGGACGACAGCAAAGGCAACGTCAACAACGGCAGCGTCTGGCGTCGGGCGAACACTCGCGTGAGCAACACCGAGACCACCACCAACCAGACGGACCTGTTCGGCAACTTCTACGTCGCCGGTTTCAAGAACAGCTTCTCCACCGGCGTCGAATACACCCGCGAGCAAGGCCAGAAGTCCTCGTACACCGTCAACACCGACACCACGCCGCGCACCACCGCTGTCACCAATAACTGCACGCCGTCGATGATCGGCGCGTCGAGCGGCTACAACTGCACCTCGCTGTCGAACCCGAACCCGAACGATCCGTGGAACGGCGCTATCTCGCGCAACTACGCCGGCACCGACACCAAGGCCAGCACTTACGCGCTGTATGTGTTCGACACCCTGGAACTGTCCGAGCAGTGGCTTGTGAACATGGGCCTGCGTTACGACCACTTCGACACCGAATACAAAACCTACACCGCGGCCGGCAAAACCACCTCCAAGGGTGATGACACCAGCGAGTTCGTTACCGGTCAGTTCGGCGTGGTCTACAAACCAGCGGATAACGGCAGCATCTATGCATCCTATGCCACCTCCGCCACCCCGCCGGGCAACACCCTCGGCGAAGGCCAGGAAGGCAACCCGTTGGGCGGCACCCCGAACCGCGCCGGCAACTTGCTCAGCAGCGACATGGAGCCGGAAACCACCAAGAACTACGAAATCGGCACCAAGTGGGATCTGCTCAACGATCGCTTGTCGCTGACGGCTGATGTCTTCCGCACCGAGAAAGATAACGCTCGCGTGCAAGTCGATACCACGTCGTACGAGAACGCCGGAAAAACCCGCGTACAAGGTATCGAACTGTCGGCCAGCGGCAAGATCACCGAACAGTGGCAAGTGTTCGCCGGTTACGCCTACATGGACAGCGAGCAGGTCGACGGCGGCCCGATGGGCAAGGCCAACGACGGCAACCAACTGCCCAACACGCCGAAAAACAGCGCGAGCCTGTGGACCACTTATCAGGTCACACCGAAGCTGACCATTGGTGGCGGTGCGTTCTACGTCGATGAGGTGTTCGGCAGCGTGGCCAACACCACCCTGGTCGATTCGTACGTGCGTTACGACGCGATGGCGGCCTACAAGCTGACCAAGAACGTCGACCTGCAACTCAACGTGCAGAACCTGACCAACGAAACCTATTACGACAAAGCCTTCGCGACCCACTTCGCCAACCAGGCGGCGGGCCGTACGGCACTGTTGAGCACCAATTTCCACTTTTGATCAATGCTGTAAATGTCGGAGCGGCCTTGCTCGCGAAAGCGGTGTGTCAGAGAAATAGATATCGACTGACATGACGCATTCGCGAGCAAGCCCCCTCCCACAAGGAATGCGCCGCAAGGTACGGCCCCGTTCATTCAGTTGAACGGGGCTTTTGTGCGTAATAAAGAACGCTTCTCGATAAGCCACGGCATAATGCGCGCCGTGATGACAATTTCCGAACGGACGGCGAGTGACGTGTTAAAGAAAACCCTGTTCCAGTTGCACTGGTTTTTTGGCATCACCGCAGGGCTGGTGCTGGCCTTGATGGGCATTACCGGTGCGGCCTATTCGTTTCAGGACGAAATCCTGCGAGCGCTGAACCCGTCGGTGCTGCAGGTGGAAAAACACGTCGCCGGGGTCCTGCCGCCGGTCGAACTGGTGGAGCGCATCGAGGCCACTTCGGGCAAGAAAGTCTCGATGCTCTGGGTCGAGACCGACAGCGGCAACGCCGCAAAGGTGTTCTTCACTCCGCCAAAAGGCCAACGTCGCGGCGAGATGCGCTACTTCGATCCGTACACCGCAGAGTTCAAGGGTGACGCAACCGGCCAGGACTTCTTCGGCCTGATGCTGCAACTGCACCGTTTCCTCGCCATGGGCGACACCGGGCGCACCATCACCGGCGCCTGCACCTTGATTCTGCTGTTCTTCTGCCTGTCCGGCCTTTACCTGCGCTGGCCGCGCCAGTGGAACAAGTGGCGCGTGTGGCTGACCCTGGACTGGAAGAAAAAGGGCCGCGCGTTCAATTGGGATCTGCACTCCGTGGCGGGAACCTGGTGCCTGTTGGTGTATTTGCTGCTGGCGTTGACCGGGTTGTCGTGGTCGTACGAGTGGTACAACAAAGGCCTGACCAAACTGCTGTCCGACGCACCGCAGAACGAGCGCGTGCGCGGTGGCCGCGGTCCGGCGCCAGAGGGTCCGGCGCCAACCGCCGACTACATGGCGATGTGGAGCAGCATCTACAGCGCCGCCGGCCCGGGCCTGTCTGCCTACAACATCCGCATGCCGCCCGTGGCTGGCCAACCGGCGACGGTGTTCTACCTGCTCGACCGTTCGCCCCATGATCGCGCGCTGAACCAGATCACCCTCGACCCGGCCACCGGCATCGTCAAACGCGTTGATCGCTACGCCGACAAGAGTTTCAAGGCGCAACTGCTGACCAGCCTTTATGCGCTGCACGTGGGCAGCTATTTCGGCCTTGTCGGGCGGCTCATCATCACCCTCGCTGCGGTGTGCATGCCGCTGTTCTTCATCACGGGATGGCTGTTGTATCTGGATCGTCGGCGCAAGAAGCAGCAGATCCACAATGCCCGCAAAGGCCTTGAACAACCGGCCGGCGATGCGGCTTCGTGGTTGATCGGTTTCGCCAGCCAGAGCGGTTTCGCCGAGCAACTGGCGTGGCAGAGCGCAGGCCAGTTGCAAGCCGCCGGGATGTCGGTGAACGTGCAACCGCTGGCAACCGTCAGTGAGCAGGATCTGCGTGAGTCAGCCAACGCACTGTTTGTCGTCAGCACCTTCGGCGACGGCGAGGCGCCAGACAGCGCCCGCGGTTTCGAGCGCAAAGTGCTCAGCCACGCGGCGACACTCGACAGCCTGAACTATGCGGTGCTGGGCCTTGGCGATCGCCAGTACCCGCACTTCTGCGGCTTCGCCCGGCGCTTGCATCAATGGCTGAGCGAGCATGGCGCCAAGACCTTGTTCGCCCCCGTGGAAGTCGACAGCGCTGATCCCTACGCCCTGCGTCACTGGCAAACCCAGCTCGGCCAGATCACCGGGCAAGCACCGGTCGACACCTGGCAAGCGCCGAACTACGACAACTGGACGCTGCTGCGCCGCGAGCGGATGAACCCGGACAGCAGCGGCTCGCCGGTCTTTCTGATCGCTCTGAGCGCACCGGACACCAGCAGTTGGCTGGCCGGTGACCTGGTAGAAGTGCTGCCGCGCAACGGCGGTTGGGCCATCGAACACTTCCTCGACGGCCTCGGTATTCGCGGCGAGACCAAGGTGATCATCAATGGCCTGGAAGAGCCGCTGGAGGTCGCCCTGGCCACCCGTCAGTTGCCGGAGCACCGCGCGCATCTGGTCGGCCTGCATGCGCAGGCGCTGGTCGACGCGATGGTGCCGCTGACGATGCGCGAATACTCGATTGCCTCGATTCCCGCCGATGGCGTGCTGGAGCTGATTGTGCGTCAGGAACAACACGCCAATGGCAGCCTTGGCATTGGTTCCGGCTGGCTGACCGAACACGCGCCGGTGGGTGGCAGCATCAGTCTGCGAGTGCGCCGCAACAGCGGTTTCCACTTGCCGAACGAGCCAGTGCCCATGATTCTGCTGGGCAACGGCACGGGCCTTGCCGGGTTACGCAGTTTGCTCAAAGCGCGTATTGCCGACGGTCAGCAACGCCAGTGGTTACTGTTTGGCGAGCGTAATCGTGAGCACGACTTCCTCTGTCGAACGGAGCTGGAGGAGTGGTTGATCAACGGTGATCTGGAGCGACTGGATCTGGCGTTTTCGCGGGATCAGGCCGAGAAGATTTATGTACAGGATCGCTTGCGTGAATCGGCCGATGAACTGAAAAAATGGCTGGCCGACGGTGCTGTCATCTATATCTGTGGCAGCTTGCAGGGAATGGCATCAGGCGTGGATCAAGTGCTCAGTGAAGTCCTTGGTGCTGCTGAAGTTGAAAGCCTGATCGAACAGGGCCGATACCGCCGCGACGTTTATTGACCGTGCCCCATCCCCCCTGTGAGAACGAGCCTGCTCGCTCCCACAGGGTGTGCGGTGATTAGACTGGCTGCAACTTGCGCTCAAACACCGCCACCCCATCCAGATCGCGCAACACCACGCTCATCTCCCCGCTCTGCCCTTCAATATTCACCTCGCCAAAAAACTGAAACCCGGCAAACGGCGAAGTGTTCTGTGCCGGCGGGGCTTTCTCGAACACCACCTCAGGCCCAAAGGTCTTGTCCAGCGGATTAGGCCCGAAACTCCCGGCATTCAACGGCCCGGCGACAAACTCCCAGAACGGTTCGAAATCCTGAAACGCCGCACGATCCGGGTGATAGTGATGCGCCGCGCAGTAGTGAACATCGGCCGTGAGAAAGACAAAATTGCGCACCTGCTGCGCCCGCAGAAATCCGAGCAATTCGGCAATTTCCAGCTCACGCCCCTGCGCGGGTCCCGGATCGCCGTTGGCCACTGCTTCCCAACGCGCCACACCTGGACTGACCTCGCCATCGGGCACACCAAGACCAATCGGCATATCAGCGGCGATCACTTTCCATTGCGCTTGCGAGCCCTTGAGACCCTGCTTGAGCCAGTTCAGTTGCGCACGCCCAAGAAACGGTTTCGCCGCCCCCAGGTTGTCATCGTTGGCCTCGCGATAACTGCGCATGTCGAGGACAAACACATCAAGCATCGGCCCGTAACTGAGCTTGCGATAAATCCGCCCGCCACCGTCTGCGGTCTGCAAACGCATCGGCGCGTATTCGAGCCAGGCCTGACGCGCTCGGCCCACCAGCGTGTGGATATCTTTCTCCTGATAGCGCTCATCCAGTTGCTTGCCCGGTGACCAGTTGTTGACCACCTCATGGTCGTCCCACTGCCAGATCTGTGGCACCTGGGCATTGAAGCGGCGGATGTTTTCATCCAGCAGGTTGTAGCGGTAGTTGCCCCGATAATCGTCGAGGGTCTGCGCGACGTTGCTTTTCGCTTCAGTGGTGATGTTGCGCCACACCCGCCCCCCTTCCGTCACAAGCTGCGCCGGCACCGGGCCGTCGGCGTAGATGGTGTCGCCGCTGTGGATAAAGAAGTCCGGCAGGCGCAGACGCATGGCTTCGTAGATACGCATGCCACCGATGTCCGGATTGATGCCAAAACCCTGGCCGACGGTGTCGCCGCTCCAGACGAATCGAATATCACGCTTGGCCGTCGGCACGCTGCGTAAATGGCCGAACCACGGTTCGCTGGCGATGCCGGTCTGCGCGTCTTCAAAGTAAACACGATAGAAAATCGCCTGATCGGCGGGCAACCCGGTCAGCTCGACACGAGCGGTGAAATCAGTGCGGGCGTCGGCCAGTGGCGAGACAGATCGGCGGGGGTTGCCGAACAGGCTGCGCGTGTCCCACTCAACCACCATCCGCGCCGGACGATCACTGCGACTCCAGATCATCGCCCGATCGCCTTGCAGGTCGCCGGACTGCACGCCATCGGTCAGTTGCGGACGATCCTTGACGGACGCGATCACCGCCGGCGCCAGCCCCGGCATCAACAGCCCCGCGCCCACGGCTTGCATGACACGACGGCGACCGAGGTTGAAATCGCTCATGGTGTTCTCCCTGGAAAAAGGAAAACTAAAGCACGGGTTTATGAACCCGGCATGACATCAGCCCACCCCCCCATGTGGGAGCGGGCTTGCTCGCGAAGGCGTCGTATCAGCCAACATCGAATCGACTGACGCACCGCTTTCGCGAGCAAGCCCACACACAGGGGATGTACGTCAGGCCTTCGCCGGTGCCATTGTGAGGTCGACGGACTCGGGACGTTTGACCGTCGCGTACACCACCGCCGTCAGCAAACTACCGGCGACAATCGCCAGCAGATAAAGCAGCGCATGATTGATCGCATTCGGAATCGCCAGCACGAACAAGCCACCGTGCGGCGCCATCAGTTTGCAGCCGAAGTACATCGACAGCGCGCCGGTCAACGCACCGCCCGCGATGCTCGCCGGGATCACCCGCAGCGGGTCTTTCGCGGCAAACGGAATCGCCCCTTCGGAGATAAAGCACAGCCCCAGCACGAACGCCGCCTTACCCGCTTCGCGCTCGGTCTGGGCGAACTTGCGTCGGGCGATGAACGTGGCAATACCCAGACCAATCGGTGGCACCATCCCTGCCGCCATGGTCGCGGCCATCGGCGCATAACTTTGCGAGGCGAGCAGCCCCACCGAAAAGGCATACGCGGCTTTGTTGATCGGCCCACCGAGGTCAACGCACATCATGCCGCCGAGCAACACACCCAGCAGAATCGCATTGGTGGTGCCCATGCTGTCGAGGAAATGCGTCAGCGCCGCGAGCATCTGCGCTACGGGTTTGCCGACCACGTAGATCATCACCAGACCGGTGAACAGGCTGGCGAACAACGGGATGATCAGAATCGGTTTCAACGCTTCAAGACTTTGCGGAAGCGCGACATATCGACTGATCGCCTTGGCCGCGTAACCGGCAATGAAACCGGCGACGATCCCGCCGATAAACCCGGCGCCCAGGGTGCTGGCGAGCAAGCCGCCAATCATCCCCGGCGCCAGGCCCGGACGGTCGGCAATCGAGTAAGCGATGTAACCGGCCAGCAGCGGCACCATCAACTTGAACGCGGTCTCGCCGCCGATCTGCATCAGTGCCGCCGCCAGCGTGCCTTCTTCCTTGAACGCGGTGATGCCAAAGACAAACGACAGGGCAATCATCAAACCACCCGCCACCACCATCGGCAGCATGTACGACACGCCGGTCAGCAGGTGTTTGTAGACGCCGGTTTTCTCCGACTTGACGGGGGCCTTGCCCTCGCTGGCAGCGCTTTCCTGCTGGCCTTCGGCGAGGGCTTTTTTCAGCGTCGCTTCGGACTGTTTCAACGCAATGCCGGTGCCACAGCGGTAGATTTTCTTGCCGGCAAAACGCTCGGTGGCAACGTCGATATCCGCCGCCAGCAACACCACATCCGCCTCGGCAATCGCTGTCGCACTCAGGGGCGTTTTCGCCCCCACCGAACCTTGGGTTTCGACTTGCAGTTCATAGCCCAGACGCTTGGCCGTTTGCTGCAACGCTTCGGCCGCCATAAAGGTGTGGGCGACACCGGTCGGGCATGCGGTGATGGCGACGATGCGCGGTGCACGTTGCGCAACCGCAGCAGGGGCGGCTTCGGTTGCGACATAAATTTCGGCTTCTTCGGCACCGCGACGCAGTACGCCTTCGACGTCCTGCAGGGCTTGTGCCGGGGCAATCTGAAAGAGTCGTTTGCCGACGAACCGCGTCATGTCGACGTTGCCGGTGGCCACCAGCAACACCCACTCCGCCGCCTCAATGGTCGCCGCCGACAATTCGCGTTCCGGATGCGCCGCATCAACCACTTCAACGCTGGTGCTCCAGCCCTGACGCTGCGCTGCCGCATCAAGCAAACGGGCGCACAGCACACTGGTGACCATGCCGTTCGGGCAGGCCGTAACAATGGCTAACTTCATGACAAACCCTCTTATTGTTCTGTCAGGGGGCGAATGCGCACGCCCTGTTCGAGCTGCGCCAGTTGCGTGGCGTCGTTGATGCCAAAACCGATCTGCGTCACCGCCATCGCCGCAATCGCGGTGGCCGTGCGCAAGGTCTGCTCAGGCGTGTCGGCGCTGAGCAAACCATGGAGCATGCCGGCCAGCAGCGAATCGCCGGCACCGACGGTGCTGGCCACGCTGACCTTGGGCGGCGAGGCGTGCAGCGCCGAGCCGACACTGAACCAGTTCACACCGTCGGCACCGTGGGAGATCACGACATGCTCGATGCCTTGAGCGTGCAGTCGACTCGCCGCTTGAGCCTCGGCGGCGTGGGAAACCACCTCGCAACCCAAGGCATCGGCCAGTTCCTCCGTGTTCGGTTTGATCAGCCAAGGGCTGGCCTTCAACGCTTGGCGCAACGCTTCGCCGCTGGAGTCGAGGGCGACTTTCAGGCCAAGCGAGTTCAGCCGCTCGATCAATTCGCGCAGCCACTGCGCAGTCACGCCACGCGGCAAACTGCCGGCGACCACGACCGCGTCATGCCCCGGCGCAATCTGCACCAGACGCTCAAGCAACGCCTGCTGCGCGGCTGCATCGACCAACGGCCCAGGGCCGTTGATGTCGGTGATACGGCCATCGCTTTCAGCGACTTTGATATTGCTGCGCGTCTCACCCGGTACACGGATAAACGCGTCGACAAAACCGCGCTTGGCGAACAGGGTTTCGAACGCTTGCAGGTTGTCTTCGCCGAGAAAACCGCTGACCGTCAGTTGATGCCCGAGGTCGGCCAGCACCTGCGCAACGTTCACGCCTTTGCCAGCGGCGTGGGTGTGCATTTCGTCGCTGCGGTTGACCTGACCGGGCGCAAGCACTGGCAGCTCAACCGTGAGGTCCAGCGCCGGGTTGAGGGTCAGGGTGAGAATCTTGGCCATTACAGGGCCTCCACTAATGCACGCACTTCATTGGCGCTGCCCACGGTGAGGGCTTGTTGAGCAAGGGTTTGCGCCTGGGTCAGGCTGAGTTCGCGCACGCGCGCCTTGACCTCGGCAATGCTGCGTCCGGACACACTCAGCTCATCGACGCCAAGGCCAACCAGCACCGGCACCGCCAACGGGTCCGCCGCCAGTTCACCGCACACGCCCACCCATTTGCCGTGGGCATGGGCCGCGCGTACGGTGATGTCGATCAGTTGCAGCACCGCCGGGTGCAAGCCGTCAGCCTGGGCCGACAGGGTCGGGTGACCACGGTCGATGGCCAAGGTGTATTGGGTCAGGTCGTTGGTGCCGACGCTGAAGAAGTCGACTTCTTTGGCCAGCACCGGCGCGAGCAACGCGGCGGATGGGACTTCAATCATGATCCCCAGTTGCAAATCGGCCACCGGGATTTCCAGGCGCAGACGCTCGGTCATGTCACGGGCCTGACGCCACTCTTCGACGCTGCCGACCATCGGGAACATGATGCGCAATGGACGGTTGTCCGCCGAACGCAGCAAGGCACGCAGTTGCGCTTCCATGATCTGCGGACGCTGCAAGGTCAGGCGAATGCCGCGCACGCCGAGGAACGGGTTTTCTTCCTTGGCGATCGGCCAATACGGCAGCGGTTTGTCGCCGCCAACGTCCAGCGTACGCACCACCAGCGGCCGCCCGGCGAGGCCATCAAGAACGCGGCGGTATTCGGCTTCCTGAGTCGCTTCGTCCGGCGCTTGCGGGTGGGCCATGAAAATCAGTTCGGTGCGCAGCAGACCGATGCCTTCGGCGCCCTGCTCCACCGCGCTGATGACGCCAGCGCTTTCGCCGATGTTGGCGAACACTTCGACGGCGTGGCCGTCGGTGGTGTGCGCCGGTTGATGACGTTGTTCGGCGGCCACCTTGAGGCGCTGCTCACGGGTGTCGCGTTCTTCGGCGGCGCGTTGCAGGGTTGCGGCATCGGCGTCGACATGCAGGCGACCGCGCTGACCGTCCAGCAGCAACGGCGTGCCCGGCGCCAGCAGCAACACCGCCGCGCCGGCGCCGACCAGCGCTGGAATCCCCAGAGCCCGCGCAACGATTGCACTGTGCGCGGTGGCACCGCCGCGAGCGGTGAGAATCCCCGCCACGCGCGCAGGGTCCAGCCGCGCCACGTCGGACGGGCCGACTTCGTCCATCACCAGAATGTACGGTTGCTCCGGCTCGCTCGGCGTCTGCACGCCACACAGTTGCGCCAATACACGGCGACCGATATCACGCAGATCCGCCGCACGCTCGGCGAGCAAGGCGTCCTGTAGCGACTCCTGCTGTTTGGCCGCGGCTTCGATCACTGCCATCCACGCCGCTTCAGCGCTTTCGCCCTGCTTGAGGCGCGTGTCGACTTCGTCGGTCAGTTCCGGGTCGTCGAGCATCTCCTGATGGGTGATGAAAATCTCGCGAATGGCTTTGGCTTTGCTGCGTTCGATCAGGCCCTGAATATCACCGCGCACATCGCTCACCGCCTGCTTGAGACGCGCACGCTCGACAGCCGCGGACTCGCCGCGCAGCGGGTAATCGATGGTTTGTTGCACTTGAATGTGCGCAGGGCCAATCGCGATGCCCGGTGCCGCCGGGATCGCTTGCAGCAGGCTGCCGGACGCCGGGGCGACCACGACTTCGGCGATATCGGCAACCACTTCGCGTTGCTGGCTCACGGCCGGCAACGGCTCGACTTCTTCGCCGAGGCCTTCTTCGATGGCGGCCAACAAGGCGGGCAACGCATCGGCGGCGATGCTCGGTTCGGCGATCAGCTCCAGCACCTGACCGCGACGGGCGCCCAGGCTCAGCAGTTTGCTCAGGCTCTTCACCGACACGGCGCTGTCCTGACCGTCGACAATGCGCACACGAATTTCGCCATCAAAACTCTTGGCCAGTTGCGCGAGGATCTTCGCCGGACGCGCATGCAAACCGTGGGCATTGGCCAACGCAATACGTGCGCTCGGCCAGTCGGCCGGCAATTCACCGCCAAGCACTTCGAGGACTTTACGGCTGCTGGTGGCACGACCCAGTTCGTGACCGCGACCTTCGATCAGCAACGCACACAAGCGCTCAAGCAAGGCCTGATGCGCTTCGCCCAGGCTGGCCAGGCAGAACAGACCGCTGAGCGGTTGGCCGAGATAACGCATCGGTTTGTCCGGGGTGACAAAAGCCAGGCCCGGGCGTTTCACCGTTTGTTCGCTGTGCAGCCACCACAGGCCATCGCCCAGCGGCAGCGCTTCGACTTGCTGCAACACACCGGCAAAGCCGTTGCTCACGCAATCGGCCTGACGCAATAGACGCGCGCCACGCCAGACCAGTTCTTCGAAATCGTCGGCGGAGACACCGAGGCCGATCATCTGCGCGTCCAGCGCCAATTCCTGCGGCGCGCCTTGCAGCAGTTTCAGCAGCGCTTCGGGGGAACTGGCGCGGCGCAGGGCCTGGCCCAGATCGGTCTCGCCGAGGGCGCGGGTCAGCAGTTGCAACAGGCGCAGGTGTTCATCGGATTTGGCGGCGATACCGATGGCCAGATAAACGATCTGACCATCGCCCCAATCCACGCCCTCGGGAAACTGCATCAGGCGCACGCCAGTGGCGAACACTTGGTCGCGGGTCTCGGGGGTGCCGTGCGGGATGGCAATACCTTGGCCGAGAAAGGTCGAGCCCTGGGCTTCGCGAGCCTGCAATCCGGCGAGGTATCCGTCGGCGACCAATCCATCGGCGACCAGGTGATTGGCCAGCAATTGCAGGGCAGCGGGTTTATCCACAGCCGATTGGCCCATGGATATCTGCTCTATAGTGAGCTCGAGCATGCGATCTCCTTTTTGGCACATGAAGGTGCCAGGTATTGTTTTGAATGGTTGCAGCTTAGGCGCTTGTCAGCTTCCTTTTCAGGGGCATTTTTGGCGGTTTCACGGCAGAACCGGTCAAAGGCGTCTAAAACGTAGAAAATACGCTTGCTGAAACGTTTAATCTAGATTGATCGGCACGTTACTCGATAATGTCTCATCCTTGAAGTCCAACTTGTCGGATGCGCGCCGGCAATAGTCGTCTGTCCTAATCGGGTAGGATTGGCGAAAATTTCGCGGCAAGCTCGAAAACACAAGGAAATACCGGGTTGAAACTCAGTGATATCGCGCGGTTGGCCGGAGTGTCCGTGACCACCGCCAGCTACGTCATCAACGGCAAGGCCGAACAGCAACGCATCAGCACCGCCACCGTCGAGCGTGTGCGTGCGGTGGTCGAGCAGCACGGCTTCACGCCCAACCCTCAGGCGGCCGGGCTGCGCAGTCGGCATACGCGCACCTTGGGGTTTATCCTGCCGGATCTGGAAAACCCCAGTTATGCGCGAATTGCCAAACTGCTGGAACAAGGTGCGCGGGCGCGCGGCTATCAGTTGCTGATCGCCAGTTCCGACGATGCGCCGGACAGCGAGCGCCAATTGCTGCAACTGTTCAAGGCGCGCCGCTGCGATGCATTGATCGTCGCCAGTTGCCTGCCGGCCGGTGACGACAGTTATCGTCAGTTGCAGGCCAAGGGGCTGCCGATCATTGCCATCGACCGGGTCATGGAACCGGAGCATTTCTGCTCGGTGATCAGCGACGACCGCGAAGCCAGTCTGCACCTGACCCAGAGCCTGCTCGATCCGCAGCCCAAGCAGATCGTGTTGCTCGGTGCCCGTGCTGAGCTGAGCATCAGCCAGGAGCGTGCCGCCGGTTTCAAACAAGCCCTCGCCGATTTCCAAGGCGAAGTGCTGGTCGAACACGCCGAATCGTTCAGCCGCGAATGCGGCAAGCAATTGATGGAAGAGCTCCTGCAACGCCTGGGGCATTTGCCTGACGCGCTGGTGACCACGTCCTACGTGCTGTTGCAGGGGGTGTTCGATGCGCTGCATGACTTCCCGCTCAAGTCGCGGCCGCTGCGCCTCGGCACGTTCGGCGATACGCAGTTGCTGGACTTCCTGCCGCTGCCGGTCAATGCCATGGCCCAGCAGCACCAGTTGATCGCCGACAAGGCGCTGGAACTGGCCCTGGCGGCGGTCGAGCAGTCGGAGTACAAGCCCGGCGTGCAGGCCATCGCGCGGACCTTCAAGCAGCGTATTCACCAGGGCTGAACCGTGGAGTTGATCGACAGCCACACCCACCTGGATTTTCCCGATTTCGACGCCGATCGCTCGGCGTTGCTGGCCGAAAGCCGCGCCCTCGGGGTGCGGCGGATGGTGGTGCTGGGCGTCCATGAGGGCAACTGGCAACGGGTGTGGGATCTGGTGCAAAGCGATGCTGATCTGTACGCGGCGTTCGGTTTGCACCCGGTGTATCTGGATCAGCATCGCCCCGAAGATTTACAGACACTCGGCGACTGGCTGACGCGGTTGCGCAGCCATCGACAGTTATGTGCGGTGGGCGAGATCGGTCTGGATTACTTCATCGAAACCCTCGACCGCGAACGCCAACAGGCGCTGTTCGAGGCGCAGTTGCAACTGGCGGCGGACTTTGAATTACCGGCGCTGATCCATGTACGCCGCAGCCACGCGGCGGTGATTGCCACGCTCAAGCGTTTTCGATTGAAACGTGCAGGGATCATCCACGCGTTTGCCGGCAGCCGTGAAGAGGCGCGCGAGTACATCAAACTCGGTTTCAAACTGGGTTTAGGCGGCGCGCCGACCTGGCCGCAAGCGTTGCGCATGCATCGGGTGCTGGCGGATCTGCCGCTGGATTCGATCGTGCTGGAAACCGACTCACCGGACATGCCGCCCGCGATGTTTCCCGGCCAGCGCAACAGCCCGGCGCACTTGCCGGCGATCTGCGAGGCGCTGGCCGCACTGATGAACATCAGTGCGCCACAACTGGCCGACGCCAGCACGGCCAACAGCTGCGAAGTGTTTGGCTGGTAATCAGTCGCCGTGAGCCTTGGCGGCTTCTAGCACCAGCGTCAGATGCTGGCGCTGACGCGCGTATCGAACGGCAACGAAGTACAGAAAAATAGTTATCAGCGACGCATTCAACTGCTCGGTGACGCTCAGCAGCCCTATCCACTCCATCACCAACGCCAACAGCAACGCAATGCACGCCGTTATTGACACGCCAAAGCGCAACAACGCCAGCGAATCGAGAGACTTGAAGCGTTTGATCTGTTGCGGGCAGCGCAGCTCCAGGCTTTTGTGGCAATGCTGGCAGGTGAACGGTTCATTGATTGCGATGGCATTGAGTTGCCAGGGCTTGAGCACCAGGGTGATCTGGCAGTGGGCGCAGTGGCCCTGGATGCCCAGAGCTGCAACAGTCATTAGCGGCCTTCTCCATGCAGCCTTGTGAAGCGTGATCTTGGTTGATCGAAGGCGAAATGCCAGAGCATGGAGAAAAACAAGAAATGTCTTACATAGGCTGGCAAGCAAGGACTACAAGCCATTCAGACAAAAAACCGGACCTGTGGGAGCGGACAGCCCACGCCCACAGGAAACAAGGTGTTTCATGAATCAGACGCGAAACGCGCTGATCAGGTGTTTGAGTTCCACGACTTGAGCCGACAACGCCCGACTGGCGTTCTCGGTCTGGTGCGCGCCTTGCGCGGTACGCTCACCGGCGCGGTTGATCTCGACGATGTTCTGGTCGATGTCATGGGCCACCGCCGTCTGCTGCTCCACCGCAGCGGCAATCTGCTGGTTCTGATCGACGATCATGCCTACAGCGCCGAGTATATTTTCCAGCGCCTGCTGGACCTTTTCTGACTGCCCGACCGTGCCATTGGCCATCTGATGACTGACACCCATGGCTTTGACGGCGGCACCGACGCCGCCGTGAAGCTTGCCGATCATCTGCTCGATTTCTTCAGTCGATTGCTGCGTGCGCTTGGCCAGCGTGCGAACTTCGTCCGCCACCACCGCAAAACCTCGCCCCTGTTCCCCGGCCCTGGCCGCTTCGATTGCGGCGTTGAGCGCCAACAGGTTGGTCTGTTCTGCAATGCTTTTGATCACTTCCAGCACGCGACTGATCGATTGGCTGTCGCTGGCCAATTGGTTGATCACCTGCACTGACTGGTCGATTTCGCTGGCCAGCGCAGCAATGCTGCCCTGCTGCGACTCAACCAGGCAGCGCCCACTGACTGTCTCTTCATTCACGCTGTGGGCGCTGCTTACCGCTGCTGCGGCACTGCGTGCCACCTCCAGCGAGGTGGCCGACATCTGGTTCATCGCGGTCGCCACTTGCTCGATCTGCGAGCGTTGCCCGGCGACAGCTTGATTGCTTTGTGCAGAGACATCCTCCACTTGCCCGGCCTGACGCTCGACTTCGCCAACGGTTTGGCCGACGCGCTCGATCAAGTCATGAATCTTCTTCACCGTGCCGTTGAACACCTCGCCCAATTCGCCCAGTTCATCGCGGCTATTGGCCTTGAAATTAACCGTCATGTCGCCTGCCGCCACCTTGTCCATCATCGCGCCGAGGCGCTTGAGCGTGGTGCGGGTCGAGGCGTAGAAGCCGCCGTAGAGATAGAAGATCAGCACAAACACCACCGACAACGCCACAGCCTGCAAGACCATGTGCGTGCGGTTTTGCACCAGGCGCTGCTGCAATTGGGTGTCGAGGAATTTCAACGTCGCTTCGTTGAGCAGGTAGGTTTTGTCCATCAGAACGGTGACCTGGTCGTAAAACGCCTGCCACGGCGCATCCAGGGTGTCGGCCATCACCACTTGCTCTTCGAACAACTCGCTGGCCTCTTTGAGCGACGCCTTGCTGCTGTCGGCCTGAGCACTGAGGGCTTCACGCGCCACGTTGCTGGCGCCGAGGGCATCCTTCAATTTCAAACCGTACTCGGCCTGGAGCTTTTCGATCTGCACCAGCAACTCGTCAAAACGGGTGCTCGACGAACTGTTGAGAAAACCCTGGCCCAACGAGTACGAACCCATGGCCCGACCGTCGCCAAGGGTCTGCGTGACGGTCGGAGTGATCAGGGTCACCAGTTCGCTGAGCTGACGGATATCGCCCTGGTTGTCGCGGCTCAACCCGGCCTGACTGCTGATGATCTGGCTGAAAATCTGCGCACTGGCCAAGAGCTTTGCGATCAGGGCGCTTTTGCTTTGCAGCGAGCGTTCCGCTTGCTGGGCTTTGAATGCAGCCAGCATTTCATCGCGCTTGCCGTCGAATACCTTGATCTGCTCAGGATCGTCGCTCATCGCCGTCAACCCTTGCAGACGAGCCAATACCGTCTGTTCGAGGGTGGTGATCTGCGACTCGACGTTACTCGCCTTACCGGACTGGCCGAGGGTGACGTTGATTTGCACCAGATTGTTGAGGGTCTCCAGATCCCGGCGCAAGGCCAGGCTGCTGCCCAGCAGGTCGAGGCTCTGCAATTCGACTCGGGTGCCCTGAAACTCACGATAGGAATCGCGTACCAGATAGAAATTGGTCACCAGCATCGGCACCAGGAACAGCACGCTGATCAGGCTGAACTTCATACCGAAGCTCAGACGGTTCATCAGCGTGACGGCGGGATAGAGCAAGCTCTTCACTGGAAGTCTCCCTTGGTTTTTCTTGTTTTTATTGGCAGGCGCGGGGCGACAGCAGATAGCCACTATCGAGCGCCATCTCTGTATAGCTCAAAACGAAGGGAGTTTTTGTAACTTAAGGTTAACGGCGGGGTGTGCCGAGGGAAATGACTCCCTCGGCACCCTCTATCAGTGAATCAGAACTGTCCACAAGGCAAACCCGGCAAACCACAGCACCGCCGCACGCAGCAGCAGTTCCCACAGGCAATCAAGGGTGTTGATGCCTTCAGGGCCCACCGCAGGTGGCGGGATCTCCCCCGCCGCCAATCCGACCTTGTTGATCAGTTGCGCAGCACTGATGTTCCAGTTCAACAGTTCATGCAGCATCACCCGACTGACCGCAACGAAGTTGCCCACCAGGGCAAAACTCGCCGCCAACAATCGCACCGGCACCCAGTCGAAGGCATGGCGCAGTTGCGCGGCCCGTTCAACCAATGCCGGGTTCTGGCCATGTTCTTCGGCCAGCGCCAACAAGCGATAGGCCAGTGCAGCCACCGGGCCGAGCACGAAATACCAGAAGATCACCGCAAAGAAGCTCTGATAGGCCTGCCACAACAAATGGCCCTGGACCTGATCGAGCAATTGCTCGCCACTGTCGGCGCAGATATCCAGATCACGCTTGGCCACATGGGCCGCCGCTTGCAGATCCTCACGGCGCCAGGCATCGCGAAACGGCCCGAGACCGCCCAGCAAGTCGCCGCGCCCCAGACTGTAAATCACCACCAGTAAGTGCACCGGCAAGGCCAGCAAGCCATAAGCCACAGGCTCCAGCACCACCAGCAACAAGCCGAGCAAGGCCACCGGCAGCAACACCAGAATCGTCAGCACCAGCCACGGCCGATTGGCCAATCGCGCGCTGCTTTCGAGTTTGTTCAGTTCGCGGATCCATCCGCCATCGCGTTGAACCCGATGGCGCAGGGCCGAGAACTTCTCG
Source organism: Pseudomonas sp. EA_65y_Pfl2_P78 (assembly GCF_963970495.1). Classification (NCBI taxonomy): domain Bacteria; kingdom Pseudomonadati; phylum Pseudomonadota; class Gammaproteobacteria; order Pseudomonadales; family Pseudomonadaceae; genus Pseudomonas; species Pseudomonas sp. EA_65y_Pfl2_P78. The sequence continues at coordinate 59,243 of NZ_CAXAON010000008.1, read as the reverse complement.
ACCCAGACTGCCAGCAGTAACACCAGAAAACTCATTGTCCTTCCTCTTGTGCCAGGGCAGCGCGGTAACGCGCCCAGTCGAATGCCGGGCCAGGATCGGTCTTGCGCCCGGGTGCAATGTCGCTGTGTCCGCAGATGCGTGCGCCGGTGATCGCCGGAAATGCTGTTTGCAACTGCCGCGTCAGCCTTGTCAGTGCCTGATATTGCGCATCGGTGAACGGCAGATCATCGGTGCCTTCGAGTTCGATGCCCACGGAAAAATCGTTACAGGTTTCGCGTCCGTCAAAAATCGACACGCCCGCATGCCACGCCCGCTCAAGACAGGAGACAAACTGGGTGACCTTGCCGTCACGCTCGATCAGAAAATGCGCCGAGACTCGTAGGTCGGCAATACCTGCAAAGTAGGGATGTTCGGTGACATCCAGACGGTTCTGGAAAAATTCCTGCACCTTGCCGGTGGCGAATTGCGCAGGCGGCAGACTGATGTTGTGGATCACCAACAGGGAAATTTCGCCCGCAGGGCGTTCATTGAAGTTGGGCGATGGGCAGACCTGCACCCCGTGACACCACCCGCTAGCGGGATCCAACTGCATACCGATTCCTTCAACGCCGACTGTGTTGGCGCCCAGTATGCCGTGATCGGCCCCCGGCGCGCGATCACTTGGCGCGATTGAGTCGCCTCAGATTGCCCAGCACCGACTCCAGCGCCCGGTCGAACAACAAGGTGTCGTCCAATGCGCGTACCGCACCACGGCGAAACTCAAGGGCCAGGCCGATGCGGCTGCGCTCCAGCACTTTCATCCCGGTGCGGTCGACAAACACATACTTGCCGGTGGCTTCGATGATCGCCGCGAGTTTGCAGCGCAGGGTATGTTCCTCATCTTCCTCGAACGCCACCCAACTGCCCACACGCAGTTGATCGACCTGACGCAGCCCCGCGTCATCGCGAGGCAAACGCACCCGCGCCATGCCGTCCTCATCAGCGGTTTGCAAGACGATCTGCTGCGACACCTCGACCAGCGCCGTGGCCTCATCCGCCTCTGCGGAACGCTCCAGCACGCGAACATGCAAGGCTTCGAGCTCACTGAAAAATTCGCTGGTGGCAAACGGGTCGAACGCCGAACCGTTCAGGCCATCACGCAATGACTTGAGCAACCCCGGTACCAGCGCCAGCAGACGCAGGCTCGATTGCTCGTCTTCATGCCGTTGCACGCTCCAGATCAGTTGCGTCATGGTTTGCACATCGGCCTGCCATTCGGCGGATTGATCGCCATGCTTGAGGCAGGTCAGCAGCAGCACTTTGCTCCAGGCGTCCTGCACGAACGTCACCACCGACGGTGGCAGGACTTTACCCAACAGTGCCTGATTCAGCGCCTGCTCGACTCGGCGCCGCGCCAGGTCGGTTTTCGCCCGGCCCTCTTCTGCATCGCGTAATCGCTGTTCGAGCAACTCGCTGCGACGACGTTCGTCGCTGGTGAAAGCGAGGAAGTCGGCCAGCAACTCGGAGAAAATCGCCGGGTCATCGACAAAATCCGTCAGCAAGCGCTGCACCACTTGTTCGATACGCTGATACAAACTGTCGCGCGCATCACCGTCACAATTGCCCCAGCCCATCGCCGCGTCGGCGATTTCGTTGAGCAATCGCCGCGCCGGATGGCTGCTGCGGCTGAAGAAACTCTTATCCAGCACCGCCACCTTGAGCATCGGGATTTGCAAGCGGGCGATCAAGGCCTTGAGGAAGTCCGGCAGATTGCGGTCATCGAGAATGCAGTCGAACACCATGGCAATTAGGTTGATCACGTCTTCGTCTGCGCCGCCGACAATCCGCGATTTGCCACTTTTGACACTGACCCGCGTCAGCAACTGTTCGAGTTGATTGCGCAGATCGAAATCGTCTTGCGCTGCCAACGCCGGCACGTATTGCTGCAAGTGTGACAGCAGGCGCAGCAGGTCGCGGGTGGTGATCGGCTGGGCGCAAACGCTGGGTTCCAGAGTCGGCGCGACACTGCCGCGCACCTGCAACAACAACGCCTGCAGCGCGGCGAAGACTTCCTGCACGCTGTCGTCCGCGGGCGGCGGGCCCTGGCTTTCTTCGCTGTCCACCGTGGCCGCAGCACGATCGATAGCTCGCCGCGCCGGTGCCGGTTTCAGGTCCGGCAACACTCCAGTTGCGCTGAGCAGTTGATTGGCTTCGGCATAAAGTTGTTCCGTGTCCGCCAGTACATAGCGCTCGAACAGTTTAAGCAGGATCAACTTGACCTTGATCTCCACGCCGAGGTTGCGTCCGGCTTGCAGGAAATACTCGCAGAGCAGCGCCGGGCCGAGCGGGTTGGTTTGATCGTCAAGGGTGTTGCCGAGCAGCGCGTTGAACCGGGTGCTCAGTTGATCGAGCGCGAAGCCATCGCGCTTGAGCACTCGACCGACCATGGTTTCAACCGCCACATTGCGCTCCATGTCATCGGTGCGCGGTGCCAGGTCTTCGTAAATCAGGGCGTGCGGTAGCGTGTTGTGCGTGAAATCGTATTGAGTGAGGCCGACAAAGGCTTCGAAGAACTGTTCGAGAAAGCCGCGCTCAATGTTCTTGCGCTTGAGGCGCAGGTCGCGCATGGCTTCGAAAAAGATATTCTGCTCGACGTCGTTGCGTGCGCGGTCGGCCATTTCAAACAAGGTGTCATCGGCGTTATCGAACAGCTCCTGCAAACCCTGGCGAAGTTGCTGGGCAGCCTTGTCGCGAACCTGAAGCAGAATCACTGGCAGGCGGGCGAGCGGCGAGTGATTCGCCTGATCGGTAGCGGCCTTGTGCAAAGGCACTACTTTCCCGTCGTTGTGCATCCAAGCCTCCTGGAACGGTGATTCTTCTTTGAGCACAAACCTCGAGCGCAGGAGATGTCAAAGCTATGACGTCAAATGCAAGGCGGATTATCTTGCAAAAGATGTCTCCAGCGCCAGAGGCGTCAGGGTTTCCCCTATGCCCGCCTACCTTGCAATGACCGCGCGTTCGCCGGGTTTGCTCACATAAAATCGACCGAATGCAGACCAGCACGCGCGTTCCCGCCTTGGGTTGGTTCGTGCCATGCCCCTATAATCGACCCACTTTGTTTGTGGAGCCCGTTATGCCGAATCTACGTCTCGCCGATTTGACCGCCGAAATCGAAGCCAACGTGCGCCGTGCGTTGCTCGAAGACATCGGCAGCGGCGACATCACCGCGCAACTGATCCCGGCCGAACGCCTGGCCAAAGCCACCATCATTACCCGGGACGCGGCCGTCATCTGCGGCACCGCGTGGGTCGATGCGGTATTTCGCCAACTCGATCCACGGGTGGCCGTGCATTGGCAGGTGACTGATGGCGAGCGGGTGAAGCCCAATCAGCCGCTGTTTCATCTGGAAGGCCCGGCCCGTTCGCTGCTGACCGGCGAACGCAGTGCTCTGAATTTCCTGCAACTGCTCTCTGGCGTGGCAACGCATGCGCAATACCTGGCAGACTTCGTGGCCGACACTCAGGTCAAGCTGCTCGACACCCGCAAGACCCTGCCGGGCCTGCGCCTGGCGCAGAAATACGCGGTGACCTGCGGCGGTTGCCATAACCACCGCATCGGTTTGTACGACGCGTTTCTGATCAAGGAAAACCACATCGCTGCCAGCGGCGGCATCGCGCAAGCCATTGCCGCCGCGCACAAGATCGCCCCGGGCAAACCGGTGGAAATCGAAGTGGAAAGTCTGGATGAGCTCAAAGCAGCACTGGCGGCCGGCGCGGACATCATCATGCTCGACGAACTGAGCCTGGACGACATGCGCGAAGCCGTGCGCCTGAACGGCGGCAAGGCAAAACTGGAGGCCAGCGGCGGTATCAACGAAAGCACGCTGCTGCCGATCGCCGAGACCGGGGTCGATTACATCTCGATTGGCGCGATGACCAAGGATGTCAAAGCGGTGGATCTGTCGATGCGCCTGAGTCTCTAAGACCTTCACGCGATAAAAAACGCCAGCCCGGTTGAGGCTGGCGTTTTTGTTTCAGACCACCAGATTATTCATCTCGCAATACTCTTGCCACTCGACGCCCAGCACTTCGGCCGCCTCTTTGTGCAGCACCAGACGCTGCGCCTCGAACTCCTCTGGCGTGCTCGTGTACTTGAGCGTCAACTCCCACGGCTGCAAGCCCTGAGCTTCGGCTTCGTCTTCGAACGCCCACTGGATCTGATCTTTCTGATCATCGGGACTGAGATCCTTGATCTCTTCCAATAGCTGCGGCGCATCGAGTTTGTATTTCTCCAGCGCTTGTTCGTGACGTTGCTCTTGAGTTAATTCGGTCATGGCGTTCTCGCTGATCGTAAGAATGGAGGATGGATCTGGATCATCAAGGATCTCTCTGACGCGGTTTGTCCGGCCTTCGGAACCATTCGGGATCATCTGAAAACTGCTGGGCGATGCTCATGCAGGCACCGAATATAGGACGTTTGCATGACGAATTACACGGCTCTTTACATCTCTCCCACAAAAAGTTGACCTGCGGAACATAACGGTGGATTTCGAGTCATAGCGATGTGCCACTTCGGCACCCTCTCCGCTGTTCACAAGGAAAACCAGTGATGCGCAGCTTTTCGAAGATGTCCTCCATTGTCTCCGTCACCACTTTAATGGCTGCACTGGCCCTGCCGGCCAGTGCAATGGCCGTTGAACTGAGCACCAGCAGCCCCTCCTATGGCGACAAGGTTTCTCTGATTCACAACGATTACGGCAAAGAGGTCGTCATCAGAAGCGACATCAGCATCGATGAACTGAAAAAGATGCGCGACACCGTCAATGATCAGTCGCGCCAGATTGAAGAGCTCAAACGCAACAGCGGTTCGAGCAGCAGTGCCAGCAGCAAGGAAATCGATGAGCTGAAGAACAAAGTCAAAGAGCAGGATCGTGAATTGGACACACTTGGCCGTCAGGTCGAAGACCTCAAGCGCAACAGTGGCTCGAGCTCCAGCTCGAACAGCAGCGAGATTTCAAACCTGAAGCAGAAGATCAACGATCAGGATCGGGCGATGGACCAGCTCAAACGCACCGTTGAGGATTTGAGCCGCAAGGTGAAATAAGGGGATGGTGCCCGAGACAGGAATCGAACCTGCGACCTTCGCGTTACGAGTGCGCTGCTCTACCGGCTGAGCTACACGGGCGGTGGGCTAAACCTAGCACCGCTCTTGAGGTCCGGCAACTCGGGACTTGGTACGGTTGATTTCAACAGACAAAAAAATGCCCCGCCGTTTTCACGGCGGGGCATTTTTATTGCGCTAACGCTGCGGGGTGTTTAAACGCCCGAAGCCTTGGCCGCTGCCACGTCTTTGATGGACAGCTTGATACGGCCGCGGTTATCCACGTCCAGTACCAGCACTTCCACTTCCTGACCTTCTTTCAGAATGTCAGTCACTTTCTCAACACGAGCATCGCTCAGCATCGAGATGTGAACCAGACCATCCTTGCCCGGCAGGATGTTGACGAATGCGCCGAAGTCGACGATGCGCTCAACCTTGCCAACGTAGATCTTGCCAATCTCGGCTTCAGCGGTGATACCCAGAACGCGCTGACGAGCTGCTTCAGCCGCTTCCTTGGTTTCGCCGAAGATCTTGATCGAACCGTCGTCTTCGATGTCGATCGAAGCCTTGGTTTCTTCGCAGATCGCACGGATGGTGGCGCCACCTTTACCGATAACGTCACGGATCTTGTCGGTGTCGATCTTCATCGCAATCATGGTCGGAGCGTTGGCCGACAGTTCGGTACGCGACTGACCGATGATCTGGTTCATCTGACCGAGGATGTTCAGGCGCGCTTCCAGGGCTTGGCCCAGAGCGATTTCCATGATCTCTTCGGTGATGCCCTTGATCTTGATGTCCATCTGCAGTGCGGTAACGCCTTTGGCAGTACCGGCTACTTTGAAGTCCATGTCGCCCAAGTGGTCTTCGTCGCCCAGGATGTCGGTCAGGACTGCGAATTTCTCGCCTTCCTTAACCAGACCCATGGCGATACCGGCAACCGGTGCCTTCATCGGCACACCAGCGTCCATCAGGGCCAGGGAAGCGCCGCAAACGGAAGCCATCGAGCTCGAACCGTTGGATTCAGTGATTTCCGAAACCACGCGAATGGTGTACGGGAACACGTCAGCGGCAGGCAGCATGGCCGAAATCGAACGACGGGCCAGACGGCCGTGACCGATTTCACGACGACCAGCGCCACCCATGCGACCACACTCGCCCACCGAGAACGGAGGGAAGTTGTAGTGCAGCATGAACGGGTCTTTTTTCTCGCCTTCCAGGGTATCCAGCAGCTGTGCGTCACGGGCGGTGCCCAACGTCGCGACGACCAGAGCCTGGGTTTCGCCACGGGTGAACAGAGCCGAACCGTGGGTCTTCGGCAGAACGCCGACTTCGATGTTCAGCGGACGTACGGTACGGGTGTCACGGCCGTCGATACGTGGCTTGCCGTTTACGATGTTTTCGCGAACGGTGCGGTATTCGATTTCACCGAAAGCCGCTTTGACTTCGCTGGCAGAAGGCTGGCCTTCTTCGCCGGACAGCTTGGCAACAACCTGGTCTTTCAGCTCGCCCAGACGTGCGTAGCGGTCAGCCTTGATGGTGATGGTGTAAGCCTGGGAGATCGCTTCGCCGAATTCGGCACGGATCGCGCCCAGCAACTCGGTGGCTTCTAGAGCAGGCGCCCAGGTCCAGGTTGGCTTGGCAGCTTCGGCAGCCAGCTCTTTAACGGCGTTGATCACAACCTGGAACTCGTCTTGAGCAAACAGTACCGCGCCCAGCATCTGGTCTTCGGTCAGCTCTTTGGCTTCCGACTCAACCATCAGCACAGCGTCCGAAGTACCGGCAACGACCATGTCCAGGCTCGAAGCAGCTTGTTGCTCGTAAGTCGGGTTCAGCAGGTAGCCGGTGCTTTCGTGGAAAGCTACACGAGCGGCGCCGATCGGGCCGTCAAACGGGATACCCGAAATGGCCAGGGCAGCCGAGGTACCGATCATCGCAGCGATGTCCGGATCGGTCTTCTTGCTGGTGGAAACGACGGTGCAGACAACCTGCACTTCGTTCATGAAACCTTCTGGGAACAGCGGACGGATCGGACGGTCGATCAGTCGGGAAGTCAGGGTTTCTTTCTCGGAAGGACGGCCTTCACGCTTGAAGAAACCGCCAGGGATCTTACCGGCAGCGTAAGTCTTTTCCTGGTAGTGAACGGACAGAGGGAAGAAGCCCTTGCCCGGATCGGCTTGCTTGGCACCAACAACAGTCACCAATACGCTGACGTCGTCGTCAACGGTGACCAATACTGCGCCGGAGGCCTGACGGGCGATACGGCCAGTCTCGAGGGTAACGGTCGACTGACCGAACTGGAATTTTTTGATTACCGGGTTCACGGTGTCCTACCTTCTTTTGTGGCTCTTGGGGGAACTGGTTTCTTGCGAAATTCTTGGGCAATGTCGGGAGTCGGCCCAACGCCTGTCCAGGGTAAAACGTGTATCCAGATAAAACTTGAGGCTGGGAGCCTGCAAGGCGCCAGCGGTAAACCGCTGACGCCTGACAGACAACCAACCTCATAGCGCAATCGCTGATTAGCGACGCAGACCCAGGCGACCGATCAGAGTCTGGTAACGACCCAGATCCTTGCCTTTCAGGTAGTCCAGCAGCTTGCGGCGCTGGTTAACCATGCGGATCAGACCACGACGGGAGTGGTGATCTTTACCGTTGGCCTTGAAGTGACCTTGCAGTTTGTTGATGTTGTGGGTCAGCAGTGCAACTTGCACTTCTGGCGAACCAGTGTCACCAACAGCTTGCTGGTAGTCAGCAACGATTTGAGCTTTTTCTTGAACGTCGAGAGCCATGAGGCAATCCTTTTATCAGGAAACTGTTTCAAGGAAACAGCTTCAACAGGCCAGGGACAAATCCCTGTATCTATAAATGAGTCGTGACCGTGCCTGTTAACAGCCACACTCGCCGACCTGCTGTTACACAGGCCGGTTCCGGTCATTCTGACCGAATCAAGCGACGTGGCGCGATGCGCCCGTCTTCGCTCACTTCACCGATACCGATGAAGCGACCATTGTGATCCTGTACCCGCACCATGCCGAACTTCGGAGCATCCGGAGCACGAACCGGCTGGCCGTTAAGCCAGTAGAACGCACTCGCTTGCGAGAACTGCAGCAACGGCCAATCCAGCAGGCCGCTGTCCGATGGCATCAGGAAGCGGTCGACCGCTTCGTTGCCGCCTTCGGCATGTACTGCTTCCAGCTCTTCGAGAGTCACGGTCTGCGCCAGGGTGAAAGGCCCGGCCTGGGTACGGCGCAATTCTGCGACGTACGCACCACAACCGAGTTGCTCACCGATATCCTCCACCAGGGTGCGAATATAGGTGCCCTTGCTGCAATCCACCGCAAGGCGCGCAGTATCGCCCTCGAAGGCCAGTAATTCCAAGCGCGCAATAGTAACAGAACGCGGTTCGCGCTCCACTACTTCGCCTGCACGAGCCAGCTTGTACAGCGGCTGACCATCTCGCTTGAGCGCCGAGTACATCGGCGGTATCTGACTGATTTGACCGCGAAATTTCGGCAGAACCGCCTCGACATCGGTGCGACCAACGGTCACCGGACGCTCCTGCAAAACCTCACCTTCGGCGTCTGCCGTGGTGGTGGTCTTGCCCAGTTGCGCCAGGGTTTCGTAACCCTTGTCGGAATCGAGCAGATATTGCGAAAACTTGGTGGCCTCGCCGAAGCACAGCGGCAAAACGCCAGTGGCCAGCGGATCGAGACTGCCGGTATGCCCAGCCTTTTCGGCGTTGAGCAACCAGCGAACCTTCTGCAACGCGGCGTTGGAGGTGAACCCCAGCGGCTTGTCGAGCAGGATGATACCGCTGACGTTACGACGGATACGTTTGACCTGAGCCACCGAATTACTCCTTGGTGTCTTCAGGTTCAGCAACTGCCGGGTGCTGATTGTCTTCAGCCACGGCGCGCTCGATCAGGGCCGACAGGTGCGCACCACGCACGACGCTTTCGTCGTAGTGGAAGTGCAATTGCGGCACGCTGCGCAACTTCATTTCGCGGGCCAGTTGCATACGCAGGAAACCTGCGGCGGCATTCAGTACCTTGATGCTTTGCGCGATGTCTTCGGCATTGTCCTGCCCCATCACGGTGATGAAGATCTTCGCGTGACCGACGTCACGGCTGACTTCCACAGCGGTAATGGTGACCAGGCCGACGCGCGGATCTTTGACTTCACGACGGATCAGTTGGGCCAGCTCACGCTGCATCTGATCGCCGATACGTTGGGTGCGGCTGTATTCTTTTGCCATGATTTGTTACCTGTTACTGCCCTACGGTGAAACCCGCAAGGTCTGAAAGCGGCAAACGCCCGGCCTGACAGAAGCCAGACCGGGCGTTGCGTTTAGAGTCCGAGTGATGCGCCACACATTGCAGTGCGGCCGACCATCACGGCTCCTGAAGTGCGCGAGTTAGAGGCTGCGAGCAACCTGAACCTTCTCGTAAACTTCGATCTTGTCGCCAGCTTTGACGTCGTTGTAGCTCTTGACGCCAATACCGCATTCCATGCCGGCACGTACTTCGGAAGCGTCATCCTTGAAGCGGCGCAGGGATTCCAGCTCGCCTTCGAAGATAACGATGTCTTCACGCAGTACACGGATCGGACGGTTACGGTGCACAACACCTTCGATCACCATGCAACCAGCGATCGCGCCAAACTTCGGCGAACGGAACACGTCACGCACCTCGGCAACACCCAGGATGTTCTCGCGAACATCGCTGCCGAGCATACCGGTCAGGGCTTTCTTGACGTCTTCGATGATGTCGTAGATCACGTTGTAGTAACGCATATCCAGACCTTCCTGCTCGACGATCTTCCGTGCGCCAGCATCGGCACGCACGTTGAAGCCGAACAGTACAGCGTTGGAGGCCAGTGCCAGGTTGGCGTCGGATTCAGTGATACCACCGACACCGCCGCCGACTACGCGCACTTGCACTTCGTCGTTGCCCAGGCCATTCAAGGCACCGTTCAACGCTTCCAGCGAACCACGGACGTCGGATTTGAGGACGATGTTGAGCGTCTTCTTCTCGGCCTGACCCATGTTTTCAAAGATGTTTTCCAGCTTGCCGGCGTGAGCGCGAGCCAGTTTGACTTCGCGGAACTTGCCTTGACGGAACAGAGCCACTTCACGGGCTTTCTTCTCGTCAGCCACTACGCTCATCTCGTCGCCAGCGTCCGGGGTACCGTCCAGGCCGAGAATCTCGACAGGGATGGAAGGACCGGCTTCCTTGATTGGCTTGCCGTTCTCGTCGAGCATGGCGCGAACGCGACCATAGTTCGAACCGACCAGCACCATGTCGCCTTGGCGCAGGGTACCGTCTTGGACCAGCACGGTTGCAACCGGGCCACGACCTTTGTCGAGACGCGATTCAACCACGACACCACGGCCTGGAGCCGAAGGAGTCGCTTTCAGTTCGAGAACTTCAGCCTGCAGCAATACGGCTTCGAGCAGTTCGTCCACGCCAGTACCGACTTTCGCCGAAACCGGTACGAACGGCGTATCACCGCCCCACTCTTCCGACGTCACACCGTGAACCGACAGTTCGCTACGGATGCGATCAAGATCAGCACCCGGCTTATCGATCTTGTTCACTGCAACCACCAGTGGAACGCCAGCCGCTACAGCGTGCTGAACAGCTTCAATGGTCTGCGGCATTACGCCGTCGTCGGCTGCAACCACCAGAATCACGATATCGGTCGCCTTGGCACCACGGGCACGCATTGCGGTAAACGCGGCGTGACCCGGGGTATCAAGGAAGGTGACCATGCCGCGTTCGGTTTCAACGTGGTACGCACCGATGTGCTGGGTGATACCGCCGGCTTCGCCCGCAGCAACCTTGGCACGACGAATGTAGTCGAGCAGCGAGGTCTTACCGTGGTCAACGTGGCCCATTACGGTCACGACTGGCGCACGGGAGAACGACTCACCTTCAAACTTCAGGGACTCGGCCAGGGAATCTTCCAGAGCGGTGTCGCTGACCAGGGTCACTTTGTGGCCCAGTTCTTCGGCTACCAGTTGAGCAGTTTCCTGATCAAGCACCTGGTTGATGGTCGCTGGAGTACCCAGTTTGAACATGAACTTGATGATTTCAGCAGCCTTGACCGACATCTGATTGGCGAGATCGCCAACGGTGATGGTCTCGCCGATCTGCACATCGCGCACGACAGGGCCGGTTGGGCTCTGGAAACCGTGAGCGTTGCGCTTCTTCAGCTTGGACTTGCCGCGACCACCACGACGGAAGCCATCGCTCTCTTCGTCGGTAGTACGTGGCGCGACACGTGGTGCTGGCGCTTTCTCTTTGACCGATGCGCGATGCGGAGCGTTTTTACGCTCGCCGTCACCACCGCCACTGCGACGATTGTTGTCGTCGGCACGTGGTTTGTCCGGACGGCGCTGTTCGTTCTGCTTGTTACGAACGTCAGCAGACGGTGCTGGAGCAGCGGCGGCCACCGGTGCGCTTTCGCGTACTGGCTGGGCAGCTGCAGCCGGCGCCGAAACGGCGTCGTTGGTAGCGGTTTTGGCAGCAGCAGGCTGGCGACGCGCTTCTTCTTCGGCGCGTTGCTTGGCTTCTTCTTCAGCCTTCTGACGCGCAGCATTTTCTACTGCGCGACGTTCATCCAGTTCACGCTTGCGCTCGGCTTCGATTTCTTCCGGGCTACGCTGTACGAAAACTTTCTTTTTGCGAACTTCAACGCTGATGCTCTTGCTACCAGCCACACGCAGGGTGCTGGTGGTTTTACGCTGCAGCGTGATCTTGCGTGGTTCTTCCACTTTCGCCTTGTGGCTGCTCTTCAAGTGAGTCAGCAAAGATTGCTTCTCACTGTCAGTCACATGTTCTTCGGCGGCGGTGTGCGGCAGACCTGCCTCACGCATCTGCTGCAACAGGCGCTCTACCGGTGTTTTGACCTCATCGGCCAGTTGTTTCACCGTGACTTGCGTCATGCACTTCTCTCCTCAGGCCGCGCCTAATTACTCGAACCAGTGGGCTCGGGCGGCCATGATCAACTTGCCGGCACGATCATCGTCAATGCCGTCGATGTCGAGCAGGTCGTCAATAGACTGCTCGGCCAGGTCTTCGCGGGTAATTACGCCGCGCACCGCCAGTTCCATCGCCAAATCCTTGTCCATACCCTCAAGCGAGAGCAGGTCTTCGGCCGGATGGGCGTCTGCCAGCTTTTCCTCAGTAGCGATGGCTTTGGTCAACAAGCGATCCTTGGCACGAGCGCGAAGCTCGTTGACGATGTCCTCGTCAAAGCCGTCGATGTTGAGCATTTCTTCCAACGGTACGTAGGCAATCTCTTCCAGGCTGGTGAAGCCTTCATCAACCAGCACCTGAGCCAGCTCTTCGTCGACTTCCAGCTCGTCGATGAAGTTGCGCAGGATGTCGCCGGTTTCTGCTTGCTGCTTAGCCTGGATGTCCGATTCGGTCATCACGTTCAGGGTCCAGCCAGTCAACTGGCTCGCCAGACGCACGTTCTGACCACCGCGACCGATGGCCTGAGCCAGATTGTCTGCGCCAACGGCGATGTCCATGGCGTGGGCATCTTCGTCAACGATAATTGCCGCAACCTCGGCCGGGGACATGGCGTTGATCACGAACTGAGCCGGGTTGTCGTCCCACAGGACGATATCAACACGCTCACCGCCCAACTCACCCGACACTGCCTGGACGCGCGAACCGCGCATACCAATGCAAGCGCCCTGCGGGTCGATGCGTTTGTCCTTGGAGCGGACGGCGATCTTGGCACGCGAACCCGGATCACGGGACGCAGCCATGACTTCGATCAGACCTTCGGCAATTTCCGGCACTTCGATACGGAACAGCTCGATCAGCATTTCCGGCGCGGTACGCGACAGGATCAACTGCGGGCCACGGTTCTCGGTGCGGATTTCCTTGAGCAGCGCGCGCAAACGCACGCCGACGCGGAAAGTTTCGCGAGAGATGATGTCTTCACGGGCCAGCAACGCTTCAGCGTTATTGCCCAGGTCGACGATCACGTTATCGCGGGTGACTTTTTTCACGGTGCCGGAGATGATTTCTCCCAGGCGCTCGCGATAGGCGTCGACCACTTGAGCACGCTCGGCTTCGCGCACTTTCTGCACGATGACTTGCTTGGCAGTCTGTGCAGCAATGCGGCCGAACTCGATGGACTCGATCTTTTCTTCAACAACGTCGCCGACATTGGCGCCAGGATGCGTTTCAGCAACCTTGCTCGGCCAGGTTTCGATAGCCGGATCGTCGAGATCGTTTTCTTCGACGACCGTCCAGCGACGGAAAGTTTCGTAAGAACCGGTGTGGCGGTTAATTTCCACACGCAGGTCAACTTCGTCTTCAAAACGCTTTTTGGTAGCAGTGGCCAGAGCCAGCTCCAGCGCTTCAAAAATTACGCTTGCCGGTACGCCCTTTTCATTGGATACCGACTCAACAACCAGCAGTACTTCTTTGCTCATCGTACGCCTCGCCTTTCGCAAGCCATTGGATCCGCGGGATCCGCGTCTCAGTCAAAACTGGGAATAATGTTGGCCTTGTCGATCATATCGATCGGCAACAGGAATTCGTGGTCATCTACCTGCACCACGACATCCTGCTCTTCTACACCGCGCAGAAGGCCCTGAAAGTTGCGTCGACCTTCAAAAGGCGAGCGCAGCTTGATCTTCACTTGTTCACCGGCAAATTTTGCAAACTGCTCAAGAGTGAACAGTGGGCGCTCCATGCCAGGCGAGGAAACTTCGAGGGTGTATTCAACGGAGATTGGATCTTCAACATCCAGTACACCGCTGATCTGACGGCTGACAATGGCGCAATCGTCCACCAGCACGCCACCCTCTTTATCGATATAAACGCGCAACATCGAGTGACGACCTTGAGCCGAAAACTCAATACCCCAGCATTCATAGCCTAGGGCCACGACCACCGGGGCCAGCAAGGCCTGCAACTCTTCTAGCTTGCTCGACACCTGAACCCCCTAGTGCATGATATGTGCATGCTATGCAAAATAAAAAAATGGGCCTAACGCCCATCCTTGAAACGCCGCCGAACAGCGGCGTCGAAAGTATCCAGCTAACAAAAAGCCCCTTAAAAGGGGCTCCTTAAACTGGTTGCGGGGGCCGGATTTGAACCGACGACCTTCGGGTTATGAGCCCGACGAGCTACCAGACTGCTCCACCCCGCGACAAAGCTGGGGCGGAAGTATACGACCGATCCCTTGCAGGGTCAATGTAACCTTCCACCTGCAAGAAAGCCCGCAACAGCGGGCTCTCTTGACTAATTGGTACCGAGAAGGGGACTCGAACCCCTACACCCTATGGGCACAACCACCTCAAGGTTGCGTGTCTACCAATTCCACCACCTCGGCAAAACTACGTTTGAAACCCTTCTTACTTCTGCTCTTGAGCTGGAGGTACGTCAGTCGCTGGAGTAGCCGACTTTTGCTCTTGAAGCACCGGTACATCATCAGAAGCCGGTTGTTGCTGCTTAGGCACTTCCAACACTGCTGGATCTGGCAAACCTGCTTGAGTCAGCTCATGAGCTTTCTCTTTAGCAAAGTAACCTAACCCCAAGCTGGTTATGAAGAAACCGGCGGCAAGTATAGCAGTAAACTTACTAAGAAAGGTAGAGGAACCTTGGCTTCCGAACACAGTATTTGAAGCACCTGCTCCGAAAGACGCACCAGCGTCCGCACCCTTACCCTGCTGCAGCAAAACCAGAGCAACTACGCCCAATGCACCCAGCAGATGAAAAACGACTACGACTGTTTCCAGCATTTTTTCAGTTTCCCGCGGCGCGACAAATCGCACCGAACTCATCTGCATTCAGGGAAGCTCCACCAATGAGCCCCCCATCGATATCCGGCATGCCGAACAGTTCGACCGCATTGGCCGCCTTCACGCTGCCGCCGTATAGAAGCCGCACACCTCGTGCGACCTCAGAATTCTCTGCCGCCAACTGTTCGCGAATGGCTTTATGCACATCCTGAGCCTGTTGCGGCGTTGCAGTCAGTCCGGTACCAATGGCCCAGACAGGCTCGTAAGCGATGACTGCCTTGGCAAAAGCACCTACACCCAGCTCCTCGATGATGCTGCCCAGCTGACGCCCGACAACCTCAAGAGTTTTTCCAGCTTCGCGTTGCTCGAGGGTTTCCCCTATACACAACACCGGAATCAAGCCACATGCCTGTGCCGCTGCGAACTTGCGATTCAGCATCCCGTCTCGCTCGCCCATTATCTGGCGGCGTTCGGAGTGCCCGACAAGCACAAGGGAACAACCTGCATCCACCAACTGACTCGGTGCAATCTCACCGGTCAATGCACCTTGCATGGATTCCACCGCAGAATTCTGCGCACCGACCGAAATCGATTTGCCTTTCAAGCCATCAATCACTTGATTGATATACAAGCAAGGCGGGAATACCGCGACATCAACACCGCTTGGCAAGGCCAGATGACGAAGCCCGTTGATCAGCTCAGCGACGCTGGCGCGGGTACCGTGCATCTTCCAGTTACCAGCTACCATAGGGCGACGCATGCTGTACCTCGTCGGTCAAAGTGGGCGCAGATGTTACCCAACACAATCATGGCTGGCAAGCCGAATCAGGCAGAAACTTCAGTTACCAGTTTTGCCAGCTCTTCGGCATAGCTGCGAACCTGGGTTGCATCCTCCCCTTCAACCATCACACGCACCAAAGGCTCTGTGCCGGACTTGCGCAAAAGCACACGTCCGCGACCGGCCATTGCCTGAGTGACGCGCGCGCTGGCCTCCTTGACAGCCGGATGTTCCAGCGGACTTTCACCTCCACCGAAACGCACATTGATCAGCACCTGAGGACACTTGCGCAAAGCTTGTCGAGCTAACGCCAGACCTTCGTTACGCGTTTTGAGCGCCATCAGCACTTGCAGAGCAGCAATGATCGCGTCACCGGTCGTGGTGTGATTGAAACAGACGATATGCCCTGAGTTCTCACCACCGACCAACCAGTTACGCTCAAGCAACTCAGCAATCACATAACGGTCGCCGACATTGGCGCGAACAAACGGAATCGAAAGATCGGCAAGGGCCAGCTCCAGACCGAGATTACTCATCAGGGTGCCTACCACTCCTCCTTGCAGCTTTCCACGCTCCTGCAGATCGCGAGCAATGATGAACAGCAGGTCATCACCGTCAACAATCGCCCCCGTGTGGTCAACCATCAGGACGCGATCACCATCCCCGTCAAAAGCAATACCCAGATCAGCGTGCTCAGCCAGCACCGCCGCCTGCAACTGCCCCATATGAGTGGAGCCGCAATTGTCGTTGATGTTCAGACCATTTGGCTGGGCTGACAGCACCACGACCTCGGCGCCCAGCTCACGAAAAACACTCGGCGCAACTTTATAGGTCGCACCGTGAGCGCAGTCGATGACGATCTTGAGACCGGCGAAATTGGTACCGGTTGGCACACTGCTTTTGCAGAATTCAATGTAACGACCAGAGGCGTCATTGATCCGCGACACCTTGCCGATCTTGCTCGACTCGACCACGGTCATTGGAGTGTCGAGCAACTCTTCGATCATCAATTCCAGCTCATCCGGCAACTTGGTACCTTTACCTGAGAAGAACTTGATGCCGTTATCATCATGCGGGTTGTGCGAAGCACTGATCACGATGCCGGCTTCAGCCTGGAACGTGCGCGACAGATAGGCAATGGCCGGCGTCGGCATCGGACCAAGCAGCATTACATCCGCCCCCGCCGAAGTCAGTCCAGCTTCAAGCGCCGATTCAAACATATAACCGGAGATGCGCGTGTCTTTGCCAACCAGCACTTTGCAGGCGCCCATCTTGCGGAACGCCATGCCAGCAGCCCAGCCGAGCTTGAGCATGAAGTCAGGAGTAATCGGATATTCCCCGACTCGACCACGAATGCCGTCAGTACCAAAGTATTTCTTGCTCATAACTGCTCCATCGTTCTTATTCAGCCGACTCAACGGCCGCGATCATCCGCACCACGTCTACCGTTTCCGCCACATCATGGACGCGCAATATACGTGCGCCCTTGATTGACGCGAGCGCAGCCAGTGCGAGACCACCATGCAGACGCTCGCCCACAGGACGATTCAAGGCGTGACCAATCATGCTTTTCCGAGATACACCAACCAACAAAGGTCGACCTAGCTTATGCAGAGCCTCCATATGCTTGAACAAGCTTAGGTTGTGCTCCAGGGTTTTGGCGAATCCGAAACCAGGATCAAGTATGACACGCTCGGCAGCAATACCTGCCAACGCGCATTGAGCCATCCGCTCAGCGAGAAATTCGCTCACTTCCCGAGTGACATTCTGATAGCGCGGATCATCCTGCATATCACCAGGCTCACCCAGCATATGCATCAGACACACCGGCAACCCCGTAGCCGCCGCCGCATCCAATGCACCATCGCGCCGCAGTGACCGCACATCATTGATCAATCCGGCACCCAGTCTCGCAGTTTCGCGCATCACCGCCGGAGTCGACGTATCGACCGAGATGATGACATCAAGTTCGCGATTGATCAGCTCGACGATTGGCGCCACGCGCTCAAGCTCTTCCAGCGGCGAAACCGTACGAGCGCCAGGACGGGTGGACTCGCCACCCACATCGATCAGCGTCGCACCTGCGGCGACCATGGCTTCAGCGTGGCGCAAGGCCACGTCGAGCTGGCTGTATCGGCCGCCGTCAGAGAAAGAATCGGGAGTTACATTGAGAATACCCATGACATGCGTCTGGGAAAAATCAAGAACCCGGTTGCCGCAAGGCAACCGGGTCAGGGACTGTACAGAAGTCATTTCAAACCTTAAACATCAGCAGCCGGACCGCCAATCGGTTTTTCCGGACGCTCATCCTGAACGACAGGAGGCGGCGGCGTACCCGCACCACCCGACCAATCGCGAGGCTCGCGAGGCGTGCGACCGGCCATGATGTCGTCGATCTGCTCAGCATCAATCGTTTCATACTTCATCAGCGCGTCAGCCATTGCATCCAGCTTGTCACGATTATCCGTGAGGATCTGCTTGGCCGTGCCGTAGCACTGATCAATGATGCTGCGCACTTCGGAATCGATAAGCTTCGCAGTCTCACCAGAGAAACTGGCGCCCTGACCGCCACCACCACGCCCGAGGAACACTTCACCCTCTTCTTCGGCGTACATCAACGGACCGAGTTTTTCCGAAAGACCCCACTTGGTCACCATGTTCCGTGCAATCTGACTGGCACGCATGATGTCGTTGGAAGCACCAGTGGTTACACCGTCGAAGCCCAAGGTCATTTCTTCAGCGATACGGCCACCGTACAGCGAGCAAATCTGGCTGATCAGCGCACGCTTGGACAGACTGTAACGATCTTCTTCCGGCAGGAACATGGTCACACCCAACGCACGACCGCGCGGGATAATCGAAACCTTGTAGACCGGGTCATGCTCAGGCACAACACGACCGACAATGGCGTGGCCAGCTTCGTGATAAGCAGTGTTCTGCTTTTCTTTCTCGGACATGACCATCGATTTTCGCTCGGCGCCCATCATGATCTTGTCTTTGGCCAGCTCGAACTCTTTCATCTCGACGATGCGTTTGCCGCTACGAGCAGCGAACAGCGACGCTTCGTTGACCAGGTTGGCCAAGTCGGCACCGGAAAAGCCCGGAGTACCGCGAGCGATAACGGCCGGAGCAACGTCGTCACCCATTGGCACTTTGCGCATGTGAACCTTGAGAATCTGCTCGCGACCACGAATATCTGGCAGGCCGACCACAACCTGACGGTCGAAACGGCCCGGACGCAGCAATGCCGGATCGAGTACGTCAGGACGGTTGGTTGCAGCAATCACAATGATGCCGTCATTCATTTCGAAGCCGTCCATCTCAACCAGCAACTGGTTGAGGGTCTGCTCACGCTCGTCGTGACCACCCCCCATGCCGGCGCCACGGTGGCGACCGACAGCGTCGATTTCGTCGATGAAAATGATGCAAGGCGCATGTTTCTTCGCCTGCTCGAACATGTCACGCACACGGCTTGCACCGACACCGACGAACATTTCGACGAAGTCAGAACCGGAAATGGTGAAGAAAGGCACTTTGGCTTCGCCAGCGATAGCCTTGGCCAGCAAAGTCTTACCGGTACCCGGAGGCCCCACCATCAGCACGCCACGAGGGATACGACCACCCAGACGCTGGAACTTGCCCGGATCACGCAGGAACTCTACCAACTCACCCACTTCTTCCTTGGCTTCGTCGCAACCGGCAACGTCAGCCAAAGTAGTCTTGACCTGATCTTCGGAGAGCAGGCGCGCCTTGCTCTTGCCGAAGCTCATCGGTCCGCCCTTGCCGCCAGCGCCGCCCTGCATCTGGCGCATGAAGAACATGAACACCGCGATAATCACCAGGATCGGGAAGCTGGCTACCAGAAGCTGGGTCCAGATGCTCTGCTGCTCAGGTTGCTTGCCCTCAACCACAACGTGGTTATCGACCAGATCACCGATCAGGCCATTGTCCTGAATAGCGGGACGAATGGTCTTGAAGCTGTCGCCGTCGTTGCGCTTGCCGGTAATCACATAGCCATCAACCGCTACGCGCTCGACCTTGCCATCCTTGACCTGCTGGATGAAGTCGGAATAGTTGAGGGTCTGCGGCTCGTTAGGGCTGGAGAAGTTGTTCATCACCGTCACCAGGACAGCCGCGATGATCAACCACAGGATCAAATTCTTTGCCATATCGTTCAATTAACTACCCTCTGAAGCAAGCTCCGCTACTGGCGCGCGCTTCGCATGATATTCACCGGCCTAACTTACTACATTACCTACAACTCTGGCAGGCGCCGTCTGTAACCCTTTGTGAAACACTTTCTACACAATATTCGCTAAAGCGCTCGGGGCAAAATACGAAAAACCTATCACCCCCGTGAAAAAAACCCGTTTTACTCACTACGCCCGCGATAACCCCAAGCCAGCATGTACTGCTCGCGGGAGCTGCCACGAGAAGAATCCGGTTTGATCATCTGGATCTTGTCGAACTTCTTGCGGGCATCCTTCAGGTAAACATCAAACCCTTCGCCCTGAAAAATCTTGATTACGAAATTACCACCCGGCTTGAGTATCCGCTCCGCCAGATCAAGCGCCAACTCGCAAAGGAACATGGCTTTGGGCATGTCCACTTCAGGTGTACCACTCATATTGGGGGCCATATCGGAAATCACAAGGTCTACCTGCGAATTACCGACGGCATCCAGGATCTGCGCGAGTACTGCGTCCTCGGTGAAGTCGCCCTGAATGAAGGTCACGTCCGGAATACTGTCCATTTCCAGGATGTCCGAGGCAATCAGACGCCCCTGACCACCGATCAGCCGGCTAGTAACCTGCGACCAGCCACCAGGCGCAGCCCCCAGATCGACAACACTCATGCCCGGACGGATCAGCTTGTATTTCTCTTGAACCTCCAGAAGCTTGTAACTCGCACGCGAGCGGTAGCCATCCTTCTGCGCTTGCTTCACATAGGGATCATTGACATGTCTTTTCAGCCAACCAAGGCTTGTCTTGGAACGCGCCATTGGGCACCTCGATGATAAGGGTCGTGATTAATTGGGCGGATCCACGAACCCTCGGGTAAAATGGCCGCCATTTTACAGAATCCAGACGAAAGGGTCAGATTATGCCGCTCACTCAAGAGCAGAAGAAACAGTACAAATCCATTGGCCACCATCTGAAACCAGTCTTGACTGTGGCTGACAACGGTTTGACTGAAGGTGTTATAGCCGAACTTGAACGCGCATTGGCGGATCACGAGCTGATCAAAATCAAGCTCAACATCCTTGATCGCGAGTCGCGCCTGGCGCACATCGCAGAACTGTGCAAGGTCGGCAAGGCTGACCTGGTACAGGTCATCGGCAAGATGGCACTGGTTTACCGCAAGAACTTCAGCGTCAACAAGCAGCTGTCGAACGTTCATCGCTTCAAGTGATGACAAGGGTCAAGGGTGTGCTTCGCGCACCCTGCCACTCCATCCAGGTACCGGCTGCAGCACCAGCACCAACCCGGAAAACCCCAGAACCAGATAACTGAATACCTGCCAGCGCTGAGCATCCGGCCAGCCGATACGCACGGCGACAAACATCGCACACGCATTCAACGCCATCAACAGCACCTGCCCGCGAAAATCTTGCCATAGACTGCCAAGGCCCTCGGCCTGCACCAGCACCAAGGCCTGAAAAATCAAGCATGCGGCGGAAAAGCCCACCACCAGCACTTCAAATGCACTGGCGATTTCATCAATCAGCAACTGCGCCAGGCCAATCTGGCCCAACGCCGGCTGCAAACCAAAATGAATCAACCAAAGACCACCGACCCACAACATCTGGGTCAGCTGCCAAAGCATGGCGCCCGCGCGTAGCGGGCGCCCGGTTTCAGATGTGACGGACTTCGACAATCTCATACTCGATAACGCCACCTGGCGTTTTCACAGCAACCACATCACCCTCTTCCTTGCCGATCAAAGCACGAGCAAGAGGAGAACCGACTGAAATCTTGCCGAGTTTGAAGTCAGCCTCATCCTCACCCACGATGTGGTAAGTGACGCTTTCATCAGTTTCGACATTAGCGATTTCAACGGTGGTGCCGAAAATCACTTTACCGGTATGGGGAATCGTCGTGACATCGATGATCACCTGATTCTGAATCCGGCCCTCAATATCACGAATCCGCGCTTCGACCATGCCTTGCTGTTCACGAGCGGCATGGTATTCAGCGTTTTCCTTCAAGTCACCCAACTCGCGGGCCGTACCGATGTCCTGGCTAAGCTTTGGACGAACGACCTTGGTCAGGTGAGTGTGCTCTTCTTCCAGGGCGCGAGCGCCCTGAACAGTCATTGGGTACTTGATTATGCTCATGCCTTCAATCCTGCGTGTAGATCCTGCAAGCGGCGCACGGTTTTTTCAGGACCGAATTTCAGCGCTTCACAGATAGCTTCGCCAGCAGCAATGGTGGTGGTGCAGTAAATCTTGTGCTGCAAGGCATTACGACGAATGGAGTAGGAGTCGGCGATCGACTGACGACCTTCAGTGGTGTTGATGATCAGAGTGACTTCGTCATTCTTGATCATGTCGACCACGTGCGGACGCCCCTCGGTCACCTTGTTCACACGACGCACTTTCAGGCCCGCAGCTTCGATCAGCTTGGCAGTGCCGGCAGTCGCGACCACTTCGAAGCCCAAGTTGATCAGATCACGGGCTACGCCTGCAACCAGTGGCTTGTCGTCGTCACGCACGCTGATGAATGCAGTACCGCCGGTCGGCAGCACTTCGCTGGCACCCATTTGGGCCTTGGCGAAAGCTTCGCCGAAGGTGTCGCCGACACCCATCACTTCACCAGTGGACTTCATCTCTGGGCCGAGGATCGGGTCAACGCCAGGGAATTTGGCGAACGGGAAGACCGCCTCTTTCACGCTGTAGAAGTTCGGGATGATTTCCTTGGTGAAACCAATTTCTTTCAGGGTTTTACCGGCCATCACGCGAGCCGCGATCATCGCCAGGGAAACACCGATGCACTTGGAGACGAACGGTACGGTACGGGAAGCGCGCGGGTTCACCTCGATGACGTAGATGTCTTCTCCTTGCAGCGCCAACTGCACGTTCATCAGGCCGACAACACCCAACTCCAGGGCCATTTTCTTGACCTGTTCGCGCATCTCGTCCTGGATGTGCGCCGGCAGCGAGTAAGGCGGCAGCGAGCACGCGGAGTCACCGGAGTGAACGCCAGCCTGTTCGATGTGCTGCATGATCGCGCCGATCACCACGTCCTTGCCGTCGCAGACCGCATCAACGTCCATCTCGATGGCGCAGTTGAGGAAGTGATCGAGCAGCACCGGGCTGTCGTTGGACACCTGCACCGCGTCACGCAGGTAACGCTTGAGCTCGTCTTCCTTGTAGACGATCTCCATTGCGCGACCGCCCAGCACGTAGGACGGGCGCACCACCAGCGGATAACCGATCTTCGCAGCAGCGCGAACAGCTTCGTCTTCGCTACGCACGGTGGCGTTTGGCGGCTGACGCAAGTTCAGACGCTCAACCATTTGCTGGAAGCGCTCACGGTCTTCAGCGCGGTCGATGGCGTCAGGGCTGGTGCCGATGATCGGTACGCCGGCAGCTTCCAGAGCACGAGCCAGTTTCAGCGGAGTCTGGCCGCCGTACTGGACGATCACACCTTTGGGCTTCTCGACGCGGCAGATTTCCAGCACGTCTTCCAGCGTTACCGGCTCGAAGTACAGACGGTCGGACGTGTCGTAGTCGGTGGACACGGTTTCCGGGTTGCAGTTGACCATAATGGTCTCGTAACCGTCTTCGCGCAGAGCGAGGGCCGCGTGAACGCAGCAGTAGTCGAACTCGATACCCTGACCGATACGGTTCGGACCGCCGCCCAGAATCATGATTTTGTCGCGACCGGACGGCGCCGCTTCGCACTCTTCCTCGTAAGTCGAGTACAGGTAAGCAGTGTCGGTGGCGAACTCGGCCGCGCAGGTGTCAACGCGCTTGTAGACCGGGAACACTTCCAGCTTGTGACGGTGAGTGCGCAGGTTTTTCTCGGTAACGCCCAGCAACTTGGCCAGACGCTGATCGGAGAAGCCTTTGCGCTTGAGCTTGAACATCAGGTCGCGGTCGATAGCGGACAGACCGAGGGTCTTGACCTTCTCTTCGTCCTTGATCAGATCTTCGATCTGCACCAGGAACCACGGGTCGATCATGTTCATGCCGAAGATGTCTTCGACAGTCATGCCCGCACGGAAGGCGTCTGCCACGTACCAGATACGCTCGGCGCCCGGCACAGTCAGTTCGCGCTTGAGCACGCTCATGCTTTCCGGATTGCTCAGGTCGAGCTTCTCGTCCAGACCGCAAACACCAACCTCCAGACCGCGCAGGGCTTTCTGCAGGGATTCCTGGAAGGTACGGCCGATAGCCATGACTTCGCCGACCGATTTCATCTGCGTGGTCAGGCGTGCGTCAGCCTTGGCGAATTTCTCGAAGGCGAAGCGGGGCAGCTTGGTCACGACGTAGTCGATGGACGGCTCGAAGGACGCCGG
The DNA here is from genome assembly GCF_963970495.1 of Pseudomonas sp. EA_65y_Pfl2_P78. Lineage (NCBI taxonomy): Bacteria > Pseudomonadati > Pseudomonadota > Gammaproteobacteria > Pseudomonadales > Pseudomonadaceae > Pseudomonas > Pseudomonas sp. EA_65y_Pfl2_P78. The sequence continues at coordinate 35,097 of NZ_CAXAON010000008.1, read as the reverse complement.
GGTCTTCCCACCGGTGATGTCGTTCGACAGTTCGTCGAGGGTGTAACCCACAGCCAGTTTGGCCGCGACTTTGGCGATCGGGAAACCGGTGGCTTTCGAAGCCAGCGCCGAGGAACGCGATACACGCGGGTTCATTTCGATCACGACCATACGGCCAGTGTTCGGGCAGATACCGAATTGAACGTTGGAACCGCCGGTCTCGACGCCGATCTCGCGCAGTACCGCCAGGGAGGCGTTACGCAGGATCTGGTATTCCTTGTCGGTCAGGGTCTGAGCCGGGGCGACAGTGATCGAGTCACCGGTGTGCACGCCCATCGGGTCGAAGTTTTCGATCGAGCAGACGATGATGCAGTTGTCCTTTTTGTCGCGGACAACTTCCATTTCATATTCTTTCCAGCCGATCAGGGATTCGTCGATCAGCAGCTCTTTGGTTGGCGACAGGTCCAGACCACGGGCGCAGATTTCTTCGAACTCTTCACGGTTGTAAGCGATACCGCCACCAGTGCCGCCCATGGTGAAGGACGGACGGATGATGCACGGAAAACCCAACGTTTCGAGGACTGCGTTGGCTTCTTCCATGCTGTGGGCGATACCGGAACGCGGGCAGGCCAGGCCGATGGATTTCATCGCCTTGTCGAAACGCGAACGGTCTTCAGCCTTGTCGATGGTGTCGGCGTTGGCACCGATCATCTCCACGCCGAACTTCTCCAGAACGCCTTCGCGCTCCAGATCCAGGGCGCAGTTCAGAGCAGTCTGGCCGCCCATGGTTGGCAACACTGCATCGGGACGTTCTTTTTCGATGATCTTGGCAACAGTCTGCCACTTGATCGGCTCGATGTACGTGGCGTCAGCCATGTCCGGGTCGGTCATGATGGTGGCCGGGTTGGAGTTCACCAGGATGACGCGGTAACCCTCTTCGCGCAGGGCCTTGCAGGCCTGGGCGCCGGAGTAGTCGAATTCGCAAGCCTGGCCGATAACGATCGGGCCAGCGCCAAGAATCAGGATGCTTTTAATGTCTGTACGTTTTGGCATGGGTTTGTCACTCAAATCCGCAGGTCAGTCGGCAAGCCGTCTTGATCGATTTCTGAAGTCTCGAGGGGGCCGCCGGTGTCGGGGCCGCCCTCGAAGGGCTTCTCTCTACAGTCTCAAGGCGAACGCTTAGCGTCGCTTGGCCATCTCGTTGATGAAGCGGTCGAACAGTGGCGCGACATCGTTCGGGCCCGGGCTCGCCTCAGGGTGACCCTGGAAGCTGAACGCACTTTTGTCGGTGCGCTCGATGCCTTGCAGGGTGCCGTCGAACAGCGATTTGTGAATCGCGCGGACGTTGGCAGGCAGCGTTTCTTCGTCTACCGCAAAACCGTGGTTCTGGCTGGTGATCATCACGACGCCCGTGTCCAGGTCCTGCACCGGGTGGTTGGCACCGTGGTGACCATGGCCCATTTTCAGGGTCTTGGCACCGGAGGCCAGCGCCAGCAACTGGTGACCGAGGCAAATGCCGAATACCGGAGTTTCGGTTTCCAGCACGTCCTTGATCGCCTGGATCGCGTAGTCGCACGGCTCCGGATCACCAGGGCCGTTGGACAGGAACACACCGTCCGGCTTCAGAGCCAGTACGTCAGCGGCCGGAGTTTGCGCCGGGACCACGGTAACGCGGCAGCCGCGCTCAACCAGCATGCGCAGAATGTTCAGCTTGACGCCAAAGTCGTAGGCAACGACGTGGTAAGGCAACTCGGAAGCTTCGATGGTCGCGTGGCTGTCGGTTTTCAGATCCCAGACAGTGGAGCGCCATTCGTATTGAGCCTTGGTGCTGACGACTTTCGCCAGATCCATTCCCTTGAGGCCCGGAAAGCCTTGCGCGGCAGCAATGGCGGCTTCTTCAGAGATGTTGTCACCGGCCATGATGCAGCCGTTCTGTGCACCTTTTTCACGCAGGATGCGGGTCAGACGACGGGTGTCGATACCGGCGATCGCCACAACATTGTTGGCTTTCAGGTAATCAGACAGGGACATCGTGTTGCGCCAGTTGCTCGCCACCAGCGGCAAGTCACGGATGACCAGACCAGCGGACCAGACGCGGTCGGACTCGGCGTCTTCGGGCGTGGTGCCGGTGTTGCCGATGTGCGGGTAAGTCAGGGTAACGATCTGTTGGGCGTAGGAAGGATCGGTAAGGATTTCCTGATAGCCGGTCATTGCGGTGTTGAACACCACCTCACCAACGGTTTGACCGTCGGCTCCAATGGCTTCGCCGCGAAAAATGCTGCCATCAGCAAGGGCAAGTATGGCTGGCTTAGTCAAGAAGACCTCCCGTAAATAACGCATGAAAGGGCGATCGCAGGTTGTAAAAAAGCGGAGTGACGTATGGACACGTCACCCCGCTTCTTCACTGAATTATTCTGCTCGCTTTTAGTGGACACACTAAAGCTGTAGCTTACAGAAAAAGGCTTTTTGGGTCCACCGCTAATGAGCCTAAAAGGCCGGAGAATGCGACAGGACGTCGCTCGGCGGAGAAAATCCAGCGCAAACAGGGCGTTTGCGCCGGGTTCAAACGGTCAATCAACGCAGGTCGAGCACGTCTTGCATGTCGTACAGGCCCGGCTCGCGACCGTCCAGCCACAACGCCGCACGCACCGCGCCCTTGGCGAACGTCATGCGGCTCGACGCCTTATGGGTGATCTCCAGACGCTCACCCTCACAGGCGAACAGCACCGTGTGATCACCCACCACATCCCCACCACGAACCGTGGCAAAACCGATGGTTTCGCGCTCACGGGCACCGGTATGGCCTTCACGACCGTAGACCGCAACTTTCTGCAGATCACGATCCAGCGCACCGGCAATCACCTCACCCATGCGCAACGCCGTACCCGACGGCGCATCGATCTTGTGGCGGTGGTGAGCCTCGATGATTTCGATGTCGGCATCATCACCCAACACGCGCGCCGCCATGTCCAGCAGCTTCAGCGACAGATTGACCCCGACGCTGAAGTTGGACGCGAAGACGATAGGAATGTCCTTGCCCGCCTCGACCAGCAATTGCTTTTGCGCCGCATCCAGCCCGGTGGTGCCGATGACCATGGCCTTGCCTGCCTTACGACAGAACGCCAAATTTTTCAGCATCACTTCCGGCAGCGTGAAGTCGATCAATACATCGAATTCATCAGCGACCGCTTCCACATGACCGGAGAGCGGCACGCCAATTCGCCCCAGCGAAGCCAACTCACCGGCATCCACCCCGATCAGCGTGCTGCCAGGACGGACGACAGCGGCAGTCAACCCGGTCAGTGGCGCGCGCTGCTGCACGGCCTCCACCAGAATTTTACCCATGCGCCCGGCGGCGCCCATCACTGCAATACGTCGCATGCCCACTCCTTACAAGTCGCCGAAGAAGCGCTTCACACCGTCAAACCAACCCGTGGTTTTCGGCGAGTGGCTGTTGTCATCGGCCAGGGAGCTGCGGAACTCTTCCAGCAATTCGCGCTGACGACGATTCAGGTTGACCGGCGTCTCGACCGCTACACGGCACATCAAGTCGCCCGCACCACCGCCACGCACAGGAGCCACACCCTTGCCGCGCACGCGGAACTGCTTGCCGGTCTGGGTACCTTCAGGGATTTTCAGTTTGACGCGACCGTCGAGGGTCGGAATTTCCAGCTCGCCGCCCAGCGCTGCATCGACAAAGCTGATCGGCACTTCGCAGAACAGATGTTTGCCGTCACGCTGAAAGATGTCGTGCTCTCGCACGTTGATGACGACATACAGGTCACCAGTCGGACCACCTTGAGTACCCGCCTCGCCTTCGCCAGACAGACGAATGCGGTCGCCAGTATCGACGCCGGCCGGCACTTTGACCGACAGGGTTTTGTACTCTTCAACGCGGCCGTCACCGTGGCAGGAGTCGCACGGATCGGAAATGATCTTACCCTGGCCATGGCAACGCGGGCAGGTCTGCTGCACCGAGAAGAAGCCCTGCTGCATGCGCACCTGACCAATGCCGCCACACGTCGGGCAAGTCGAAGGTGACGAGCCTTTTTTGGCACCCGAACCATCGCACGGCTTGCAATTGACCAGTGTCGGAACGCGGATATTCACGGTTGTGCCGCGCACCGCTTCTTCCAGATTCAGTTCCAGGGTGTAGCGCAAGTCGCTGCCACGCTGAGCCCCGCCACGGGAACCACCGCGACCGCCACCGAAGAAGTCACTGAAGACATCGCCAAAGATGTCGGAGAAGTTCTGACCACCGAAACCGGCACCGCCTCCCCCCATGCTTGGGTCGACACCGGCATGACCATACTGGTCGAACGCCGCTCGCTTGCTCGAGTCGGACAATACTTCGTAGGCCTCATTGGCCTCTTTGAACAGTTCTTCCGATGCTTTGTCATCGGGATTACGGTCCGGGTGATGCTTCATCGCCAAACGGCGATAGGCCTTTTTCAGGTCTGCGTCGCTCGCGCCACGCTCAACACCCAACACCTCGTAATAGTCACGCTTTGCCATAAGTCTTTGCACTCTTAAGGACGTTCGGCAAACCCCTCCTGAGCCTCGCCAAACTCGTTGAGCCCCAATACAGGCCCGGACCCAACTCACGTCAATTCAACGATCCTGGTCTGTGATTCATGCGGTACTTTCGACGTGAAAAGCAGGAGCATTTTCAGCCATACCGCCAGCATCCGAACGCTGTCGCATGCTGTAAAAATTCGCGTATTCCAGATACACCAACGCGGGAGCAAGCTCCCGCGCGGCGACATCCTACCAGTCACCGCCGAAAGGCAGTCAACCGGCCGACCAACAACTTACTTGTGGTCTTTGACTTCTTCGAACTCTGCATCGACCACGTCTTCAGGTTTCTCAGCCGATTCGCCTTGCGGGGCTGCACCATCAGCTGGCTGAGCCTGGTCGGCGTACATCTTCTGAGCAACCGGAGCGGAGAGTTTCGACAGCTCTTCAACCCTGGCTTCGATGGCAGCCTTGTCGTCGCCTTTAACAGCGGCTTCCAGAGCGACCACAGCGGCTTCGATCGCAGTCTTCTCTTCGGCGCTGACCTTGTCGCCAGCTTCGGAGACCATTTTGCGAGTCGAGTGAACCAGTGCATCACCTTGGTTACGGGCGACGGCCAGTTCTTCGAACTTGCGATCTTCGTCAGCGTTCGCTTCGGCGTCACGCACCATGCGCTCGATTTCTTCGTCGGACAGACCGGAGTTGGCCTTGATCACGATCGACTGAGTCTTGCCGGTGGCCTTGTCTTTCGCACCAACGTGCAGGATGCCGTTGGCATCGATGTCGAAAGTCACTTCAATCTGCGGCACGCCACGTGGAGCGGGTGGAATGTCGGCCAGGTCGAACTTGCCCAGGGATTTGTTTTGTGTGGCTTGCTTACGCTCACCTTGCAGAACATGAATGGTCACAGCGCCCTGGTTGTCGTCGGCAGTCGAGAACACTTGCGATTTCTTGGTAGGAATCGTGGTGTTTTTCTCGATCAGCGCGGTCATCACGCCACCCATGGTTTCGATACCCAGGGTCAGCGGGCTGACGTCGAGCAGCAGAACGTCTTTCACGTCGCCAGCCAGAACAGCGCCCTGAATCGCAGCACCCATGGCAACCGCTTCGTCCGGGTTAACGTCTTTACGTGCTTCTTTACCGAAGAAATCGGTTACCAGCTTCTGTACCAGCGGCATACGAGTCTGACCGCCGACCAGGATCACGTCGTTGATCGCGCCAACGTCCAGACCAGCGTCTTTCATGGCGATGCGGCAAGGTTCGATGGTGCGCTGAACCAGGTCTTCAACCAGAGCTTCGAGCTTGGCACGCGAGATCTTGACGTTCAGGTGCTTAGGACCGGTGGCGTCTGCAGTGATGTACGGCAGGTTCACGTCGGTCGACTGAGCGGACGACAGCTCGATCTTGGCTTTCTCAGCGGCTTCTTTCAGGCGCTGCATGGCCAGCGGATCACCTTTGAGGTTCATGCCGCTTTCTTTCTTGAATTCGTCCACGAGGTAGTCGATCAGACGAATGTCGAAGTCTTCACCGCCCAGGAACGTGTCACCGTTGGTGGCCAACACTTCGAACTGGTGCTCGCCGTCAACTTCAGCGATCTCGATCACCGAAACGTCGAAAGTACCGCCACCCAGGTCGTAAACGATCACGGTGTGATCGCCCTTGGCCTTGTCCATACCGTAAGCCAGAGCGGCGGCGGTTGGTTCGTTGATGATACGTTTTACGTCCAGACCGGCGATGCGGCCGGCGTCTTTGGTCGCCTGACGCTGGCTGTCGTTGAAGTAAGCCGGAACGGTGATTACCGCCTCAGTCACTGGCTCGCCGAGGTAATCTTCGGCGGTCTTCTTCATTTTCTTCAGAATTTCAGCCGAGATTTGTGGCGGGGCCATTTTCTGGCCGTTTACTTCAACCCAAGCGTCGTTGTTGTCAGCCTTGACGATCTTGTAAGGGACCATCTGAATGTCTTTCTGCACAACTTCTTCGTCGAAACGACGACCGATCAGACGCTTTACGGCGTACAGAGTGTTGTGCGGGTTGGTAACAGCCTGACGCTTGGCCGACTGACCTACCAGAATTTCGCCATCGTTGGCGTAAGCGATGATCGACGGCGTGGTACGCGCGCCTTCAGCGTTTTCAATAACTTTTGCTTTGCCGTTTTCCAGCACGGAGACGCAGGAGTTGGTAGTCCCCAGGTCGATACCGATAATTTTGCCCATGTTAACTCTCCCGAAACTTTGGATTTGGATGCCGCAGCAGTGGTGGCTAACTGCGGTAGCACTTAAACGCTTGACTTCTAAATGGGGGCCTTGCGGCTAATTTCAAGCCTGCTCATCAATAGAAGGCGAAACTGGCGCAGGCGCCTTGCTGACCACGACCATGGCCGGGCGCAACAAGCGGCCGTTGAGCTGGTAGCCCTTCTGGAACACCTTCAGAACGCTGTTCGGCTCTACGTCGGCGCTTTCCTGCATGGCCATCGCCTGATGGTGAACGGCATTGAACGGTTCGCCATGCGGATCGATCGCTTCAAGCTGATAACGCTTGAGGGTGTCGTGGAACATTTTCAGCGTCAGCTCGATCCCCTCGCGCATCGGACGAATACTTTCGTCGTCCGGGTTCGACAGCTCGAGGCCGCGCTCCAGGCTGTCGACAATCGGCAACAGATCGCTGGCGAATTTTTCCAGCGCAAACTTATGCGCTTTCTCGACGTCTTGCTCGGCACGACGACGGACGTTCTGCAGATCAGCGGCAACACGCAGAGACTGATCCTGCGCGGCGGCCAATTGCTCTTCGAGCACTTGTACACGGGTCGCCAGGTCGTCACCCGAACCCTCGGGCGCTGGATTGGCTTCTGGGTTTTGCTTATCTACTGTCTGTTCGTCAGCCATAGAATTCTCCTTTCAATATCGTCCGCGAGTTCGACTCGCGCTTCTGTCCCGATATATGGGGCCGCAAAATCAGGCTTCAAGGGGCTTCAATGATTAACCCTACAAAAAAGTGCCGCTTTCTCATTCCTCAATGCACTAAGAAATTTTTCCGTTCAAGCGAATCGAGCTAAGAGGGGGCATTGTCAGCCCGAAACAAAACACTGTATAAATAACCAGACCTAAAGCCTGGGAGCGGCCTTTATGCTGGTGCACCTGTCTGTACACAACTACGCCATCGTTGAACATCTCGATCTCGAACTCGATCGCGGGATGAGCGTGATCACAGGGGAAACCGGCGCAGGCAAATCGATCATGCTCGACGCCCTGGGCCTGACCCTTGGCGATCGCGCCGACAGTGGCGTAGTGCGCCCGGGCGCCGACAAGGCCGATATCCTGGCGACTTTCGACCTGATCGATATCCCCGAAGCCCGCGCCTGGCTAGCCGAACGCGACCTGGACATCGACGGCCCCTGCATCCTGCGCCGGGTCATCACCTGCGAAGGTCGTTCGCGCGGCTATATCAACGGCACGCCCTGCCCGCTGGGTGATCTCAAGGCTCTCGGCGAATTGCTGATCGATATCCATAGCCAGCATGAACACCAGTCCCTGCTGAAAACCGACACCCATCGCCGACTGCTGGACGAATACGCCGGCGCTACCGACCTGGCGCGCCAAGTGCATCTGGCCGCGCAGCGTTGGCGCCAGACACGCCAGGAGCTGGAGCGCCTCTCCAATTCCGGCGACGAACAACGCGCGCGCCATCAACTGCTCAGCTACCAGCTCGAAGAACTGGAAAATCTCGGCCTCGGCGAGAACGAACTCGAGCAGTTGGAGCAGGAACACAAAAACCTGACCAACGCCGAAACCTTGCTGGGTATTTGTCGACAAGTGGTCGAGCAATGCAGCGAAAGTGATTCCGGCAACGTGCTGAATGCGCTGACCGCCAGCCTCAATCGCTTATCGAGTGTGAACAATTCGGTCGGCGCACTGGGCGAAGCAAGCAGCTTGCTGACCAGCGCGCAGATCCAGGTTGAAGAAGCCGTTGGTGAACTCAACCGCTTCCTTGATAACTTCGATGCCGACCCGGCTCGCCTGCAATATCTGGAAGAGCGACTGGATGCCATTTACACGCTGGCGCGCAAGCACAGGATTCAACCGACCGAAGTCAGTGAAATGCAGCAGAAACTGCTGGATGAAATCGAAACGCTCAATGCCAACGACGAATCCATCGAGCGCTTGAGCGAAGAGCTAGCCTCCTATGCTCGCCATTATCAGGAGAAGGCCCGCGAGCTGAGTGATTTGCGCCATCAGGCCGCCGGCAGCCTCGCCAGCGCGGTAGAGCAGGAAATTCAACGCCTGGGCATGCCGGGCGGGCGGTTCACCATTGAGCTGCGCGCCAATAGCAGCGAAGAACTTCTGCCCAACGGGCTGGAGCAAGTCGAACTGCTGGTCAGCGCCAACCCCGGCCAACCCCTGAAGGCACTGGCGAAAGTGGCGTCCGGTGGCGAACTGTCACGTATCAGCTTGGCAATTCAAGTGATTACCGCGCAAACCTCCCGCGTACCCACACTGGTATTCGACGAGGTGGACGTAGGCATTGGCGGTCCGACCGCTGAAATTGTCGGCCAATTGCTTCGCCGCCTGGGTGAACGCGGACAGGTTCTGACAGTGACGCACTTGCCACAAGTGGCGGCGCAAGGTCACCAACACCTGTTTGTACACAAGGTACGGGGCGAACAGGCAACCCATACTGCTGTCTCCAAGCTGAGCAAGAACGACCGAATAGAAGAAGTGGCACGCATGCTGGGCGGCATCGACCTGACCAAGGAATCCTTGGCGCATGCGAAAAAGATGGTCGTCACCGCCAAAGTTTAAAGATGACACAAAGCACGAAGGCGACCCTTGGGTCGCCTTCGCTCGTTTCGCGAACCTGAAATTCGCGCGACATGCTTACTTTTTCTTGCGTACGTACAGCACCAGGTTGTGATCCACCAACTCGACACCGTGCTCCTCGGCAATTGCATTCTGGAGTTTTTCGATTTCCACGCTGATGAACTCGACGACTTCACCGGTTTCAACGTTAACCATATGGTCGTGGTGCCCACCGTCGGCCAATTCGAATACCGCGTGGCCACCGTCGAAGTTGTGACGGACCACGAGACCAGCCGCTTCAAACTGGGTCAGAACACGGTAAACCGTGGCCAGACCGACGTCCTCGCCAGCTTCCATCAACGCCTTGTAGACGTCCTCGGCACTCATGTGACGCTGCTCGGTAGAGTCGAGCATTTGCAGGATCTTGACCCGTGGCAGGGTCACTTTCAGACCGGCTTTGCGTAGTTCGCTATTTTCAACCATGGTTAGCTTTCTCGCGATGCTGCTTCGCAGCTTCTCTTAATGCGGGTATGATCGGCGTTTACGTTGTCCCAGCCAAGATAGTGGAAGTCGCCCACCGATGCAAAACACCAAGCTCTTGCTAACCAGTTTCACCTTTGTGGGACTGCTCGCACTCGCCGGTTGTTCATTCCCCGGGGTTTACAAAATCGACATCCAGCAGGGCAATGTCGTCACGCAGGACATGATAGACCAGTTACGCCCGGGAATGACCCGGCCGCAAGTACGGTTTATCATGGGCAACCCCCTGCTTACCGACACGTTCCATGCCAATCGCTGGGATTATCTGTACAGCCTGCAACCGGGTGGCGGTGAACGCCAACAGGAACGCATCAGCGTTATTTTTAACTCAAACGACCAGCTTGTCAGCCTGTCTGGTGACTTCATGCCGGGCGTAAGCCGTGACGAAGCCATTCTCGGCAAGGACAGTGGCACTACCGTGACCGCTCCTGCTGAAAACGCCGAGAAGCCAAAACCGGAAAAACCGGTCAAGCCAGGTTCCATGCTGGATCAGATCCAGAAGGAAGTCGATGGTGTAGAAACCGTTCCGGTTCCGACACCAGAGCCGCTGGACACCTCGCCGCAATAATTGGCGAGGCAATAAAAAACCCGGGAATTCCGGGTTTTTTATTGCCTGCAGATTGGCTTGCTTACTGATTTCGAGCTTTGGCTTCAGCTGCTTTAGCCGCACGCAAACGCCGAACCTCTTTGGGGTCGGCGAGCAGCGGCCGGTAAATCTCGATTCGATCCCCCGCCTGAACCAGCCTTGCATCCGGATCAGAAACCACTTTGCCAAAAATCCCCAGAGGACACTCAGACAGATTCAACTCGGGAAACTCGATATCAATACCCGAGGCAAACACCGCCGATCGCACGGTCGCCCCCTCAACCAAGCTGACCGTACGCAGCACCTGACGATCAACGGCCGCAAATACGACCTCTATCTCGATCATCGATTCAACCATGCATCTGCTTGGCACGCTGGCAGAACGCATCCACCAGGGTATTCGCAGCCTGATTGAACAGCGGCCCCAGCGTGGCGCGCACTAGCGGCCCCGCGTAGTCGAAGGACAGATCCAAACTGATCTTGCAGGCCTTCTCGTTCAACACCTTGAACACCCATACGCCGTGCAACTGATTGAAAGGGCCCTCTTCGAGATTCATTTCGATCGATTGCCCAGGTACCAGCGTGTTGCGCGTCACGAAATGCTGACTGAGGCCACCCTTGGCCACGCCCACGCTGGCACGCATATGCTCGGGCGAGCTTTCCAGCACTTCAGCCGACGAGCACCACGGTAAAAACTCCGGATAACGCGCCACGTCGTTGACCAGGTCGTAAAGAAATTGCGCCGGGTACGGCAGCAGCGCCGATCGTTGAATATGTGTCGTCATGTAAGCGTCACTTCCAGAGCTGGGTGGCAAACACTACAAGAATGCCGATGGGCGCCACATAGCGCATCAAGAACAAAGACAGGGCAAACAGCGCCGGGTTACGAGTCGACAACTCGTCACGCACCGCATCACGCCCCATCACCCACCCGGCAAACAGCACGAAACACAACCCACCCAGCGGCAACATGATCCGCGAGGTGAAGAAATCGATCACACCGAAGAAATCAAGGCCACTCTGCGCGCCCCATTGGTAGAGATGGAACATCCCGCCTTCGCTCACGAAAAACTTGGCTTCCTTCCAGATATTGAAGGAGAACACCGTGCCCAAACCGACGAACCAGCAGGTGAATGCCAGCCAGAATGTCACCCAGGCACGCCTGACTTTCGTGCGTTCCACCAGGTAGGCAACCATGGGCTCAAGTAACGAAATTGCCGAACTCCAAGCCGCAACCGCCACCAGAACAAAGAACACAACGCCCATCAACTGACCGAAAGCCACATTACCAAAAGCGAATGGCAGACTGACGAACATCAGGCCTGGCCCCTCGCTAGGGTTCAGTCCGCCGGCGAACACAATAGGAAACAAGGCCAGACCGGCCACCAGCGAAACAAACGTGTCGAGCAATGCCACGCCGACAACCGTGCCAGACAATGACGCACTCTTGGGCATGTAGGCGCCGTAGATCATGATCGAGCCAACGCCCACGCTCAAAGAGAAGAACGCGTGGCCCATGGCGGGCAGCAAACCGTCGAGGACTTTTTCCGGGTGAAAGTCGAACATGAAATGCACGCCTTCCATGAAATGCCCAGTGGTCATGCTGTACCCCAGCAGCACCAGAATCATCACGAACAGCAGCGGCATCATGATCCGCAGGCTGCGCTCAAGCCCTGCAACCACGCCCTTGGCGATGACGAGCGCGGACAGCAGCATAAAAATCGTGTGCCAAAGTGTCAGACGCCAAGGATCGGCAATGACATTGCCAAAATAGGCACCGACCTGATCAGCCGTAGCGCCCTGAAAGTCGCCGCGTCCCATGTCGATGATGTAATCCAGCGACCAGCCACCGACCACACTATAGAAAGACAGAATCAGCAATGCCGTGATCATCCCGGCAAACGCCCCCCACGACCACTTGGGCGAGTGCCCAGCCTCAAGCGCCAGCACCTTCAGGGCATTCGCCGGACTTTGCCGGGCGCGCCGGCCTATCAGGGTTTCAGCGAGCATGACAGGGATGCCGATCAGTGCGATGCACACCAGAAACATCAATACGAACGCGCCGCCGCCGTACATCCCGACCATGTAGGGGAATTTCCAGATACTACCCAGTCCCACGGCCGAACCGGTCGCGGCGAGTATGAATACCCAGCGGCTAGCCCAACTGCCGTGGACAGAAACCTTGTCTGTCGACATCGTTTATCACGCCCAAGCGTTAGAAAAAGAGGCCGCATTGTCCGGCATTCACTCAACCTGCTCAAGCACGCAGCATCACCGTAGCCGACGGCCATTTATCTCCATATAATGCCGCCCCTATGGCTAAACAGAAGAAACACCCAACAGGGACCATCGCGCAGAACAAAAAAGCGCGACACGATTACTTCATCGAGCATAAGTTCGAGGCCGGTCTGGTCCTGGCCGGCTGGGAAGTAAAAAGTCTGCGGGCAAGCAAGCTGCAACTGGTCGACAGTTATGTGCTGCTCAAGGATGGCGAGGCGTGGCTGCTCGGCAGTCACATCACGCCTCTGATGACCGCCAGCACCCACGTCATCGCTGACCCGGTGCGCACTCGCAAATTGCTGCTCAATCGCCGCGAGCTTGAAAAACTCGCCGCCGCTGTGCAGCAAAAGGGTTACGCCTGCGTATGCCTGTCCTGGTACTGGAGCAAGCACATGGTCAAGTGTGAGATCGCTCTGGGTAAGGGCAAGAAGGAATACGACAAGCGTGACACCGAGCGTGAACGCGATGCAGGTCGTGAGTTGCAGCGTGCCGTGCGCAACAAGGGCAAGGAAGACTGAGTCTTTCTGCCTGAAAAGATCGCAGCCGGCGGCAATTCCTACAGGGAAATACATCTCCCACACGCAGGAACTGCCGCCGGTGCGATCTTTTGCTTTTAAAAAAGCTACTTCCCCTTTCGCCGCTCCGCTCGCGCCATGCGCTGAACCTCTTGCCGCACCTCTTCCAGCACTTCCTGCACATACAGAATGTGTCGGCTGGAAACTTCCCGCGCCTGCTCCGCGCGCCCCTCAATAATCGCCAGATACAATTCCCGATGCTGAGTGATCAGCATGTCGCGGGTTTCCGTGCGCTGCTTGTACATGCCGCCAATATTAGTCACGACGTTGCGCTTGAGCAGATCGAACAGCCCGCGAATGGTGTGCAGCAACACGGCGTTGTGACTGGCCTCGGCAATCGCCAGGTGAAATTTCGCGTCCGCAGCGCCCTCCTCCGCACGACTGATTTCGTCGTGTCGCGAATAGCAGTCCTGCAGCTCATCGAACGCAGCGGTCAATCGTTCACGATCAACGTCGGTAGCACGTAATGCAGCGTAATAGGCACACGATGCCTCCAGAGTGTGGCGAAATTCCAGCAGATCGCGCTGCGCCTCAGGGTTGCTTTCAAGCAATTGCAACAGCGGATCGCTGAACGTTGAACCCAGACTCTCAACCACATAGTTGCCGCCGCCCTGGCGACTGACCAGCAGACCTTTGGCCGCCAGTTTCTGAATCGCCTCGCGCAGCGACGGGCGTGATACGCCAAATTGTTCGGCCAGCGTGCGCTCCGCCGGAAGCCGTTCACCGGACTTCAACGTGCCCTCGAGAATCATCCCCTCAAGTCGCTCGACAATATCGTCAGACAAACGGCGCTGACGTATCTGATCAAACCCCATAACTCATTTCTCCACGACCCCGGCCGCTCGCCGGGCTCTCTATTCTGGCCTATCGGCGCCTTGCCGACATCTATCAGACGACATTGGCCCGAACCGGATCAGATGCGATCTGCACCGCTTGTTCGACAAAAGTTTCAGGGCGACAAATTGACACACCGATATAAAGGCTTTTACCCTAGCCAACAGCGATTGTAAATTGGTCTTACCAATTATCCAAGAACGCTGACAGTGCCTGACCAACAACAATTAGGGGCCACCCCATATGCAAACCTGGCAACAGCTCTACAGCCCGCTCGGCAGTCTCGGCGTGTCCGCACTCGCGGCCGTCATTCCCATCGTTTTCTTTTTCCTCGCCTTGGCGGTATTCCGCCTCAAAGGTCATATAGCCGGCAGCATCACGCTCGCCCTGTCGATTGCCGTGGCGATCTTCGCGTTCCAGATGCCGGTCGACATGGCCTTCGCCGCTGCCGGGTATGGCTTCGCCTACGGTCTATGGCCGATTGCCTGGATCATTGTCGCGGCGGTATTCCTCTACAAACTGACCGTCAAAAGTGGTCAGTTCGAGGTTATTCGCAGCTCGGTGCTGTCGATCACTGACGACCAGCGCTTGCAGGTGCTGCTGATCGGTTTCTGCTTCGGTGCATTCCTCGAAGGGGCCGCCGGTTTCGGCGCGCCGGTGGCGATTACCGCCGCCCTCCTCGTCGGACTGGGTTTCAACCCGCTGTATGCCGCAGGTTTGTGCCTGATCGCCAACACAGCCCCCGTCGCGTTCGGCGCACTGGGGATTCCGATCATCGTGGCCGGCCAGGTCACGGGGATCGACGCATTCAAGATCGGCGCCATGGCCGGTCGCCAACTGCCATTGCTGTCGTTATTTGTACCGTTCTGGCTGGTGTTCATGATGGATGGCCTGCGCGGCGTCCGTGAGACCTGGCCAGCTGCGCTGGTTGCGGGCTTGAGCTTTGCCGTCACCCAGTACTTCACCTCCAACTTCATTGGCCCGGAACTGCCGGACATCACGTCGGCCCTGGTCAGCCTGATTTCCCTGACCTTGTTCCTGAAAGTCTGGCAGCCGAAACGCAGCGCCGACGCGCAAATCGCCGGCGCCACGTCGAGCGCAACCATCACCGCCAGCGTCGGCGGTTTCGGCCAGAAGCGCACCACCGTACCTTCGCCCTACAGCCTGGGGGAAATATTCAAAGCCTGGTCGCCGTTCCTGATCCTCACCGTGCTGGTGACCATCTGGACCCTCAAGCCATTCAAGGCGATGTTCGCCGCCGGCGGCTCGATGTACAGCTGGGTATTCAACTTCGCAATTGCGCACCTCGATCAACTGGTGATCAAAACCGCACCGATCGTGGCAACGCCCACGGCGATTGCGGCGGTGTTCAAATTCGACCCGATTTCCGCGACCGGCACGGCGATCTTCTTCTCCGCACTGATCTCGATGCTGGTACTTAAGATCAACGTTAAAACTGGTCTTACCACTTTTAAAGAGACACTGTTCGAGCTGCGCTGGCCCATTCTGTCGATTGGCATGGTGTTGGCGTTTGCTTTCGTCACCAATTACTCCGGCATGTCTTCCACCATGGCGCTGGTATTGGCCGCGACCGGCGCTGCATTCCCGTTCTTCTCGCCGTTCCTCGGCTGGCTTGGTGTGTTCCTCACCGGCTCCGATACCTCGTCCAACGCCCTGTTCAGCTCGTTGCAGGCCACCACCGCCCACCAGATCGGTGTCAGCGATGTGTTGCTGGTAGCCGCAAACACCAGCGGCGGCGTGACCGGCAAGATGATCTCGCCACAATCGATCGCCGTGGCTTGCGCCGCGACGGGCCTGGTGGGCAAGGAGTCGGATCTGTTCCGCTTCACCCTCAAGCACAGCCTATTCTTTGCAACGATTGTCGGCCTGATCACTTTGGCTCAGGCCTACTGGTTCACTGGCATGCTGGTGCACTAAAACCGGCAAGAAGCCTACAAGCGACATGGAAATAACCGACGCCGGTTCGTGATTCCGGCGTCAGCAATTCACAACCCGGTCTGTAAGGCTGCTGAAAGCAACGCGCTCTATATTCAGCAGCCTCAGCGGACGGATAACCGGGATCACCCGGAGACACGCCTGATGAGCGAGCTTTTTTACAACGCGGTGCCGAACGCAACCCGCGTTGCACCGCCACTGCCCGAACCTCGGCAATACCCCAGCGAGAAACCCTCGCAGGTCTACCTGTTCGGGACGTGTGTAGTCGACCTCTTCTACCCGGAAGCCGGGATGGACGCGATCCATTTGCTGGAGCGCGAAGGGATCCGGGTCGAGTACCCGCAAGGGCAGAGCTGCTGCGGACAACCGGCCTACACCTCGGGTTACACCGAGCAGGCACGGACGGTGGCGCGCTCACAACTGGCGCTGTTTGCCGGGGATTATCCGGTGGTCGTGCCGTCGGGCTCCTGCGCCGGCATGCTGCGAGAACATTACGCCGACTTGTTCAAGGACGAGCCGGACACACTCAAACAGGTCCAGGCCCTCGCGGCCCGTACCTATGAGTTAGCGGAGTTTCTGCTGTTCGTCTGCAAGGTGCAGCTCAAGGACAGCGGCGCACCAGTGAAAGTCGCGCTGCACACCTCGTGCTCAGCGCGCCGCGAGATGAACACTCACCTGCATGGCCGAGAGTTGTTGGCGCAGTTGAGCAACGTGGAACGGGTCAATCACGACCACGAAAGCGAATGCTGTGGCTTCGGTGGGACATTCAGCGTCCGTATGCCAGACATTTCCGGCGCGATGGTGGCTGACAAGACCCGAGCGCTGAAGGAATCCGGCGCACACAAGGTGTTGAGTGCGGATTGTGGCTGTTTGATGAACATCAACGGCGCCTTGGAGAAACAAAAAGAAGCGCTGCGCGGCCAACACCTGGCGAGTTTCCTCTGGCAACGAACCGGGGGTGCGCAATGAGTACCTCGGCGATTATTCCGACGGTCACCGTAGAAGAAGATTTCCGCACCCGGGCGCACAACGCCTTGGGTGATCCGCAGCTACGGAACAACTTCCGTACGGCGATGGATTCACTGATGACCAAACGGGCAGCGGCTTTCAGCGATGCCCACGAAAGAGAACACTTGCGTGCTCTGGGCAACTCGATCAGAGCCCGCGCGCTCTCCAAGTTGCCCGACCTGCTCGAGCAACTGGAACAAAACCTGACCCGCAACGGTGTGACAGTGCACTGGGCGGAAACGGTGGACGAAGCCAATGGCATCGTCTTGTCGATCATCCGCGCTCACGAGGCGCGGCAAGTGATCAAGGGCAAATCGATGGTCAGCGAAGAGATGGAGATGAACCATTTCCTCGAGGCTCAAGACATTGAATGTCTGGAGTCCGACATGGGGGAATACATCGTCCAGCTCGACCACGAGAAGCCTTCACACATCATTATGCCGGCGATCCACAAGAATGCCGGTCAGGTCGCGTCCTTGTTCCACGACAAACTTGGCGTGGAATACACCAAGGACGTTGACCAACTCATTCAGATCGGTCGCAGAGTCCTGCGGCAGAAATTCTTCGAAGCGGACATCGGCGTCTCCGGCGTCAACTTCGCCGTGGCCGAAACCGGCACCTTGCTGCTGGTGGAAAACGAAGGCAACGGGCGCATGACCACCACCGTGCCCCCCGTCCACATCGCCGTCACCGGTATCGAAAAAGTCGTGGAAAACCTGCGCGACGTGGTCCCGCTGCTATCGCTGCTGACCCGCTCGGCGCTGGGCATTCCAATCACCACTTACGTCAACATGATCTCCGGTCCACGCAAGGAACATGAACTCGACGGCCCGCAGGACGTGCATCTGGTGCTGCTCGACAACGGTCGCAGCCAAGCCTTCGCCGACAGTGAACTGCGTCAGACCTTGAACTGCATCCGCTGCGGCGCGTGCATGAACCATTGCCCGGTCTACACCCGGGTCGGCGGTCACACCTATGGTGAGGTGTATCCGGGGCCAATCGGCAAAATCATCACCCCGCACATGGTCGGTCTGGCGAAGGTTCCAGACCACCCGAGCGCCTCGTCGTTGTGCGGCGCGTGCGGCGAAGTGTGCCCGGTAAAAATTCCTATCCCGGCATTGCTGCGTCGCCTACGCGAAGAGAACGTCAAAGCCCCCGACAGCCCTCATCAAGTGATGCGCGGTCAGGGCAGCAAGTACTCGCGCAAGGAACGTTTCATCTGGAACGCCTGGGCGAAACTCAACAGCTCGCCGACCCTGTATCGGTTATTCGGTTTCTTCGCCACGCGCCTGCGCGCCCTGGCGCCGAGCAATGTCGGCCCATGGACGCAGAACCACAGTGCACCGAAACCCGCCGCCCGCTCATTGCATGACATGGCCCGCGAGCATCTGGCCAAACAGGGAGATCGCTGATGAGTGCCAAGCAAAATATCCTCGGCAAACTGCGCAAAAGTCTGACCGGCACCACGCCGATTGCTGACGACTTCGACGTCGATCTGGTGACTCAGCCTTACACCTACAGCGCCGAACAACGCATCCCGCAACTGCGCAAGCTGATGGAAGCGGTGCACACCGAAATCCATCTGACCTCAGACGCAGAGTGGCCGGCACTGCTCCAGCAATTGCTGCGCGACCGTCAATTGCCCAGCCTGTTGATCGCACCGACGACAGCGCACGGGCAACGAGTCACACAGCACTGGGCGAACAATCCTGACCTGCCAACGCTGAAATCCTACAACCGGCCGATGGAAGAATGGAAAGCCGAGTTGTTCAACGACACCCCGGCCAGCCTCACCGGCACCCTCGGCGCCATTGCGGCAACAGGTAGCCTGATTCTCTGGCCGACCCGCGAAGAACCGCGCCTGATGAGCCTGGTGCCGCCGGTGCATTTCGCTCTGCTCAAGGCCAGCGAAATCCGCGACAACTTCTATCAGGTGCAGCAAGAATTTGAATGGGCTCAGGGCATGCCGACCAACGCGCTGCTGGTGTCCGGCCCATCGAAAACCGCTGACATCGAACAAGTGCTGGCCTATGGCGCCCACGGCCCGAAAGACCTGGTGGTATTGATTCTGGAGGACCGATGAGTCTACCGGCGGCTTTCCTGCGCGATGCGCAGCAACTGATTCCGGCTGATCGACGCTTTGACGATCCGCTATCAACCCTGGCTTTTGGCACCGACGCGAGTTTCTATCGGCTGATCCCCAAACTGGTGATCCGCGTCGAGTCCGAAGACGAAGTGGTGACCCTGCTGAAACTGGCTCAACGCGACCGTGTACCGGTCACGTTCCGCGCCGCCGGCACCAGCCTGTCGGGGCAGGCGATCAGCGATTCGGTTTTGATCGTGCTTGGGGATAACTGGAACGCTCGCGAAATTCGTGGCCAGGGCACGCAAATCCGTCTGCAACCGGGCGTGATCGGTGCCCAGGCCAACGCCTGGCTGGCGCCATTCGGACGCAAGATCGGCCCCGATCCCGCCTCGATCAATGCCTGCAAAATTGGCGGTATCGTGGCCAACAATGCCAGCGGCATGTGCTGCGGCACCGCGCAAAACACCTATCACACCCTGGCCGGCCTGCGCCTTGTTCTGGCCGACGGCACGCGCCTTGATACTGAAGATGCCCACAGTGTGGCGGCGTTTCGCGCGAGCCACGGCGATCTGCTCGAACGTTTGGCGACGCTCGGTCGCGAGACTCGCGCCAATGCCGAACTGGCCGCGAGAATCCGCCACAAATATCGTCTGAAAAATACCACTGGCCTGTCGCTCAACGCCTTGGTGGACTTCGATGAGCCTGTGGATATCCTGAGCCACTTGCTGGTCGGTTCCGAAGGCACTCTCGGCTTTATCAGCGCGGTGACTTACGACACCGTTATCGATCATCCGAACAAGGCCTCGGCGCTGATCGTGTTCCCGGATGTGGAAACCTGCTGCAACGCGGTCACCGTACTGAAAAGCCAACCGGTGTCGGCGGTGGAACTGCTGGATCGGCGCAGCCTGCGTTCGGTGCAGAGCAAACCGGGCATGCCTGCTTTCGTACAGCAACTGTCGAACAATGCCTGTGCGTTATTGATCGAATCCCGCGCGGCTTCTTCGTCATTACTGCAGGAACAACTGGCGCAGATCATGGCGTCACTCAGTGGTTTCCCGGTGGAGAAACAGGTCGACTTCACTGAAGACCCGGTCGAAAACGCCCGCCTCTGGGCAATCCGCAAAGACACCTTCCCCGCCGTCGGCGCCGTGCGCAAAACCGGTACCACGGTGATCATCGAAGACGTGACCTTCCCGGTCGAGCAACTGGCAATCGGTGTGAACCGCTTGATCGAACTGTTCGACAAACATGCCTACGACGAAGCGATCCTTTTCGGACACGCACTGGAAGGCAATCTGCACTTCGTTTTCACCCAAGGCTTCAACAGCGCGGAAGAAGTCGCACGCTACCAAGCGTTCATGGACGACGTCGCGCAATTGGTGGCCGTGGAGTTCGGCGGCTCGCTCAAGGCCGAACACGGCACCGGGCGCAACATGGCGCCGTTCGTTGAGCTGGAATGGGGCAGCGACGCGTATCAACTGATGTGGCAGCTCAAACGCCTGCTCGACCCCAGCGGCATCCTCAACCCGGATGTGGTGCTCAGCGAAGACCCGCAGATCCACCTCAAACACCTGAAACCGCTGCCGGCGGCCGACGAGATTGTGGACAAGTGCATTGAGTGCGGCTTCTGCGAACCGGTCTGCCCGTCGAAAGGCCTGACCCTCAGCCCACGCCAGCGCATCGTGATCTGGCGCGACATTCAGGCGAAAAAACGTGCCGGCATCGACACCACCGAACTGGAAGAAGCCTACGAATACCAAGGCATCGAGACCTGCGCCGCGACGGGTTTGTGTGCGCAACGATGCCCTGTAGGCATCAACACCGGCGAACTGGTGAAAAAGCTTCGCGGTCGACACGCAACGCATCAGAAAACTGCCGACTGGATCGAAGGAAATTTCGCCAAGACCCTGCAAGGGGCACGCTTCACCCTGCACGTAGCCAACGGCGCGCGAATGCTGCTCGGTGCGCCGCGTCTGACCAAGCTTTCGGCAACGCTGACGCGCCTGTCCAAGGGCCAAGTGCCTCTGTGGACGAGCGCGATGCCGCAACCGGAGAAAGCCATCCGTTTCAGCCCGAGCGTGTCGGACGAACGCCCACGCGTGGTGTATCTGGCGGCGTGTGTGTCACGGGTCATGGGCCCGGCGGCGGGCGATAAAGAGCAGATGTCGCTGTACGACAAAACCCGTGGCTTGCTGGAAAAGGCCGGTTACCAGGTCGTCTTCCCGGACAATCAGGACAACCTCTGCTGCGGTCAGCCCTTCGCTTCAAAGGGCTATGCGGAGCAGGCCGAACACAAGCGGCAAGAACTCATCAGCGCCTTGCTCCACGCCAGTCGCGGCGGGCTTGATCCGATCTATTGCGATACCAGTCCGTGTACGTTGCGACTGGTGCAGGACGTCGCCGATGTGCGTCTGGATCTGTACGACCCGGTGCGTTTCATCCGCACGCACCTGCTTGATCGGCTGGACTTTACGCCTCAGGACGCACCGATTGCAGTGCATGTGACGTGCAGCACTCAGCACCTGGGCGAAAGCCAGGCGCTGATCGATCTGGCGCGCAAGTGCAGCAAAACCGTGGTGATTCCGGAGGGTATTCATTGCTGTGGCTTTGCCGGCGACAAGGGCTTCACCACACCGGAACTGAACAGCCACTCGCTGCGCACACTCAAGGACGCAGTGCAGCATTGCAGTGAAGGGATTTCCACCAGCCGCACGTGCGAAATCGGCCTGACGCAGCATGGCGGGATCGACTATCACGGCTTGGTTTATCTGGTCGATCGAGTCACACGAGCCAAATCTGCCTGATCCATTTGTATGGAAAAGGGGCTATTTCGCCCCTTTTCAAGGCGAGCAGAGAGGTGTTTCGGCTTTTTCATACCGAACGTAAAAAAAAACGAATTCCTCTGCGCAGCCGCAGTCGATTAATCAAGCCCTAAACGAACGTGGCTTGTTCCGACCTCGGCAGAGCCGCCAGATCGTCCGGCAGCACCGAGACCAACTGTTCAAGGAGATACCCATGAAACGCACTGCTTTTGCTGGTTTGTTTATTTCCGCCGCACTGCTGGCCTCCCCCGTGTTTGCCGCGGACAACGATCTGTGCACCTCAAAACTGCAAGAACTCAAAGACAAGGTCACGTCCCTCCCGGCCACGTCGGAAAACACCACCATGGACATCAAGCGCATGCAGGGCGACGCGGAGATGGCGCAAAAAGCGGGTGATGACAAGAAATGCATCGCCTCGGCCACGCAAGCGCTGCAACGCGTAGACAATCTGGCCAACGAACCCGCCAACTAATGACAGCGTGGCCAACCTTCGGGTTGGCCTTCCCCTGTCGTTTGGCGTACACTGCGCAGGCTTGTTGCTCATCAAGATGTACAGAGCAATGAGTTCGGGGCCGTTTAGGATTCGACGCCGGTTGCGAAACTTTAGGTGCATGCCGAGTTGGTAACAGAACTCGTAAATCCACTGTTGCAACTTCTTATAGTTGCCAATGACGAAACCTACGGGGAATACGCTCTCGCTGCGTAAGCAGCCTTAGCCTTCCCTTCTGGTACCTTCGGGTCCAGCAATCATCAGGGGATGTCTGTAAACCCAAAATGATTGTCATATAGAACAGAATCGCCGTGCAGTACGTTGTGGACGAAGCGGCTAAAACTTACACAACTCGCCC
This sequence comes from Pseudomonas sp. EA_65y_Pfl2_P78, assembly GCF_963970495.1. Taxonomy (NCBI): domain Bacteria; kingdom Pseudomonadati; phylum Pseudomonadota; class Gammaproteobacteria; order Pseudomonadales; family Pseudomonadaceae; genus Pseudomonas; species Pseudomonas sp. EA_65y_Pfl2_P78. Next base: position 12,275 of record NZ_CAXAON010000008.1, on the reverse strand, counting down.
AAAGCACCCTGCCCGTCGGGTCGCTGAGGGTTAACTTAATAGACACGGCTACGCATGTAGTACCGACAGCGGAGTACTGGCGGACGGGGGTTCAAATCCCCCCGGCTCCACCACTTCATCATCTAAAGACGTCCACGGACGTCTTTTTTTGTGTCTGAAATCCAGTAAATACGGGGGTTTCAGGGCCATTGAGCTCCACAGCGCTTCAGGCAGATCCATTTTGAAATGTATTCCAAGGCGTATTCCAAGCCCGTGACTGGTAAATTTTGGAATACACAAACAGCGTTGGAGTACCCATGGGAGCCCGAGCCACACGCCTTTCAGACCTAAAAATCAAAGCCGCCAAGCCCAAGGACAAAGACTACACATTGACCGACGGCGATGGCCTTCAGTTACGAGTACGAACCAACGGTTCGAGGCTTTGGAATTTCAACTACATCCATCCCGTCACCAAGAAACGGATCAACATGGGACTGGGAACATTCCCGGAACTCAGCCTGGCTCATGCGCGTAAACGCACGGTTGAAGCCAGGGAGCTGGTTGCCCAAGGACATGACCCGAAAGAGCAACGTGATGCAGATCGCCAAGCGAAAAAAGCCGCGACAGAGCACACCTTTCAAAACGTCGCGACAGCCTGGTTTGAACTGAAGAAAGACTCCGTGACAACCGCCTACGCTGAAGACATTTGGCGCTCGCTCACGCTGCACATCTTCCCGGATCTACAAGCGACCCCGATTTCTGAAATCAGCGCGCCTCAGGTCATCAAGTTGCTTAGGCCACTTGAAACCAAAGGCAGCTTGGAAACGGTCAAGCGCCTGACCCAACGCCTCAACGAAATCATGACTTACGGGGTGAACTACGGACTCATTCATGCCAACCCCTTGAGCGGAATTCGATCGGTCTTCAAAAAACCAAAGAAGAAAAACATGGCGGCATTACCCCCCGATGAACTCAATGAACTCATGGTGGCAATTGCCAACGCCAGCATCAAAAGAACCACCCGATGCCTCATCGAATGGCAGCTCCACACGATGACTCGGCCAGCAGAAGCTGCAACCACTCGATGGGCTGACATCGATCTCAAGAAGAAGATCTGGACGATCCCAGCGGAGCGCATGAAGAAACGCCGCACACACATCATCCCGCTCACGGAGCACGCTTTGGCGCTTCTGGAAGCGATCAAGCCCTACAGCGGACACAGGGAGTACGTGTTTCCTGCCGACCGTAATCCACGCACCCATTGCAACAGCCAGACCGCCAACATGGCGCTGAAGCGGATGGGGTTTGAGGGGCGACTCGTAAGCCATGGAATGCGCTCCATGGCGAGCACCATCTTGAACGAGCATGCCTGGGACGCCGAATTGATTGAGGTTGCCCTGGCTCATGTCGACAAAGATGAGGTTAGAAGCGCTTACAACCGCGCGGACTACATTGAGCGTCGACGCCCAATGATGGCCTGGTGGAGCGAGCACATTCAAAAGGCGGCCACGGGTGACTTTTCAATAGCAGCAATCCATGAAAACAGAAGCCAGAAAGTCGTCTCGATTCGTTAATCACATTCAAATTGATGGCGACGGCGGCGACAGCGGCGACAACCCTCGCTGTCTCTGAACAAGGGCGAGGCGACGAACTGGCGGTCGTCGCCAACATAACTCCCGATCGTGCTTTCCCGCCGTAGCAGCTGTAGTCGCGAAGGCTTCGCCGCGGCGTTTTGCAGCGGCTCGCTTGGCGATCTCACATACGGTAATAAATCTATCTAAAGCCACCGAGACCCAAGGTCTTCTAAGTAAATTGCCTCCCCTGATGGCCTGGTTGATCGCGAGTCGAGCGCGGGGTACACCAACGCCTCACGAGGAGCAGTTAACGACGATCCCGAGTAGTTCCAGAGCGCTGAAAATACATCTCATCGTCGTGCTTTCTCCTTAGTAGCGAGGAAAAAACTGACCTCATAAGGAGATGGTTCTCAATGCAATTGTGCGAAAAATGCGATCCACCACCCCGCCCTCTTCTGGATTATCAGCCCCAACCCTTGAGCTACCCGGTCGAAGCACTCGGTGAACTATTGGGGGGCGCGGTAGAACGGATGGCAGAGGTGATCGGCGCACCTATTGCCATGGCCGCACAATCGGTGCTGGCCACTGCGGCCCTGGTGACGCAGGGCCACGTCAACGTACAGCTCGACGGTCGCACCTACCCGCTGTCTCTGTATCTGCTAACGATCGCATCATCAGGTGACCGTAAAAGTGCAGTGGATCATCAAGCTCTCTCTGCAGCGCATAACTGGGAGCGAGAGCAGTGGTCTGTGTACACGGAAAAGCTCAATGCCTACCAATCTACCATCCGCCTTGCTGCCAAGGCTCAGCGACAGGCAAACCATGAAATCTGTGAACTCTCCGACCCCGTCCAGCCCAGACTGATTTCCACCGACCCTACCATCGAAGGCCTCACAAAAAACTTGTGTTATGGGCTACCAAGCATGGGCTTGTTCAATGACGAAGGTGGTCAATTCCTCGGTGGCAGCACCATGAGTAAAGAGAACCAGCTCAAAGCGATCACCACGCTGTCGAAAATCTGGGATGGCAGTCCCATTGATCGAACACGGTCCACACCCGGGGAAAGCCTTCGAGCCTATGATCGTCGTCTCAGCATGCATCTGATGCTGCAGCCGTACCTCGCTAACCAGTTCCTCAAAGATCCGATGATCAATGGCCAAGGTGTACTCGGCAGATTCCTGATCAGTTGGCCTGAACGTTTGATCGGTCAGCGCCTGTACAAGGCAGTAGATCTGACGCAAGACCCCAAGATCCAACGCTACCAATCGCATATCACTGATCTGCTGAAGAAACCGTTAGCGACCAACAAGGACGGATCACTCAAGCTCACGACAATGGAACTCACGCACAGCGCTCGCGTGGCCTGGATTGATATTCACGACACCATAGAGTGCCAGTCTGGCGAGTTCGGCGAGCTAGCAGGCGTTCAATCCGTCGCAAGTAAAGCTGCAGCCAATGTACTGCGCATCGCGGGGGTTCTGGCAGTAATCGAAGAAGCAACTGCCTTGAATGAAGAGCATATTCAGCGCGCTTCAACGCTAATGGACTATTACCTCGCCGAGATTCAACGCCTGACTGAGCAAGAACCGGTTAACACCCTACGGGAGGAAGCAGATCGTTTGTTACGCTGGCTGAAACAGAAAGGCTGGACCCGCTTTACCATCCGAGACATCAATCGCAACGGCCCTCGCTTTGCACGCAAAAGCCGTGATCACACTGCCACGCTGCTCGTTGAGTTACTCACAGCGAACTGTGTGAAATGCCAAGACGCCAAGACTTTCGAGGTGTGCCGTGTTCCGTCTGAATGACGCAGTACGCCGCTTTCATTCGAAAAATCGGACGCCCCCTGTCCTGCGGTGTGTCGCCACGGCCGTCGCCAATCTGTCGCCAGATGCCAACCGTGGCATCCCGCAGGTTGTCGCCAGTGTCGCCGCTGTCGCCACATCCAACTCAGATCGTGTCGACATCAAACTGCTGATCCAGCAATTGCGTAATGACGGGGTGGTGTTGCACCACCATGAAAATACTCTGCACATCCGACCGAGACACTGGCATCAGTTGGAACAAATCAATGGCCACTGGAAAGCTATGCTTCTCTTCCTTCAAACGAATGAAATGGATGATTAGGGTGAGGATCGATCAGCGTGAGAACCATGACGTTGGCTATCTCCAACTGCTGACTGATTCAAGGCTTGCGGGCTACGCCAAATTCAGAAGACTAAAGTATCGGATGCAGACAACCCTGCGCCCAACATTAGGGAGCACTCGATAGCCGGTTTTCGGATTGACGGCAAATGTCAGTGGATGCAATTTGCAAGCTCACACTAGCCGCCAGGATCTTCAAGACGGCACTGCGGTTTCCGCAGGATCCTCCCAAAACGCATCGCTTCCGGAAGCGCGGACAGTCGACCTGTATGTCGACGGAAGCATGATGTTCCCCCACCCAAGACGGGCCTCCCCGTCTTGGGGCAGGCCTTTTTTAATTTTGGAGGCCTTAATGAAAAATCGACTGGCAATGTACAAAGCCCTAAAGGCGATTAACGTGCCTGAGCAGAAAATCGAAGCAGTTATCCAAGCCATGGATTCTGATATGCATTTATCTACTGCAGGTACATCTGATTCCGACTTCGCACAATTTCGGGCAGAGCTACCCCGGCTTCGGGTGAGTCTCACTATAGATATTGGCGTGATGCTCTCCCTTGCGGTGGCGATTCTCTTCGCCGGGATTGCGTTTATCCACTGACAAAGTCTCTCTTCCAGCAAAATCAGAAACCATCTGTTCTAGGACAGGTGGTTTTTTTCGCTCAGGTATCAGGCACTGGATCCCGCAGACAGTGTTGACTAAGCGCGGCGCCTAGCTAGAGGTGCATGCGTGGCTAGGGGCAGCAATCGGCCAGGAGCGGCCATCCAGCGTCTACGAATTCAGGGCCGGTTCATATTGAGGTCAGGACTGTAGAGATGTTGGATGATAAACAAAAATATTATTGAACCAGGACAACTGGCGACGAAGCTCGCTGTGCAGGGCAATGAGGCTTGACCCAGTTCAACCTGCCTCTATTAGCTTCCGCGCAATCCACTCCGCAACCTGCGGCACGACGGCGTTTCCGGCACTGAAAGCTTCTGCAAGGTTGGCCGCATCCTGTTCGAGGCGAAGGCCATCATCGACAGACGCTCACTGCCGCTCATAGCAGCGCTTTAAACCCGTATAGAGCCGGAATCTCATGATGCCATGAAGGCTCTAACAAATGACGTGCGCCGGGCAAGTGCTTCACGCGTCAGTGTCTGCTTTCTGTAATTGCGAAAGCCCTCAATGTGTCGTTCGCTGTCTCTTGTACCGATCACGGAGAAATCTGGGGCGAGCGCGTCAGAGCAATCGTTTTTTTCAGTTTTTTAAAAATATTTTCGTCGATTTGAAAACGTTGTAATTGCAGAATGAATCGTCATATCGAAGGCTCAAGCTAAGGCATCAGAGCCTCAAAACGGCCGCTCAGCAACAGGCGATTTAATGTGCGCACGGTATGATGTGCACAACCCGCTGAATCTGGTCAGCGCTGAGGCAGCCTCGGGTGATCCGATGCTCAACATGCTGCTTCGCCCCCCCTTCTCTACACGGGCCAACAGATGCGCTCGCGACGTCTCGCGGACGCAAAAACAGACTTACCTATGGTGTACATTTAATGCAATTCAAGAAATCTGCTTTCATCGCAATCGCAATCGTGACCTCCTTGATCATGGGGTGTGACTCCGGCAAAAAAGTCGAACTCGAAGCCGGCTCGAAAATTACCGCAACGTTGTGGAGTGTCAGTGACACTCTTTTTGGCAAGGATCTCGCCGTTCAAACAGGTATGCGCGGGATTGAGCAATACGACGTTCCAACTCAAAACGCGCTGAAAAAAATGAATTGCAACCTTGCAGTCGAACCGAAGTGGGATGCGCCTCTCAGCCGGTTTGTCGCGGGCACAGCGAAGCTGGCTTGCGATAACGACACTGTTGAAATCCCCGCAGTCCTGATTGATGAAGAAGGCAAAGCTGGGGTCCCAACGCTTGCTTTGGATCAGCGCATCACTGTGAGGTTGACCGACTCGACAAAGATCACAATCAAGTAATCCGATAGCCCGAGTTGCTTCACACAAGCGCCTCCCCCCGCCTTGTGACGGCATACCACAGTTAAAAAAAGAAATAACAAAAAAGGCGCACCCCACAGGGGATGCGCCTTTGATTTTTAGCGGTTCAATACCCGTTGATCATCTACCCCAGTCCGCTATTGGCCGATAGCTGCCTAACTTGGATGACCACGTTTGGTCGATGCGGGCTTACGCGTGCATGCTATTACTCTGTTCATCTTTTCGCAGCGATTTGAGCCACGGCTCGGTTGTCCAGCAACGCGGCATTCACCGCGTCGCTGGACACTTGGTTAGAGGTTACTGCGTTGATAGCGGATCGAGTGGAAGGTCAACTCCTCGTCACCATCAAACAGCGACTCTTCTAGAGGGTTAACCACTCCGTTGCAGGTCGGATCGAACATTGATCCACTGGCCTGCAACGTTGGTGCTGCCTTTAGCTGTTCGGACAGCCCTTGGACGCGCAGGACCTGCCCTTCGCGGATGGCTTTCTTCAGCAACTTCAGCGGTTGGCGCTCCACCAGTTTGAGCAAGGCCGGTTCAATATCGCAGTACAGCATCTGCTTTTCCCCATCGTTTTGGATCACGCGCCGGCTGATCAGATGGGTACTATGAAAGACTGTCTGTTCGATACAGTTCATCGACAGGCTCAGATCAACGCAGGCGTGGTCGGCCAGCAGGTCAATGCGCATGGCGTAGTGCGCACCGAACGTTGCGTGCTCGTAGCGAATGAAATCCCCCTTGTGTACCCGCTCCAACACTTCCATGGCAAGGCTTGGATTGTCAGTCTGCAGGGTCAGGAGCGTTTCATTGGGCTCAGGCTTGATCTCCACTCGCAGTTGGCGCTCCAGAGTTGAGCGGCAGGCGGGGCTGATGAATAACAGGTCACCCCAACCGTGCTGGGGCGCGCTGATCCAGCCTGCGGCCGCCGCGCCGTCCAGCAATCCATTGCATAGCGCCTGGTGATAGTCTGCGTAATCCCAATACTGGTGTTGTGTTGGTTTAGACACGATCAACATCTCGATCTGCAGCAACTGGCCACCGAGCACAATGACTTGAGAGCAATTATTGTCTTCGTCAGGGAACTGGATGTACTGGCGGCGCAACGGCGGGTGTGTCACCGGTTCGGCGCAGGGCACGCCGAACACCAAGTACGCGTGGCCTTGGTAGAGGAACGGAATGAACTCCTCTCCCTCATCATTGTAGCGGCGTTCCTGCGGCCACTCTTTCAGGCACTGGGCGAACCACCGAGCATGCATTTGCATCCGCGCAGATTCGGGAATCAGCGGTTCCACGAAGTCTGGCAGGTCGTCCCAGTCGTCTCCACGTTGATATTCGAACAGATAGTCTCGGCTTGCCTGATACCACGGAGCCACTTCCCACATGATCTTGAGGTCGTCGCCAAAGGGTTCTGCAGTCATTGACTCGACGGTGATATCGGCGTCAAAAGCAAATAACCGCGGCCAGAAAATCCGGGTTCCCAACAGCAGTAGATCCTTTCCGTTAACACAGACTCGACTTTGAATCACCGCCAATGGATCCGGCCCCATGCCGGTAGGTAGCCATTCACTTGGTGTGATGGCTTGCAACACATCCTGCAGTGCCACCGGGTTGCCTGGTACCGCGAATACTTTCCGCAGCACTTCACAGAGCTCTGGCAAATTGCGGTTAGTGATGATCAGTTGGCTGACCGAGGCTGCCAACGTGCATAGATGCTTGGCCAGATATGCTGTTGCATTCAGGGACTGGGGCAGTTCGGCCAGTTGCAGCGAACCTTGAAGAGGGGGCTCCTGTTCGAGTCGGGTACACAGATCTGTCCAATCGGCACAGCCATAGGGGCCGCGCGCTAAAACGTATTTGGCAGTTGTCAGGTCGATATCGAACAAATCGCGCAGTTGCTTAGCCTGCACTTTGATAGTTTCGCGGCGTGTAGTCGGTACCATAAGTTCTCCGTTGCTCCCAAGGAGCGACATCGGAGACGCCCACCCGCCATCCCCGATGCCCGGAAGAGGCTCAGGTCAAGAGATTGCTGTGATGATCATGGTTCGATGCGGTTAGCTGCGGCCGGTGAGGCCTCAAGGGGTGGGCAGCCCGTCGACCATGTAGCGACGTGTGGCAAAACTAGCGCAAAGTGATTTGCGACGCAAGCTATTGGAATCACGCGAAAAAATTTGACCGTTCAAAACCGACTTTCAGGTTCAGGCTCGGAGGATAATCGCCACGAGGCTGTCTGACGGGGACTTGCGCCTGCGCGCCAACACTGGCGGACACGGAGGCTTTACGGTGCCCTGCTCCTTCTTCCTCACAGCTCCCTGCGCAGGCGTGGCTTGGGAACCATGCCGCCCCTGCGCAGGGAGCCGACAAGGCCGAAGGCCGCGTCAGTCCCTCAGGCAATGATATGTATGCCCCTACCCGAAAACGCGCATGAACCGGGCCGTCACTGCAAACCGCAGTGACGGCCCCGCAGACGCCTCAACATCACGGGCAAATCCTGAATCCTAAAACGTGCGGCATACATGATGATGCCCCCATACACTGGCCCAGCAAAAACCTAAGACGACAGGTTCGAGAGTCGTCATCCCAAAAGCGCAAGACTCCTGCGAGCGCTGATCCAACAGGATGGAGTTAGCCAGGTATGCAAGGTTCCAGAAGCATACCGACCCATACCCATGGGATGGAGCCGCCTTTGTCTGTAGACCTATTCCCTAATATGCCGCTACTACGCTGTCCCAAATAGCGGACCTTTGCGCAATAGCGATGCCTCCACTTAACAATCCCATCCATTCCTTGGAGTACTCATCAACATTAAAAACTAACTCATCCCGCTCCATCTCCGTCCGACCTTCCAGCAGGAAGAAAGACGGACGTCTCAGCCGAGACACCGGTGTTTCCTGAACACCATGCCCCTGCCCTTCGGGGATCTCGCCTAGCGAGTTGGCACCAACACTTACCAATGATTTTCAGGACAGGACAACAGCAAAAAACAAAGCCAGTGAGTGGATGGGATATGGACGATTTGACCTACACCCTGCGGCAACTTTGCCGGCGCAATCGCGATGGCAGTCACAACACTCAGGCCGACCGTATCCGTTCATTGGGGCTGATCGCTCGCCAGCTGCGTGAGATTGGCTTCCGTCAGATGAAAGCCTCCTCGCTCAAGGGCAAACACGTACAGGCACTGCTGGATCGATGGCAAGGCGAAGGCCTGTCAGTTGGCACCATCAAAAATCGGCTTGCGCACCTTCGATGGTGGGCTGAAAAGATCAGCAAGGCTGGCATCCTCCCCGCGGACAACACGCAACTGGGTGTAGCCGAACGGCGCTTCGTCACTAACGTCAGCAAAGCTCAGGAACTGGGAACAGACCTTGGCAAGATCGCCGATGCCCATGTACGCATGAGTCTCCAGCTTCAGTCGGCGTTTGGACTACGCCGTGAAGAAGCGATCAAATTTCAGCCCAAGTATGCGGATCAAGGAGATCACATTCTCCTCAAGGGCTCATGGACGAAGGGTGGGCGTGATCGCTCTGTGCCGATCACTACTTCGCAACAGCGCGAGGTGCTGAGCACGGCACATCAGCTAGCGGGAGCTGGCTCATTAATCCCGGCTCAGAAAACGTATATTCAGCAGAGAAACACCTACGATGGTCAGTGCAAGGCAGCAGGCCTGAGCCACATGCATGGGCTGCGTCATCATTATGCACAAAGCCGTTACATAGCTTTGACAGGATGGAAGGCTCCGGCGGCAGGAGGAATCTCGGCCAAGGAATTGACCCCATTGCAGCGCTTTCAAGACCGTACCGCTCGACAACTTATCAGCCGTGAACTCGGGCATGAGAGAACACAAATTACCGCGATTTACCTCGGCCGATGATTCAGGGCGCTCGACGTCGATCGCCAACAACTCAAATCTGAAGCTGGTGGCGACCACAGGTAGTGAGAAGCCTCATACAACATTAGGAAACAGTCGAAAACCGATTACCGGATTGACAGCAAAAGGCCTCAGGGGCATTTTTGCTATGCATCTAGCTGATTCGTTCAGCACGCCAGCCGCCAGGATCTTCAAGACGGCGCTGCGGTTCTCCGCAGGATCCACCAAATGACCGCATAGCTTCCGGCAGCGCGGACAGTCGACTTGATTGTCGATGGAAGCATGACTTTCCCACCCACGACGGGCCTTTCCCGTCGTGGAGAAGGCCCTTTTTGTTTTAGGAGGCCTTAATGAAAATGGAACTGGCGATGTATCAGGCACTGCGCGCAATCGACGTGCCTGAGCTCAAAGCCGAAGCTGTTATCCAAGCATTGGAATCTGACATGCTCACACTACTCGCTACGAAAAGTGATCTCGCAAGTCTCGCTGCTGAAATCGGCAAAGCGACTGCTGAAATTGCTAATACTAATCATCGGCTGACTGCAGAGATCGCCAAATCTGATCTCAAGTTGTCCATTCGCATGGCTTCCATGCTCGCCGTGACGATCGGCATCTTGATCGGGGCGATGAAAGTCTTCTTATAGTGTTCTTAGCGATTACATAAACCACGAAAATCACCTGTCTTTCGACAGGTGATTTTTTTGCGAGTCTTGGCTACGAATAAGACAGTGAGTTTGACTAATCATCCATTTAGGCTCCCTTGCCGCCGTCATCTATGTGAGCATGGATATTCTCTTGCGGATGAACCGGCTCGGTTATGCCAGCTTAGTAGACAAGCTTGCCCTGTGGGGCGGGGCCTCAGTTGGCCGCCCAAAAAAGACGCCAACAGTGGGGTTTTTGACATCAGCAAATTCAAAGGCAACCTATCATCGGTGCATGCTATTTTTCGATTACTGATCACCGATTTAGGTCAGGGCGTCTCAATGCCGGAGCTGACCACAGTTGACATTTCACTTGACAACTGATTAGATTCTTAAAGATCGTGTTTTAATGCGTTAAAGGCTCACCAGCTACCAACAGGACGGCTACGCCAGCCGTCCTGTTGGTAGCTGGTGAGCGAAAAACAACCGTTTTTTACACAGAATGGTCGCCGGGCGATACATTTCGTCGGTTAAATTCTTGCAATTACAGCCCTTCACCTGTAAATGCGCAGACTGGATGTGCTAACCTCAAATCCAAGTCCATTTCACCCGTATGGGTACATTCGCCATGATCAGCGGCCACCAGCATTCAAATGACCTTAGCTTTGCGGAAATGATGAGCCTTAAAAGCAGCTCACGTGATCGCCAGGTTGGTGCTGTCTATGCAGCTGACCCTCAGATGCTTGAAATGGCTGCTGCCCGTGCCAAAGCAGCCCTTCGTGGCAACTCTGCTTCAATCGCTCGCCCACAACGATTCTCTGCGCTAAGCAACTGATGCCCGAAACGGTAGACGAAGACGCTCCGTTCGCCCTACTTGAACGTTCAGAGCTCTTCGCTTTCCTGCTCGAACTAATTCAGCGCGTCTACCGCCCCTCAATTCAATCAGCTGTCACCGATTACGGCCTTGTGATCGTTGGCGGGCAATCGCTTACGCTTTGGGCCCGGCAATACCTCATCGACGAAATGACAGGTGAGGATGTCGGATTCGTCACAAGCGATGACTTGGACTTTATCGGCAAACCCAACTCTATTGATTATTGCGCCGAGATGATGGGGGTTCCTTTTCGCAGGGCGAAGATGGACGACAACACAATAAATATTGCCGCCGCGTACATTGACTGGGTTGACGGTAAAGAAGTCATCGTCGATATCCTGGAAATGGACAGCGTCGGGGGCGCGCCCAAAAAAGAGATTTTCAAGTACTTATCCGTTCTGGATATCGAAGGCGTGCAAGTCGCCGTCATCGACCCCATCACATGCCTAAAGTCTCGCTTGTTCAACCTATTTGCTTACTGGCAGGATCGGAGGCACAGGGAATCCGTGCGGGTGAAGATCGCACTTCGCGCCTCGAACCATTACCTCCGCGACCTGCTTGTACATGACGGATACCGAGCCATAACAGAACATGTCCGCCGAATTAAGGCCTTGGCCCTGACACCGCTCGGCAAGCGTGTTTATGTCGAATATGGAATCGACATGCTGGACGCCATCCCCTACGATCCGGCACTGTATCCAGCTGCCTATACGGACCGGGAACGACCGAACATGCTCCGCCAAATTGGTGATGTACGCCGACGGAAGTTAATTCAGTACCAACGATTCGCTTGTGGTCCTATTCACCTGAGCCATCTTCATCCCGCGGTAGAGAACGATCCAAGATAAGAGAATCTGGATAACGCAAAACACTCACGCGGTCATCTCCTCGACTCTCTTTATCGGTTGGCGTTCAAGTTGCTGGCGGCTTCCTATCCGACAGCGGCGCGTTCCTGGGTCACCAACAGACGCTCGTAGTAGAGCATACCGATCTGTCGATCCAGCACACGAGTACTCCAGTTTTGCGTGGCGGCCTCAGTCATATACCACCGGCGGCGCTGCCAACCGTGAGCAAGGTGCGGTAATAGATCTGTAAGCGTCTGCCCAACTCACGTTGCGTAAGTCAGACAGATACCCACTGATGCGGCAGCAGTTGGTCGATCTCACTCGCCCGTTGCGTCGGCAACCGCGTCAGCACATCTTTGAGATAGGCATACGG
>NZ_CAXAON010000007.1:0-178067 GCF_963970495.1 Pseudomonas sp. EA_65y_Pfl2_P78 | reverse complement strand
TGATGTTTTGACCGTTGGCCAGAGTCACCACGACAGGCGAACCAGTAACCGGAGCACCAACAGTGGCGGTGTAAGTGACGGTGCCGCCTTCAGCCACGGAAGTATCAGCCGTCAGTTTGACGGTCGACGTGTCGATGGTATCGGTCACTTCAGTCACGGCCGGGACAGTGCTCGGCACCAGGTTCTCGAAGTTGCCACCAGTAGCAGTCGAAATGGTTGCTTCAACTTTGCCGGCGTCTTTATAGACGTCATCGGCTGGCGCCGGAACGGTCACGGTGCCAGTGGTCTTGCCCGCCTCGATGGTGATCACTGCGCCGTTCGACAAGGTCACAGTCACTGGCGAGCCAGCAGCGTTGGTCAGGGTCGCGGTGTAAACGATCGAACCACCCTCGGCCACCGAGCCAGTGGCGCTGAGCGACAGGTTGGTGGTGTCGACGGTGTCAGTCACGGTGGTGCTGACTGGTGTTTTGTCGGCCACGAGATTTTCGTAGTTGCCACCGCTCACGTCAGTGATCGAGTTGGTCAGCGGAGCCTGGCCAACCAATGCGTCGTTAGGCGCGGTGGTGGTCACGGTGCCGGTGGTTTTGCCGACTTCGATGGTGATGTTTTGACCGTTGGCCAGGGTCACGACGACTGGCGAACCGGTGACTGGAGCGCCCACGGTCGCGGTGTAAGTGACGGTACCGCCTTCAGCCACTGAAGCATCGGCCGTCAGTTTGACGGTCGACGTGTCGATGGTATCGGTCACTTCAGTCACGGCCGGATCAGTGCTTGGCACCAGGTTCTCGAAGTTGCCACCGGTGGCAGTCGAAATGGTTGCCTCGACCTTGCCGGCATCTTTGTAAACGTCATCAGCCGGTGCTGGAACAGTCACAGTGCCCGTGGTTTTACCGGCATCGATGGTAATGACTGCGCCGTTCGACAGAGTCACAGTCACTGGCGAGCCAGCAGCGTTGGTCAGGGTCGCGGTGTAGACGATTGAGCCGCCCTCGGCCACTGTGCCGGTCGCAGTCAGCGACAGATTGGTGGTGTCGATGGTGTCAGTCACCGTGGTGCTGACCGGGGTTTTGTCGGCCACGAGGTTTTCGTAGTTGCCGCCGGTTACGCCGGTGATCGCATTGGTCAGTGGCGTATGACCGGTCAGCGCATCGTTTGGCGCAGTCGCGGTGACAGTGCCGGTGGTTTTACCCACCTCAATGGTGATGTTCTGGCCGTTAGCCAGGGTCACGACGACAGGCGAGCCAGTCACCGGCGCACCCACAGTGGCGGTGTAAGTAACGGTGCCACCCTCAGCAGCCGACTCGGTCGCGGTCAGTTTGACGGTGGTGGTGTCGATGGTGTCAGTGACTTCGGTAACCGCTGGAACAGTGCTCGGCACAAGGTTTTCGAAGTTGCCACCGGTGGCAGTCGAAATGATTGCTTCAACTTTGCCAGCGTCTTTGTAAACGTCATCAGCCGGTGCTGGAACAGTCACGGTGCCGGTGGTTTTACCGGCCTCGATAGTGATGACGGCGCCGTTCGACAGGGTCACAGTCACTGGCGAGCCAGCAGCGTTGGTCAGGGTCGCGGTGTAGACAATCGAACCACCCTCGGCCACAGAGTCGGTGGCGCTCAGCGTCAGGTTGGTGGTGTCTACGACGTCGGTGATCGTGGTCGAAACCGGGGTCTTGTCGGCCACGAGGTCTTCGTAGTTACCGCCAGAAACCCCCGTGATCGAGTTGGTCAGCGGGGCGTTACCGGCCAGCGCATCGTTTGGCGCAGTGGTGGTCACGGTGCCGGTGGTTTTGCCGACTTCGATGGTGATGTTCTGACCGTTGGCCAGAGTCACCACGACTGGCGAACCGGTAACCGGAGCACCCACAGTGGCGGTGTAAGTGACGATGCCGCCTTCAGCCACGGAAGTATCAGCCGTCAGTTTGACGGTCGAAGTGTCGATGGTGTCGGTCACTTCAGTCACGGCCGGAACAGTGCTTGGCACCAGGTTCTCGAAGTTGCCGCCGGTGGCAGTCGAAATGGTTGCTTCGACTTTGCCGGCATCTTTATAGACGTCATCGGCTGGAGCCGGAACAGTGACGGTGCCCGTGGTCTTGCCCGCCTCGATGGTGATCACTGCGCCGTTCGACAGAGTCACAGTCACTGGCGAGCCAGCGGCGTTGGTCAGGGTCGCGGTGTAGACAATCGAACCACCCTCGGCCACAGAGTCGGTCGCGCTGAGCGACAGGTTGGTGGTGTCGACGGTGTCAGTCACGGTGGTGCTGACTGGTGTTTTGTCGGCTACGAGATTTTCGTAGTTGCCGCCGGTTACGTCAGTGATCGAGTTGGTCAGCGGAGCCTGACCAACCAATGCGTCGTTAGGCGCGGTGGTGGTGACAGTACCGGTGGTTTTGCCGACTTCGATGGTGATGTTCTGGCCGTTGGCCAGAGTTACCACGACCGGCGAACCCGTGACCGGGGCGCCCACGGTCGCGGTGTAAGTGACGGTGCCACCTTCAGCAGCCGACTCGGTCGCGGTGAGTTTGACGGTGGTGGTGTCGATTGTATCGGTGACGTCGGTAACCGCCGGAACGGTGCTCGGGACCAGGTTCTCGAAGTTGCCACCGGTCGCGGTGGCAATGGTTGCTTCGACTTTGCCAGCGTCTTTATAGACGTCATCGGCTGGAGCCGGAACAGTGACGGTGCCCGTGGTTTTGCCGGCATCGATAGTGATGACGGCGCCGTTCGACAGAGTCACGGTGACTGGCGAGCCAGCAGCGTTGGTCAGGGTGGCGGTGTAGACGATTGAGCCGCCCTCGGCGACCGAGTCGGTCGCCGTCAGGTTCAGGTTGGTGGTATCGGTGGTGTCCGAAACCGAGGTATCGGCGGATTTGCCGTCGACGGCCAGTTTTTCGAAGTTGCCGCCAGTGGCACCGTCGATGGTTACGCTCAGGGAGCTGCCGCCCGCCAGAGGGCTGTTCGGCGCTACGAAGTTAACGCTGCCGGTGGTTTCACCGACGGCGATGGTGATGGTCTGACCGTTGGACAGGGTTACCACAACCGGCGAGCCGGTCACTGGCGCGGTCACAGTTGCGGTGTAAACCACGGTTTCGCCTTCAGCGACGTTCGCGGTAGCGGTAAGCGATACAGTCGAGGTGTCGATGGTGTCAGTGACTTCGGTAACCGCTGGAACAGTGCTCGGCACCAGGTTTTCGAAGTTGCCGCCTGTGGCTGTGCTGATCGTTGCCTGGACGGTACCGGCATCTTTGTAGACGTCGTCAGCCGGCGCTGGAACAGTCACTGTGCCCGTGGATTTACCGGCTTCGATAGTGATGACGGCGCCGTTCGACAGGGTCACGGTCACTGGCGAGCCAGCGGCGTTGGTCAGGGTGGCGGTGTAAACGATCGAACCGCCCTCGGCCACAGAATCGGTGGCGCTCAGCGACAGGTTTGTGGTGTCGACGGTGTCAGTCACGGTGGTGCTGACTGGCGTTTTATCGGCCACGAGATTTTCGTAGTTGCCGCCGGTTACGTCAGTGATTGCATTGGTCAGTGGCGCATGACCGGTCAGCGCATCGTTTGGCGCAGTGGTGGTCACGGTGCCGGTGGTTTTGCCGACTTCGATGGTGATGTTCTGGCCGTTGGCCAGAGTTACCACGACTGGCGAACCCGTGACCGGGGCGCCCACGGTCGCGGTGTAGGTGACGGTGCCACCTTCAGCAGCCGACTCGGAGGCGGTGAGTTTGACGGTGGTGGTGTCGATGGTATCGGTGACGTTGGTAACCGCTGGAACAGTGCTCGGCACCAGGTTCTCGAAGTTGCCGCCCGTGGCAGTCGAAATGGTTGCTTCGACTTTGCCGGCATCTTTGTAGACGTCATCGGCAGGCGCTGGAACAGTCACAGTGCCGGTGGTTTTGCCAGCTTCGATGGTGATCACTGCGCCGTTCGACAGGGTCACGGTGACTGGCGAGCCAGCGGCGTTGGTCAGGGTGGCGGTGTAGACGATTGAGCCGCCCTCGGCGACCGAGTCGGTGGCGCTCAGCGTCAGGTTGGTGGTGTCGACGACGTCGGTGACGGTGGTCGAAACCGGTGTTTTGTCGGCCACGAGATTTTCGTAGTTGCCGCCGCTCACGTCAGTGATCGAGTTGGTCAGCGGGGCGTTACCGGCCAGCGCATCGTTTGGCGCAGTGGTGGTCACGGTGCCGGTGGTTTTACCCACCTCAATGGTGATGTTCTGGCCGTTAGCCAGAGTCACGACGACAGGCGAGCCAGTCACCGGCGCACCCACAGTGGCGGTGTAAGTAACGGTGCCGCCCTCAGCCACGGAAGTATCAGCCGTCAGTTTGACGGTCGAAGTGTCGATGGTGTCGGTCACTTCAGTCACGGCCGGAACAGTGCTTGGCACCAGGTTCTCGAAGTTGCCGCCCGTGGCAGTCGAAATGGTTGCCTCGACCTTGCCGGCATCTTTGTAAACGTCATCTGCCGGCGCTGGAACAGTCACAGTGCCGGTGGTTTTACCAGCGTCGATGGTGATCACTGCGCCGTTCGACAGGGTCACGGTGACTGGCGAGCCAGCAGCGTTGGTCAGGGTGGCGGTATAGACAATCGAACCGCCCTCGGCCACAGAGTCGGTGGCGCTCAGCGTCAGATTGGTGGTGTCGACGACGTCGGTGACGGTGGTCGAAACCGGTGTTTTGTCGGCCACGAGATTTTCGTAGTTGCCGCCGGTTACGTCAGTGATCGAGTTGGTCAGCGGAGCCTGGCCGACCAATGCGTCGTTAGGCGCGGTGGTGGTCACGGTGCCGGTGGTTTTGCCGACTTCGATGGTGATGTTCTGGCCGTTGGCCAGAGTTACCACGACTGGCGAACCGGTGACTGGAGCGCCCACGGTCGCGGTGTAAGTGACGGTACCGCCTTCAGCCACTGAAGCATCGGCCGTCAGTTTGACGGTCGACGTGTCGATGGTATCGGTCACTTCAGTCACGGCCGGGACAGTGCTCGGCACCAGGTTCTCGAAGTTGCCGCCCGTGGCAGTCGAAATGGTTGCTTCGACTTTGCCAGCGTCTTTGTAGACGTCGTCAGCCGGCGCTGGAACAGTCACAGTGCCCGTGGTTTTGCCGGCTTCGATGGTGATCACCGAACCGTTGCTCAGGGTCACGGTGACTGGCGAGCCAGCGGCGTTGGTCAAGGTCGCGGTGTAAACGATCGAACCGCCCTCGGCCACTGTGCCGGTCGCAGTCAGCGACAGATTGGTGGTGTCGATGGTGTCAGTCACCGTGGTGCTGACCGGGGTTTTGTCGGCCACGAGATTTTCGTAGTTGCCGCCGGTTACGTCAGTGATTGCATTGGTCAGTGGCGCATGACCGGTCAGCGCATCGTTTGGCGCAGTGGTGGTCACAGTGCCAGTGGTTTTACCCACCTCGATGGTGATGTTTTGACCGTTGGCCAGAGTCACCACGACAGGCGAACCAGTCACCGGAGCACCCACGGTGGCGGTGTAAGTGACGGTGCCACCCTCAGCAGCCGACTCGGTCGCGGTGAGTTTGACGGTGGTGGTGTCGATGGTGTCAGTGACGCTGGTCACGGCCGGAACAGTGCTCGGCACCAGGTTTTCGAAGTTGCCGCCGGTGGCAGTCGAAATGGTTGCTTCGACTTTGCCGGCATCTTTGTAAACGTCATCGGCTGGAGCCGGAACGGTGACTGTACCGGTGGTTTTGCCAGCTTCGATGGTGATCACTGCGCCGTTCGACAGGGTCACGGTGACTGGCGAGCCAGCAGCGTTGGTCAGGGTGGCGGTATAGACAATCGAACCGCCCTCGGCGACCGAGTCGGTGGCGCTCAGCGTCAGATTGGTGGTGTCGACGACGTCGGTGACGGTGGTCGAAACCGGTGTTTTGTCGGCCACGAGATTTTCGTAGTTGCCACCGCTCACGTCAGTGATCGAGTTGGTCAGCGGAGCCTGGCCGACCAATGCATCGTTTGGTGCTGTGGTAGTCACAGTGCCGGTGGTTTTACCCACCTCGATGGTGATGTTTTGACCGTTGGCCAGAGTCACCACGACAGGCGAACCAGTCACCGGAGCACCCACGGTGGCGGTGTAAGTGACGGTGCCACCTTCAGCAGCCGACTCGGTGGCGGTGAGTTTGACGGTGGTGGTGTCGATGGTGTCAGAGACTTCGGTAACCGCTGGAACAGTGCTCGGCACCAGGTTTTCGAAGTTGCCGCCTGTGGCAGTCGAAATGGTTGCTTCGACTTTGCCGGCATCTTTGTAAACGTCATCGGCTGGAGCCGGAACGGTGACGGTGCCCGTGGTTTTGCCGGCTTCGATGGTGATCACTGCGCCGTTCGACAGGGTCACAGTCACTGGCGAGCCAGCGGCGTTGGTCAGGGTGGCGGTGTAGACGATTGAGCCGCCCTCGGCCACCGTGCCGGTCGCAGTCAGCGACAGATTGGTGGTGTCGATGGTGTCAGTCACCGTGGTGCTGACCGGGGTTTTGTCGGCCACGAGATTTTCGTAGTTGCCGCCGGTTACGTCAGTGATTGCATTGGTCAGTGGCGCATGACCGGTCAGCGCATCGTTTGGCGCAATGGTGGTCACGGTGCCGGTGGTTTTGCCGACTTCGATGGTGATGTTCTGGCCGTTGGCCAGAGTTACCACGACTGGCGAACCCGTGACCGGGGCGCCCACGGTCGCGGTGTAGGTGACGGTGCCACCTTCAGCCGCCGACTCGGAGGCGGTGAGTTTGACGGTGGTGGTGTCGATGGTGTCAGTGACGCTGGTCACGGCCGGAACAGTGCTCGGCACCAGGTTCTCGAAGTTGCCGCCTGTGGCAGTCGAAATGGTTGCTTCGACTTTGCCGGCATCTTTGTAAACGTCATCGGCAGGCGCTGGAACAGTCACAGTGCCGGTGGTTTTGCCAGCCTCGATGGTGATCACTGCGCCGTTCGACAGGGTCACAGTCACTGGCGAGCCAGCAGCGTTGGTCAGGGTGGCGGTATAGACAATCGAACCGCCCTCGGCGACCGAGTCGGTGGCGCTCAGCGTCAGATTGGTGGTGTCGACGACGTCGGTGACGGTGGTCGAAACCGGGGTCTTGTCGGCTACGAGGTCTTCGTAGTTGCCGCCAGAAACCCCCGTGATCGAGTTGGTCAGCGGTGCGTTACCGGCCAGCGCATCGTTCGGCGCGGTGGTGGTCACGGTGCCAGTGGTTTTGCCGACTTCGATGGTGATGTTCTGACCGTTGGCCAGAGTCACCACGACTGGCGAACCAGTCACCGGCGCACCCACAGTGGCGGTGTAAGTAACGGTGCCGCCTTCAGCCACTGAAGCATCGGCCGTCAGTTTGACGGTCGACGTGTCGATGGTGTCGGTCACTTCAGTCACGGCCGGGACAGTGCTCGGCACCAGGTTCTCGAAGTTGCCACCAGTAGCAGTCGAAATGGTTGCTTCAACTTTGCCGGCGTCTTTATAGACGTCATCGGCTGGCGCCGGAACGGTCACGGTGCCCGTGGTTTTGCCCGCGTCGATGGTGATCACCGAGCCGTTGCTCAGGGTCACGGTGACCGGGGTTTGTGCAGCGTTGGTCAGGGTCGCGGTGTAAACGATCGAACCACCCTCGGCCACCGAGCCAGTGGCACTCAGCGACAGATTGGTGGTATCGATCGAGTCGGTAATGGTGGTGGTCGCTGGCGTGGTGTTCGGCACCAGGTTTTCAAAGTTGCCACCGGTAGCGCCGGTAATTGTGGTGCTGACGGTGCTGCCATTGTTGTAGACGTCGTTTGGCGCGGTCGGCACGTCTACGGTGCCGGTCGTTTTGCCGGCCTCAATGGTGATGGTCGAGCCGTTCGACAGGGTGACGGTCACCGGGGTTTGCGCCGGGTTGGTCAGGGTCGCGGTGTAGGTGATCTGGCCACCCTCGACGACGGTGCCGGTCGCGGTGAGGCTCACGCTGGTGGTGTCGATCGAATCGGTGACGGTGGTAGTCGCTGGCGTGGTGTTCGGCACCAGGTTTTCAAAGTTGCCACCGGTAGCGCCGGTAATTGTGGTGCTGACGGTGCTGCCATTGTTGTAGACGTCGTTTGGCGGGGTCGGCACGTCTACGGTGCCGGTCGTTTTGCCGGCCTCAATGGTGATGGTCGACCCGTTCGACAGGGTGATGGTCACCGGGGTTTGCGCCGGGTTGGTCAGGGTCGCGGTGTAGGTGATCTGGCCACCCTCGACGACGGTGCCGGTCGCGGTGAGGCTCACGCTGGTGGTGTCGATCGAATCGGTGACGGTGGTGGTCGCTGGCGTGGTGTTCGGCACCAGGTTTTCAAAGTTGCCACCGGTAGCGCCGGTAATTGTGGTGCTGACGGTGGTGCCATTGTTGTAGACGTCGTTTGGCGCGGTCGGCACGTTGACGGTGCCGGTCGTCTGGCCCGCGCCAATGGTGATGGTCGAGCCGTTCGACAGGGTGACGGTCACCGGGGTTTGCGCCGGGTTGGTCAGGGTCGCGGTGTAGGTGATCTGGCCACCCTCGACCACGGTACCGGTCGCGGTCAGGGTCAGGCCGGTGGTGTCGATCGAATCGGTGATGGTGGTCACCGCCGGTGTCGGGTTCGGCACCAGGTTTTCGAAGTTGCCGCCCGTGGCACCGGTGATGGTCGTGGTGACGGTGCTGCCGTTGTTGTACACGTCGTTGGCCGGGGTCGGCACGTTGACGGTGCCGGTCGTCTGGCCCGCGCCAATGGTGATGGTCGACCCGTTCGACAGGGTGACGGTCACCGGGGTTTGCGCCGGATTGGTCAGGGTCGCGGTGTAGGTGATCTGACCGCCCTCGGTGACGCTCGATCCCGCCGTCAGGGTGACGGTGGTGGTGTCGATGGTGTCGGTGACCTGGGTGGTGGCCGGGGTGGTCGGCGGGGTCACGGTGATGCCGTTACCGCCAGTGGTGCCGGTGACGGTCACGTCGATCTGGGTCGGGTCGTTATAAACGGTGTCGTTCGGCGCCAGCGGCACGTTGACGGTGCCAGTGGTCGAGCCGGCCGGGATCACGATCACTGCGCCGTTGGACAGGGTGATGGTCAGGTCCGTCAGCGGCGCCTGAGTCAGGGTCGCGGTGTACACCAGCACGCCGCCGGCTTCGGTGATGGTCGGCGTGGCGCTGAGGCTCAGGGTCGATTCACGCAGAGCGTTGTTGGTGGTGTCGGTGGTCTGGCCGCCGGTGATGTTCTGAGCCGCTTGCGCAGCCGAATCGATGCCCGCTGTCGGGAAACCAATGGTCGGGTCAACGCTGCCGGCCGTGGCATCAAGCAGCACGAAGCTGTGACCACCACCGGCGGCACCGCCCGTACCCGCGGCAGTGGCGCCGGCTGCGGTGGCTTCCAGCGCGGTGGTCGGGTCGACACCGGCGGCGATGGCTTGTTGCAGTTCTTCTACCGACGGCGCGGCCTGTGCGGTGGCTTCGGCCAGGTCAGTGCTGGAGTCGGGCGCGCTGGCGCTCCATTGCGTGTCGCGACCCAGATCGAGGGTGCGGCCATCAGCCAGTTCAAGCGACACGGCGCCGGAGAGGCCGGTGTCGATCTGGTCGCCGACAAACAGGCGGTCGCCTTCAACGAGTACGCGGCGTACGCCTTCCGGCGACACCACGAAAACCTGACCGACAATGCTTTTGACGATGGCAACAACACTGCTCATTGAAGACTCTCCGGGGTGTCACGTTCAGTTGACTTCCATAGACCTGATGGCGTCTGCGCCATTTCAGTCTGGACGTACTTTAAAAATTTGCGAAACAAGTTTGACGCATGATTTTGTCAATAATTTGGCTATATTCTTTCGCGATTAACTTTATGCCAAACTATTGACCTTCTGGGTGCCATCCTAAACAATCGCCCCACTAATGTCACATTGATATTTCCGCGGCGACCTGTCCTTCAGCGTGTGATCCAGTTCCTATTTTGAACTTTCCGACATACGGTCATTCCGGTTGCCAATCATCCGACGCAGCACCACGTTTTGCTGTGATTCAAGACAAGAAGTTCTGGGAAATCTTTATCATGCGTTTGCATCTGCTCAAGGCCCTACCGTTCGCCCTCGCCGCATCGTTCGTACAAGCACAATCGCTACCGCAAGCCATGCAACAGGCGCTGGATGTCCATCCGGAAATCCAGGCCGGGGTCAACAGTCGTTTGGCCGCGGATTATCAATTAAAGGCAGCCAAAGGTGGATACCTGCCGAAGGTCGATCTGCTCGGCGGTTATGGTCGTGAAGGCACCGACAGCGTGACCACGCGAGCCAACGGTGGTGGCAATCACTGGGAAACCCTGAACCGCAGCGAGTCAAGTTTACGTCTCTCGCAAATGGTCTTCGACGGTTTCGCGACGTCCAGCGAAGTCGGGCGTCAACAAGCCACCGTCAACTCGCGCGCCTACTCGTTGCTTGGCACGTCCGAGCGCACCGCGCTGACGGTGGCCCAGGTGTATCTGGACGTGCTGACCCGCCGCGAATTCGTGCGTCTGGCCGAGGAAAACCTCAAGAGCCATCAGCGCATCTATGACCAGATTCAACTGCGCACCCAGCGCGGTGTCGGCAGCGGTGCCGATCTTGATCAAGCCGAGGCGCGGATGGCTCAGGCCCGCAACAACCTGATCACCGAGCAAACCAACCTCGCCGACTCTGAAACCAACTTCCTCAGCGCTGTCGGCCAGATGCCCGATCAGTTGGAGCGTCCGGCGCCGTTCATGGCGATGATGCCGGCCAACCTCAATGAAGCCCGCACGCAGATGCTGGAAAACAGCCCGATCCTGCGCTCGGCCGAGTCCGATATTGCGGCTGCCGAGAAACAGTACGAAGCCGCCAAGTCGACCTTCTACCCACGCTTCGACGCCGAGTTGGGCCGCACCGCCGACAACGACCTCGACGGCCAGAACGGTCACAACAACGAATGGCAGGCCATGCTGCGCATGCGCTTCAACCTGTATTCGGGTGGCAGCAACAAGGCTGACCTGGAATCCAAGTCGTACCTGTCGAACCAGGCGCTGGACATCCGCAACAACGCCTTGCGTCAATTGAATGAAGAACTGGGCCTGGCCTGGAACGCCCTCAACAACGCCAATGCTCAGGTGCCGATCGCTCAGCAGTACGTCGATCACAGCATGGCGGTGCGTACCGCTTACCAGCGTCAGTTCAGCCTCGGCGAGCGCACGCTGCTTGACTTGCTCGACAGCGAAAACGAGTTGTTCACCGCTTCGCGGCGTCTGGCTGAAATCAAAAACATTCAGTTATTTACTCAATACCGAATCAAGGCGACCATGGGCGAGTTGCTCAGAAGCCAGGGAGTGGTCGCACCGTTGGCATCCGTTGTGCAAAACGACGTGAAGCCCAAGGTGCAGTTACCTGGGATGAATTGAGTTATCCCTTTTAAACAGTCAAAGAGTGTCGAGCGTGGAATCAGAAGTCAGTCGAGTTCATCTCAGTCATGATCCACGCGCGTTGCACGACGATCCGTTGCTGGATGGTCTGCTCGCCCTTTGCATGCTGCACCAGAAACCTGCCAGCGCGGCGATGCTGACCACCGGCCTGCCGCTGCCCAAACAACGTTTGAGTGTCGAGTTGCTGCCTCGCGCGGCGGCTCGCGCCGGCCTGCAGGGTCGAGTGCTGCAGCGCAAACTGGAAGAGATTCCGGCGATCGCCATGCCGGCGTTGTTGTTGCTCAAGGATGGCCGCAGTGCCGTCATGCTCGGCTGGCAAGGTGAAAATGAAGCGCGGGTGCTGCTCAGCGAAAGCGATGGTGGCGAGTCCGTGGTCAGTCGTGAACTGCTCGCCGACGATTACACCGGCAAAGTCTTCTTCGCCCAACCCCAACATAAATTCGACGTCAACCACGGCACGCTGATCCCGCGTGCACGCTCGTGGTTCCGTGACACCCTCAAGCGTTCGCGCTGGCTGTATGCCGACGCCATTGCCGCCAGTTTCCTGATCAATATCATCGCCATGGCCGCGCCGCTGTTCGTGATGAACGTCTACGACCGCGTGGTGCCGAACCAGGCTGAGGCCACCCTGTGGGTGCTCGCACTGGGTATCACCGGCGCCTACATGTTCGATCTGATTCTCAAGAGCCTGCGCAGCCTGTGTCTGGATCTGGCCGGCAAGAAAACCGACCTGATCATCTCTGCGACGCTGTTCGAGCGCATCGTCGGCATGGCCATGAAGCATCGGCCGGCGCGGGTCGGCAGCTTCGCGCAGAACATCCATGAGTTTCAGAGCCTGCGTGACTTCCTGGCCTCGCTGACCCTGACCAGCCTGATCGATCTGCCGTTCACCATCCTGATCTTCATTGTCATCGCCATTCTTGGCGGGCATCTGGTGTGGATTCCGGTGCTGGCGTTCCCGATTGCCCTGGCCATCGGCTACGCGTTGCAGAAGCCGCTGGTGGCCACCATGGAACGCACCATGGCCCTCGGCGCCGAGCGTCAGTCGAGCCTGATCGAAACCCTCGCCGGCCTAGACGCGGTCAAGGTCAACAACGCCGAAAGCGAACGCCAATACCAGTGGGAACAGACCATTGGCACCCTCAGCCGCCTCGAACTGCGGGTGAAAATGCTTTCCGGCCTGGCGATGAACATCACCCTGCTGATCCAGCAACTGGCCGGGGTGATCATGATCGTCTTCGGCGTGTACCAGATCATCGCCGGCAACCTCAGCATGGGCGGTCTGATTGCGTGCTACATGCTCAGCGGTCGCGCACTGAGCCCGCTGGCGTCGCTGTCCGGCCTGCTGACGCGCTACCAGCAAGCGCGAGTGACCATGACCTCGGTCGACCAGATGATGGAGCTGCCGCAGGAACGCAATTTCGAAGAGCGCCCGCTGAGCCGCAAGGTTCTGCAAGGTGCCATCGAATGCCGCCAGCTCAACTTCACCTACCCGGAACAACAGAACCCGGCGCTGAAGAACATCAACCTGGTGATCCGTCCCGGCGAGAAGATCGGCATCATCGGTCGCAGCGGCTCTGGCAAAAGCTCCCTCGCCAAGCTGCTGGTGGGCCTGTATCAACCGGACGACGGCGCGTTGCTGGTCGACGGTGTGGACATCCGTCAGATCGACGTCAGCGAGTTGCGCTACAACATCGGCTATGTGCCGCAAGACATTCAACTGCTGGCCGGCACCCTGCGTGACAACCTGGTATCCGGCGCGCGTTATGTAGAGGACGAACTCGTCCTGCAGGCCGCCGAACTGGCCGGCGTCCACGAATTCGCCCGTTTGCACCCGCAAGGTTATGAGCTGCAAGTGGGCGAGCGCGGGCAGAACCTGTCCGGCGGCCAGCGCCAGAATGTCGCCCTGGCCCGGGCATTGTTGCTCAATCCGCCGATTCTGCTGATGGACGAACCGACCAGCGCCATGGACAACACCGGCGAAGAACGCCTCAAGCAACGCCTCGCGGCGGTGATCGAAAACAAGACCGTGGTGCTGGTGACGCACCGGGCGTCGCTGCTGTCGCTGGTGGATCGCCTGCTGGTGGTCGACCGCGGACAGATTCTCGCCGATGGCCCGAAAGCCGCCGTGATGGAAGCGTTGAAGAAGGGGCAGATCAGTGTTGCTTAAGTCGGGTATCAAGGAGTCGATCCGTCGCTACTTCAAGGGTTCTGCCTCGCTGCAGGGCCAGCCACTGCCAGAGGTCAACAAAGCGCTGATCGAAGACGCCCCGCGCGTCGTTCGTCTGACGATATGGGCGATCATCGGCTTTTTCGTGTTCCTCATGCTCTGGGCCAATTTCGCCGTGATCGACGAAGTGACCAAAGGCGAGGGCAAGGCTATTCCGTCTTCGAAGATCCAGAAAATCCAGAACCTTGAGGGCGGCATCGTTACTGAGCTCTACGTCAAGGAAGGCCAGATCGTCGAGGCAGGTGCGCCGCTGATTCGCCTGGACGACACGCGATTTGCCTCCAACGTCGGCGAAACCGAGGCCGACAGGCTGTCGATGGTGCTGCGGGTCGAGCGTCTGAGTGCCGAGGTCGATGACCGACCGCTGAACTTCCCCGAGGACGTGCTCAAAGCTGTTCCGGGCCAGGCCAAAAGCGAAGAATCGCTGTACATCAGCCGTCGCCAGCAGCTGCACGACGAGATCGGCGGTTTGCAGGAGCAGTTGATCCAGCGTCAGCAAGAGCTGCGCGAGTTCACCTCCAAGCAGGCGCAGTACCGCCAGCAACTCGGTTTGCAGCGTCAGGAAATCAACATGTCCGAGCCGCTGGTGGCGCAGGGCGCGGTTTCCCCGGTTGAAGTGCTGCGGCTCAAGCGTGCCGAAGTCGAAACTCGTGGTCAGCTCGATGCCACTACGCTGGCGATCCCGCGCGCCGAATCGGCGATCAAGGAAGTGCAGCGCAAGATCGACGAGACGCGCGGCAAGTTCCGCAGCGAAGCGCTCACTCAACTCAACGAAGCGCGCACTGACCTGAACAAGGCCAAGGCCACCGGCAAGGCGCTGGAAGACCGCGTCAGCCGGACACTGGTCACGTCGCCGGTGCGCGGCATCGTCAACAAGTTACTGGTCAACACCATCGGCGGCGTGATCCAGCCGGGCAGCGACATGGTGGAAATCGTACCGTTGGACGACACGTTGCTGGTCGAAGCCAAGATCCGCCCGCAAGACATCGCGTTCCTGCATCCAGGGCAGGAAGCGACGGTGAAATTCACCGCGTATGACTACACCATTTATGGTGGGCTCAAAGCCAAGCTTGAGCAGATTGGCGCAGACACCATTACCGACGAAGACAAGAAAACCACGTATTACGTGATCAAGTTGCGCACCGATCGCAGCCACTTGGGCACCGATGAGAAGCCGTTGCTGATCATCCCCGGAATGGTGGCGTCGGTGGATATCATCACCGGCAAGAAGTCGGTGTTGAGCTATCTGCTCAAACCGATCATTCGGGCGCGTGCTGAGGCGTTGCACGAGCGCTAGATCTTCAGTGGCCTCATCGCGGGCAAGCCCGCTCCCACATTGAAATGCATTCCAGTGTGGGAGCGGGCTTGCTCGCGAAGAGGCCAGTTGCAGCGCCTGATATCCACCGTCGTAATTGCCGCTGGCCTTACCGCCTGCACCGTGGGCCCTGACTTCCAAAAGCCGGTAGCCACGCAGATCGCCGATTGGGCCAAACCCGCCAAATCAGCCCCCGGCCAAGCGGTCAGCGAACCCCTGAACGAACGCTGGTGGGAAGTCTTCCACGACCCGCAACTCTTGGCCCTGACCCAGCGCGCCGTGCACAGTAACCTCGACCTGCAACTGGCCAGCAGCCGGCTGCATCAAAGTCGCGCCGCACGCCGGGTGATCGGCGCCGACCGCTACCCCAATACCGCCGCCACCGCTGGCTATGGGCGCGAACGCAACAGTGCCAAGGGCCTGAGCGACCCATCCGGACATAACGGCGATTCGGCCTTCAACCTGTGGGACGCCGGTTTATCCGCCTCATGGGAACTGGATGTCTGGGGCCGCGTGCGCCGGGAAACCGAAGCCGCCGACGCCAATCTGGAAGTCGCCGAAGCCGCCGCACAAGTCGCGGCCATCGAATCGCGGCTGCCGGCACTGGAGCAGCGCCAATCGCAACTGATCAACGCGATCAGCCTGTTGCTGGAACTGACCGCCTATAACGCCAGCCAGCGCCGCGCAGGCCGCCTCGCCGAAGCCGTGCGCCAGAACCAGATCGCCCTGCGCACCGCACAACGGCAATACGTCGAAGGCGTGGTCGACTTCGTCAACGTCCTTACCGTGCAGAGCGCGTTGCTCGCGACTCAGGAGCAGTGGGTGGAGAGTTCGACCGCGGTGTCGCTGGCGATGGTCGGGTTGTACCGGGCGTTGGGTGGGGGATGGGAGTCGGTGTATCCGGTCGACAAGATGGCGCAACGCTGAGGATGTCGCAAAAAAGGATCAAATCGACGAATTCGATGTGATGTGCAGGCTGCCGAGTAGATCGTCAGCAGAAGGTGTCACAGGTTGAAGCGGACTTCGGGTGCTCAACCTGCGAAATTTTCGATGTTGATTTGCCCTTCGGGAAACGTTGCGATGATTTCAAGTTCGCCGCCCATCGCATGGATATAGTTGCGCAATGTTTCTAGATGCTCAGCGTACAGCCGATCGGTTGATCGGCGAGCGGGACATTGACTTCATGCCAGCGGTCCTGACCGGTTTTGTCTCCACCGATCAATAGTACTGCGCAACGTCTTGGATCAAACGCATCAAGAATGCGATACGGCCGTCCGGCATGTTGAACTCGCAGTTCTCGTAAATGGCCGTGCCGCGCTCCGTTGATCGCATTACTGTGCGGAAAGCGTAAACCCGGTCCGAATTGACCCAGCAGTTTGACGCTTGCAGCCACACAACTCTGCTCGTTTTCAGTCAGGTCTTCCCACCAGTCGCCGAACTGGTCGGTGTATTCGATATCTCACTTCATGGGAGGCGAATATGGGCGCTATGAAATATTCCATCAGGGTTATATTTTCGATGGGCTGACCTGAGCACTTGCGATCTGCTTAAACCAAAGACAAAGGCGCAATGCTGGCCTTTCGCTTGACGCTAACCCTCGCTGTCGTAGACTCCGCACATCCGTCAGGGAGTAGCGGTTATGCAGCGTTTTCGTGGTTGGGTTTTTGGATTGACCTTTGTAACGTGTGCCGTTCAGGCGCAAACGCCCGGGCTAGACGATCCGCTGCTCGATAGCCCAGCGGCCGGGGCGGGTACCGCGAGCAGTGAGGCGCGGGGTGTGCTTCGCGCTCGGGATCAGGCGATTCTGGCCAGTGAGCTGTCCGGGCGGATTGTCGAGTTGCCGTTCAGTGAGGGCGAGTCGTTCAAGAAGGGCGACGTGCTGGCCCGGTTCGATTGCTCGGCCTATCAGGCGCAACTCAATGCTGCGCAAGCGGCCAGCCGTGGCGCCGGTGAAGAATTGGCGCACAACAAACAATTGGCCGCGCTCAATTCCGTCGGGCGTTTCGAAGTGGCGCGGGCGCAGGCCAAGGTCAGCGAAACCCAGGCGCAATCTCAGGTTTATCAGGTGCAGGTCAAACGCTGCAGCGTGATTGCGCCATTTGACGGGCAAGTGGTGGAGCGCAAGGTCAAGCGCTATGAGAGCGTGTCGGCCGGCGCGCCGCTGCTGGATGTGGTCGATAACCGCACACTGGAAATCCATCTGTTGGTCCCGTCGCGCTGGATGGCCAAACTCAAGCCTGGCCAGACGTTTTCCTTTGTTCCCGATGAAACCGGTCAACCGCTCGAGGCCACGGTCAAACGCCTCGGCGCGCGAATCGATGAGGGCAGTCAGACCTTGTTGCTGGTCGCCTCTCTCCCCGAAGCCAAAGGCTTGCTGGCCGGCATGAGCGGTACGGCGCATTTTGCGGAGCTCAATTGAACGCCCCGGTCAGCGGCGGTGCCGAGCAGGTCTTTGCGCGGTTTCTCGACCTCGAACGCCAGACCCGCACGGCCCGCGACGCGTCCCAACTGGCCTACAGCCTGGTCAATGACGGCCAGTCGCTGTTCGGTTTTCGCCATGCCGCGTTGTTGATCGCAGGCAAGGTGCAAGCGGTGACCGGCGTCAGCGCGGTGGAGCCCAATGCGCCGTTCGTGGCGTTTGTCGAGCAAGCCGTGGCGCAGTTGTTCAAGCAGGATGTGCTGCAGCAGGCGCGGGTGATTGCGCCGCAGTCGCTCGGCGAATCGATCCAGGCCGATTGGCGCAGTTTGTCCGCCGCACAAGTGTTCTGGCTGCCGTTGATTGATCGGGATGGACAGGTGTTCGGCGGTTTGTGGCTGGCCCGCGATGTGCCGTGGAATCCTTCCGAACAAGTTTTGCTCTCGCAACTGGGCGACACCTACAGCCACGCCTGGCTGGCGCTGCAGCCACGCAAACCCTGGCGGTTGCGCTGGACGCGTAAACGTCAGGTGGCACTGGTCGCGGCGCTGTTGCTCGGGTTGTTGATTCCGGTGCGTCAATCGGTGCTGGCACCGGCCGAAGTGGTGCCGCTGGGCGGCCGTGTGGTGGCGGCGCCGCTGGACGGGGTGATCGCCGAGTTTCTGGTCAAACCCAATCAAACGGTGAAAACCGGCGAACTGTTGCTGCGCTTCGAAAACACCACCCTCACGGCTCAGGCCGATGTGGCCGAACGGGCATTGGATGTGGCCGAGGCCGAACTCAAATCCAATTCCCAACGCTCGTTCACCGATGCCGAGTCCAACTCGCGGATCGACTTGCTGGCCGCGCGCGTCGAGCAAAAACGCGCCGAACGCGACTACGCCCGCGAGTTGCTCAACCGCAGCGAAGTGCGTGCCGAACGCGATGGTATCGCGGTGTTTGCCGATGCCGAACGCTTGACCGGCAAACCCGTGCAGACCGGTGAACGGCTGATGGAAATTGCCGACCCGAACCAGGCCGAACTGCGTATCGAACTGGCGGTGGGCGACGCGATATCGTTAGCGCCCGGTGCCGAGATCGCGTTGTTTCTCGACAGCGATCCCTTGAAGCGCCACCACGCGACGCTGGAGCGCTCGGCCTACGAGGCACAACCGACCGCTGGCGGGCAACTGGCGTATCGGCTCGACGCCAATTTCGTCGATGCACCGCCGCGCATCGGCCTGCGCGGTACGGCGAAAATATTCGGTGACCGTGCGCCGCTGGCGCTGTACCTGTTGCGTCGCCCATTGGCCGGTCTGCGCCAGAGCGTGGGCCTGTAAATGAACCTGCCGAGCCTGCGTGCCGACCTGCAACTGTCGCCCGCAGCGCCAGCATTGGACGGCTCGCCACGCTGGACCCTGGCCGACCCGGTGCGCGGGCGTTATTTCAAACTGGGCGCGGCGGCGATGCGCCTGTTGCGCCACTGGTCGCTGGGCGATGCCGATCAGGTCCTGCGTGCGGCCAATCGTGAGCCGGGCCTGCCGCTGGACGGCACCGAGCTTGAGCAATTGCTGGAGTTTCTCCGTGGGCACGATTTGATCAGTGCCCTCGACGATCAACAGCGCGCCAGTTACCGGCTCAAGGCCCTGGCGCAGAAACAGAGCCTGTGGCAAATCCTTCTGCATCAGTACCTGTTTTTCCGTATACCGCTGTGGCGTCCTGACGCCTTTCTCAATCGCGCCTGGCCGTGGCTGGAACGCTTCGGCCCACGTGTGTTGCGCTACGGTTTGCCGGCGACGTTGGCGCTTGGGGTGTTTCTGGTCTCGCGGGACTGGCAGCGGTTTGTCGGCACCTTTCCGCACCTGTTCAGCCTCGGCGGCGCATTGGCGTTCGGCGTGGCGCTGTTTTTTGCCAAGCTGTGTCACGAGTTCGGCCACGCGTTCATGGCCAAGCGCGCCGGGTGTCGGGTGCAGAGCATGGGCGTGGCGTTCATGGTGCTGCTGCCGATGTTCTACACCGATGTCAGCGATGCCTGGCGCGTCAATGATCGTCGCGCACGGTTGTTGATTGGCGCCGGTGGCGTGATGGCTGAGTTGCTGTTGGCGTGCATCGCGCTGCTGGCGTGGTCGTTCTTGCCTGATGGCCCGGGACGCACGGCGGCGTTCATGCTCGCCAGCGCCACCTGGATCACCACGCTGGTGGTCAATCTCAATCCCTTCATGCGTTTTGACGGCTACTTTCTGATCAGCGATTTGTGGCAGGTCGACAACCTTCAGGGCCGGGCGTTTGCCTTGTGTCGCTGGCGCTTGCGCGAGTTTTTGTTCGGTTATGGCGCACCCGCGCCGGAGCCTTGGTCGCCGAAAATGCAACGGCGTTTGCTGATCTGGGGGTATGGCTCGTGGTTATGGCGTGCGGCGTTGTTTTTCGGGATCGCGTTGGCGGTCTATCACCTGTTCTTCAAGGTGTTGGGGATCTTCCTGATGCTGGTGGAACTGGTGTGGTTCATCTTTCTGCCGATCATGCGTGAGTGGCGCCAGTGGTGGAGCCGCCGCGAGCAGGCGCATGGCCCGCGCGTGTTGCTTTTCAGTCTGGCATTGCTGGGGTTGTTGCTGGTGCTGGTGGTGCCTTGGCGCAGCGCTGTGGAACTGCCGACGATGTTGCAGGCCGGACGTGCAAGCGCTCTGTATGCACCCACCGCGGCGCGGGTCAAAGCGGTGAAAGTGCAGGACGGTCAGAAGGTGGCCCAAGGGGATGTGTTGATCGAGCTGGAATCCCCGGATCTCGATTCGAAGCGCGCCATCGTGCGGCGGGAAATCCAGATCCAGCAGTTGCTGATGCGCCGGCAGGCCGGCCGCAGTGAAACAGCGGCGGACGCCGGTGTCGTTGAACAAAAACTGGCCGAAGCAGTGGCCGAATACCGCGGGCTCACCGCCCGACGTGAACGCCTGTTGCTGCGCGCCCCGCACGCCGGATATGTGCGTGATTTGCTGCCGAACCTGAGCGTCGGGCGCTGGATTTCGAGCAAGGATGCACTGGCCCGGGTCGTCGAGGACGGCACACGCCTGCGCGGTTATCTGGCCGAAGCGCAGTTGTGGCGGGTCAAACCCGGCGCCAGCGGCCGGTTCATCGCCGACGACCCGATGCACCCGGCGCTCGCGGTGCAACTGGATGAAATCGACACCAACGGCGTGGCCTACGTCGATCAGGAAGCGCTGACGTCCGATCACCACGGGCCGATTGCTGTACGCCGCGATCAACAGCAACGGGCTGAACCGGTGCAGGCGCAATATGGCGCGCGCTTGAGTGTGCTCGATAGCGCGCCGACGCCGCCGCAACCGTTGCGCGGCGTGGTCGTGTTGCAGGGGCGCGGCGAGTCGTTGCTGGGTGTGGCATGGCGACGGATGGCGGCGCTGGGGGTCAGGGAAAGCGGTTTTTAACGGAGAGCGGCGATGACGGATAACACAGCAGTGGCAGCAGAGGGATTGGTGGTGCGGCCTTCGCGGGCAACCGACGGGCCATTTCTGCAAAGCCTGTATCAAACGGCGCGGCCGGATCTGCAGTGGATCGACGGCGAGCCGGAACAGGTGCAGCAACTGGCCGCCCAGCAGTTTCAGGTGCAGGAGCAGGGCATGGGGGATAACTACCCCAACGCCATGCACTACGTGGTGGAAAAACTCGGCACGGCCATCGGTGCCTTGAGCACCGATTTCGGCGCCAACGAAATTCGCGTGTTGTATCTGGCGTTCATCCCGCCGGCGCGTGGCCAGGGTTTTGGCCGCGCCGTGCTGCAAGGCGTGCAGAAAGCCGCGCAGCAGATTCGCTGCCCGGTGGCGACGGTGGTCTGGCGCAGCAATCCCCAGGCACGCCGGCACTATCTGGCACTGGGATTTGCCGTGGAAGAAAGCAATCCGGCCGCCGAAAGACTTGTCTGGTATCCCCAATAAACCCCGTGCAGGAGCCAGGTCTTGAACGGCAATGTTCAAGCGACATTCCCGGACGCGGACCCAGGCTACACAACCTTGCGTGAGGCTCAGTGATTTCGCCGGTTTGCTGGACGCGCCCTAGCGCCACACCTTGCTGGGCATCCAGCAGGTCGTGATGCTCGGCGAACTGACCGTCAACCAAGCCCTCGACAACCTCGACCCTGCGGCCTGAAATCCAAATCCCCCGGTGGGAGCGGGCTTGCTCGCGACTGCGGTGTGTCAGTCAGGCGAATGTTGGCCGACAGATTGTGATCGCGAGCAGGGAATCAGTAGGTACAACTTGCTGGTTTCAGGCAAATACTCCGAATGCTTTCCTTCTTTTAAAGAAGGGTCGATGCTCTGATTTTTCTTGGATGAAATCAAAACGCTGATGGTGGCGAGCTCAACAACTTTTGCGTGAAACCTCTTCTCTAAAATCGGGTGATCCATGGATATGGAGAGCCACCGTTTAAAGTGTTCTTCCGGGGGGGGGGCGAGTCTTTTGTTAGCCACGTAGACAATCATGGCGGCATCTATCACGCCGATTAAAATTACTGCCCCCCATGCCCAGGTAAATAAAGTGCGTGTCATCTCCATGATTCGCAATACTCGTGAATTTCTTACCCCAAATACTCTCCGCCCTCAGTCAGCACTGTTCCAGTTAATACGGATACTGTCGCTCCAACCACCAGCACACATACGAGTTTTCCGAGCCCCTTCAACTTTGTACATGGCTGAGCATGGGCGGCCCAAACTGGAGCCTCCCTTTTTGCACTGAAAACAGATTTCGCTCGGCGGTTAGTGTGGGGACACTTGATGCACTGCACTCAAGCGACAAGTGGCATGCAACGTCACGGGCTTATGTACATCTCTCCACCTCTCTGATTTCCTTGGCCTTGGAAATAGAGAATTCGCTTGGGAGTGTTACTGCGTTTTTGGCGGCTAGCACTTCGGCCATCACACTGACGGCGATCTCCGGCGGCGTCTTGCTTCCGATGTATATGCCGATCGGTCCATTCAAACGTTTCAGCGATCCCTCGGTCTCACCAAAATGCTCGATCAAACGACTCCGTCGGTTCTGGCTGTTGCGTCGCGAGCCGATGGCGCCGATGTAGAAGGCTGGACCTTGCAGGGCCTCCAGCAATGCCAGGTCGTCAAGCTTTGGATCATGACTAAGGGCGATGATGCAGGTGCGTAAGTCGGGGGCAAAGGCTCTGACCACGTCGTCTGGCATGTCCTGGATTCGAGTGATGCCCTGAACATTCCACATTTCTATGTATTGGGGCCGGGGATCGCAGATGGTCACCTGAAAGCCATTGAACTGGGCCATCACGGCAACGTACTCAGCTAACGCCCCCGCGCCGATCAGCAGCATCCGATAGCCTGGACCAAGTGTGTTGCTCATGTGTAGGCCATCAAAGGTGAATTGATCGGGCGTCGCTGTGCTGTGCAGATCTACTTTTCCAGTTCGCAGATCAAGTTGGCGCCGCACCAGTTGCCTCGCGTCGAGAAGTGCTAGCAGTTGCTCAATGGCCTCGACGGCTGGCATGAATTCCAGAACCAATTCGAGCGTGCCTCCGCAAGGCAAGCCGAAACGGTGCGCCTCGTCGGCGCTCACGCCATAGCGAACCACATCGGGCAACCGCTCCGGTAAGCCTGCTGCGCCGTAAGCTGTGGTGTATCGGTGGATAAGGTCGTCTTCGATGCAGCCGCCGGAGACGCTGCCCACTACACGCCCATCGTTGCGCAGCGCCATCATCGAGCCAACCGGCCGTGGTGATGAGCCCCAGGTTCGTGCCACGCTTACCAGCAGCACGCGGTCGCCCGCAGCAAGCCAATCGCGGGCGGTACGCAGTACTAGCAGGTCAATGCTTTCCATCAAGCCTCCGCAGGGTCAGCGCATGTGCAAGATAATTGGCGTGGCGCTGGCCGGGTCGGTATGCGCGCGCAGTCGGGAGACCGCCTGCGCATCAACCTCGCCCCCCCGATTGCCCCAGGTCGTGCGGACAAAAGACAACACCTGCGCGATCTCTACGTCCGAGAGTTGTCCGCGAAAGGCAGGCATCCGGTACGCATCTGGAACCCCGGCCGTGACCACACGCATTGATCCGTTGAGGCTGATATTGATGGCTGAGTCAGGTGCCAACGTCAGTGCTGAAGTGGCCCCGGCCAGAGGCGGCATCCATGGCGCCTGTCCCTTCCCATCCTGCCCATGACAGGAGGCACAGCGCGTCTCGTAAAGGTGTCCCCCGGCGCTGACGAATTCCGAAGCAGCTGCCGCCTCGTATTGCCATGGCGCGCCATCGCGCTGTGGATCACCCGGCAAGGACTTGAGGTAGTGAGCGATAGCCGCTAGGTCGTCGTCGTTCAAGAATTGCGTGGAATTATTGAACGCCTCGGTCATCGAACCAAAAACCACCGCATGCTCATTGCGCCCGGTTTTCAGGAACTGCGCGATATCCGCTTCGCTCCAGCGCCCCAGCCCCGTGTTGGGGTCGTTGCGCAAGCTGGGGGCGTACCAGCCATCCAGCAGTGCGCCGGCCAGGAACTGGTCACCGGCATCACTCAACGCTTTTTCATTGAAAGCCGGGCCGCGTGGCGTATGGCAACTGCCGCAGTGGCCTGCGCCCTGGACCAAGTACGCGCCGCGATTCCACTGAGCGTCTCTGGCGGATTGTTCAACGAAGGTTGCAGCCTCAGTGAACAAGCTATTCCACAGCGAGATGGGCCAGCGCATGTTCAGCGGCCAGGGAATTTCGCTCGGTTTGTTGGGTTTTGCTGCCGGGCTGACGCCGTGCATGAAGAAGGCGTACAAGGCCCGCACATCCTCGTCTGTCAGCTTGGCGTACGAGGGGTAAGGCATCGCGGGGTAAAGCCGGCGCCCTTCAGGGGCAACACCTTGGCGAACGGCACGGTCGAAGTCAGCCAGGCTGTAGTGACCGATACCTGCCGCGCGGTCGGGGGTAATGTTGGTCGCGTAAATGGTCCCCAGTGGCGTAGCCATCGCCAGGCCTCCGGCGAATGGGGGACCCTCCGGCAAGCTGTGGCAAGCCACGCAGTCGCTAGACCGGGCCACATACTCGCCGCGCTGCACCAGTGCCGCGTCGCCTGTGGCAACACTGCCTGCGGCGTCGAGCGCCGACGCCGGCATCCGGGTGCCATACCAAACCAGCAGGACCAACGCGACGAGACCGACCAATGCCAGTGTGCCGGCAACTTTTTTGTAATGCCGTCTGCTCATGGACACGTCTCCCGTCAGGCTGATTGGCTAAAGGTGTAGCTGGAGAACGGCATGCTGCGAAGGCGCTGGCCGGTAAGCCTGGCCACGGCATTGGCCACTGCCGGCGCCACAGCTGGCAGCGGTGGCTCACCGATGCCGCCCATTTTGGCGCCGCTCTCGATTACTTTAACGTGCACCCTTGCCATGCGGGCGGGCGGCAAGATCGGGTAGAGATCATAGTTACGTGCGCGCGGTTTGCCGTCGACGTACACCGCTTCTTCTACCAACGCCTGGGACAGGCCAAGGGCCACTGCGCCATTGACCTGCGCTTCGACAATGGCGGGGTTGACGATGCTACCGGGATCTATCGCCTGCCAAATGTCGTGAACCTTGATCTGGCCATTTTCAATCGACACCTCGGCGACCACCGCTGTTTCCGTACCAAAGGGCGAGGCCATGGCCACACCCCGCGCGCGTCGTGAACCATCTTCAGCGGTGAACGGCCCACGTTTCCAGCCACCGGACATTTCAGCGACGGACTGCAGCAGATGGGTCAACCGCGCGTTGCCTTGCAACAAGTGCAGACGAAGCTCAAAGGGGTCATGGCCACCCTTGTCGGCCAGTTCGTCCAGAAACGCCTCGTAAAAGAAGTCATTGAGCGAATTGCCCACCGAGCGCCAGTAGCCAAGCATGACAGGGCCCTTGACGTAGATTTGGGCAATGCGCCGATTGGGAATCGCGTACGCCTTGTCGGTCAAGCCTTCAACGGCCGACGGGTCGAGCTTTGCACCTTGCTTGCCGGCAAGACCCTCGGTCGGCCCCTCGGTGGCGCTCACCGCCTCGAGTGCGATGGGGAAGCCCTTTTCATCCAGCGCTGCGCGAAACTTAACGACGGCCATAGGGCGCAGCACGTCGCGCAGAAACTCTTCCTCTCGGCTCCAAATCAGCTTGATCGGGCGCCCGACTGCCTTCGCCAATTCGATGGCCTGCGGGTATGGGTTGGCGGTTTCGTACAGGAAGTGCCGCCCGAAAAAGCCGCCGAGCAACGGCGTATGTAGCGTGATATTAGAAGGGTCCAAGCCGGTACGTTTCGCAATGTCCGCCAAGAAAAAGTCCTGAGCCTGATTGGGCAACCAGATTTCCAGCGAACCATCGGAATGAAAGCGGGCCAATGCTGAAGGGGGTTCGAGTTGCGCGTGATTGACGTATTGGTTGTGGTAGCTGGCTTCAACGTGCGTAGGCGCCTTTGCTAGCGTGCCGGAGAAGTCGCCTTCCACCTCGGCATCACGCCCCGGCCCGGGCTCATTGGCCAGACGCTCACGGAACGCCACCGTGGAGAAGTCGGCGGGCATCACCCGCAAAGGCGAATCGGTAGCGGGCTCCTGCCATTGCACCTGTATGGCTTCGACGGCACGTTTGGCGTGCCACCAGCGCTCGGCGACGACTGCCACGGCGCCGGACAAGCTATGCACCGAATGCACCCCCTTCATCGCCTTAACCTGCGCTTCGTTGCGCAACTCGCCCACCGTCATGCCCAGGCGTGGCGCATGTTGCACGGCGGCGTGGAGCATGCCGTCCACCTGCATGTCGATGGTGTACAGCGCTTTGCCGGTGGACTTGTCGTAGCTGTCCAGACGGCGTACAGGCTTACCGATCCAGCGAAACTGGCTGGGGTCGCGCAGCGTGACGCTCTCGACAGCGGGCACTGCCAGGTCTAACGCAAGGCTGGCCAGCTCGCCGTAGCTCAGCAAACGTCCAGAAGCCACATGCAAAACGTGGCCAGGCTCGGTGGTCAGTTCAGTCACCGGCACATTCAGACGTGCGCTTGCGGCCTGCAGCAACATCGCGCGGGCAAGGGCTCCCAGCCGGCGCATGGTCGGGTAACTCATGCGCACCGACATGCTACCGCCGGTAATGCGCAATCCATTTTCCATCACCACATACGCTTCGCCGGGCGGCGCGCTTTCGACTACAAAGGTCGATGGATCGGCATCCAGTTCCTCGCCGACTATTTGTGCCATGGCGGTATAGGTGCCCTGACCGCCCTCAATAAAGGGGCATAGCAGTCGGATAGTGTTATCCGGGCGGATCTCAAGAAAAGCGCTAACTTGGGTGCCTGCCGCTTGGCGCTCGGCCGCCATCGCCTGCATACGTGCAGAACCCAGCGGCACGCCAAAACCGAGCACCAACGCGCCAACAGCCGTGCCAGCAGAGGCCACGAGAAAGCGACGTCGCGATAGATTGATCGGCTCACCAAGGCCGGTATCACCATGCTTATTCATCAGGTCGTCTCCCCGGCTGGCGCCGCAACGATTGCAACGTCGGTTGCCAGCTCGTGGACGGCAGAATTGATGGCGTTGTAGGTGCCGCAGCGACACAGATTGACCATCGCCGCCGCGATCTGCACATCACTGGGCTTGGGGTTGCGCTTGAGCAGGGCTGTCGCGGCCATGACCTGGCCAGACTGGCAATAGCCGCACTGGGCGACCTGATGCTCAACCCACGCAGCGACCACACGCTTTCCGATATCGTCGGTTTCTATCGCCTCGATCGTGGTGATCTCTCGGCCCACCACCCCGGCTACCGGAGTAACGCACGAGCGTACAACGTTGCCGTCCACCAGTACCGAGCACGCGCCACATTGCGCTAGACCGCAGCCGTACTTGGTACCGGTCAGCCCTAGGTCATCGCGGATAACCCATAGCAGCGGCGTATCCGCCTCGGCATCGACCTGGTAGGTTTTTTGGTTTATTCGCAGTTCCATGGCTCACCTGCTTTCATGAGGGTTAGTCTTTTGGATGAAGGTATTCGGAGGGTGTTCTCAGTGCCTCAGGAACTTAGCATTCGCCCGCAAATTCAGAATCCGCGGATTCCGATAGCCGTTATTAGCTGAGCTCATCAATATCTTGTCGCCATCGGTGGCGTCGTCAGCCCCTGATTTTTTCCAAGGTCACAACAATGCGCTCAGCCGCCTCTTGGTCACCGTGGCGTTTGAGGTCGCTAGCCACTTGGTTCAACTGCTGCGCCGTGAGGCCAACATTCATGCTGATCTTCAGGTGCGACGCCAACTGCGACGCTAACCCTGGCATCGCGGCAAGTGCCCCAACAGTGGCCAGTTCGCGAGTAGCCCAATCGAGGTTGTCTCGAG
Organism: Pseudomonas sp. EA_65y_Pfl2_P78; assembly: GCF_963970495.1. Lineage (NCBI taxonomy): Bacteria > Pseudomonadati > Pseudomonadota > Gammaproteobacteria > Pseudomonadales > Pseudomonadaceae > Pseudomonas > Pseudomonas sp. EA_65y_Pfl2_P78. Next base: position 150,415 of record NZ_CAXAON010000007.1, on the reverse strand, counting down.
CGAAGATATCGCCGAACAGGTGAACCTTCAGAAACTGGTCAATCGCAGGGGCGAACTCAAACAACGGTCCTGAGACCGGTGCACCCACCAGACGGGTTTGATTGTCGGTGCCCAGGTCGAGCAAAGCGTGCCCCGACGGCACGGGGCCTGGTTCGCGTCCCGGCTCGTCTTGAACTCCGCCTGCTTCGCGCTCTTGCAAAACGCTCATCAGCTGCGACAGTGAATTGAGGCTGCGCGGGAACCCGGCGTACGCATAGAGCTGAACCAGGATTTCCTTGCTCTCACTAATCGTCAGACCGGCATCGAGACCGCGATTGAGCGCATCACGCAAACGGGGCATATCGCCGGTGGCCATGGTGGCGCCGATAGGGGCGACAGCCAGTTGTTTTGCAGTCAGGGTTTGCTCAGTCACCGTCTGCGTCTCCGAAATGTGTGTGGTACTGGCACTCGATACGTGAGCACCTAAAACACTGGCCAGCACTACCAGGCCGGCTAACGGCCCTAAGCGGGCATAGTGATATTTACTTGGTTGGGTACTGTTCATCACTGACCTTCTCCATCCAACGGACGTTGTTGCCGTTCTTCATGCCAGTGATAGCTATGTGCGTCATGGCAGTCGATGGCGCGGCGCCATGCCAGTGCTTTACCCCCGGCGGGCAAAACACCACATCACCGGGACGTAGTTCCTGCACTGCCTTTCCCCATTCCTGAGTACGTCCGCCCCCCGCTGTCACGACAAGATATTGTCCTGCAGGATGCGTGTGCCAGGCCGAACGAGCGCCAGGTTCAAAGGTGACGTAGAGCGTTGAGGTGTTGAGTTCGGCCGTTGCAGTCGTCAATGGATCGATCCGCACATGACCAGTGAAATAATCGGCAGGCCCTGTCATCGAAGCCTGCTCACCCGCACGTGTGATTTTCTGGCTGGCAGGGCTCAGCTCGGCCGCGAAGGTTGGTTCGATGCAGTTGGCGGTGAGCAGCGCCAATGCGGCCAAGGTTGAATTAGTGTGCTTGGACGGCATAAGAAGCTCCTGGATCAACGTGCGAGAGGGGGTGCGCACCACGTGACATAGCTGGCCGGGCGGAAGATGACTGAAACTAATCCGCTGAAAACGTCACCCGAACATCATGCCGACCCAGAGCCTGCGAGAGGCCCGCTGGGTTGTCGATGCGACCGAGACGGGTATAGCTGTAAGACGAACTGAAGGATTTATAAAAGACCACTAACGTGTCAGGGCCGTACAGGAGGAAATCACCGTTGTGGATTGTTCCAGGCCGATAAGTTTGAGTGGGTAACGGGCGCTGCAAGGTGACGTGCTTTTCGTTGTCGTTCAGATCGCTCATGTCCAGGGTGAGCGGCAAACGGGCGGCAAGCTCCCGAGTGCTCCGGTTGTCCTCAAGGGTAATGGCGAAGCGCTGTTGGCCTATGGTCATCCACATCGTGTAGTTCTCCATCCCTGTTGATGGGCCGGCGATATCTGTCGCGGCTGCGAGGGGCAATGCCGATAGGGCAAATGGCATCAAGGCCGCGAACCAGAGGCCCTTCCATCCAGGGACATAATCGAAAAACATGGCCTTGCTCCTTGGAATAGAGGATTCACCGGGTGTGCGGCACCGGCGAACGAGAGGTTAGAAAGGTCAACAAGGCGGCAAGCATCAGCATCGTGGCGCTGGCGATAAAGGTGCTCTGGTAGCCGAGAGCGTCAAAAAGTACACCGCCGACTGTGGAGCCCACGGCAATAGCCAATTGGACAATCGCCACCATCAGGCCGCCGCCCGCCTCGGCGTGATCAGGCAAGGCGTGCGCAATCCAGCTCCACCAGCCCACGGGCGCTGCTGTCGCAATAAAGCCCCATAGGCCGAGCAATACCGCTACCGCGATAAGCCAAGTGCCCGCAGGAATCAGCGCGACAGCAATAACCGCCATCAGCAGCGAGATGGTACTTAAGGTGCCGTACAGGCTGCGCTTGAGCACTGATCCGATCAGCGCTGTTCCGCAAAAGCCAGCGACGCCTATCACCAATAGCAGCAGAGAAAGAATCGGCACGTTGACCTGGGTGACTGTTTCCAGAAACGGGCGCAGGTAGGTGAACAGCGTAAATTGGCCCATAAAAAACAAGCCGGCGGCCGCCATGCCCAGCGCCACCTTGCGATTTTTCAGCAGTTTGAAAACATTGCCTGCACCCGGCGAGCGCTTCTGCGCTGCCATGCTTGGCAGGCTTATCCACTGCCAAACCAGCGCAATTAGCGCCACCGGAACCAGGCACAAAAACGCACCACGCCAACCCACAACCGAGCCCAAATAACTGCCCAGTGGCGCTGCCACTACCGTAGCCAAGGCGTTGCCGCTGTTGAAAACAGCCAGCGCCTTGGGCACCTGTGCAGCCGGCACCAGACGCATCGCAGTGGCTGCCGACATCGACCAAAATCCGCCAATCACGACGCCGATCAGGGCTCGCCCAACCATGTAGATCAGGTAGTTCGGGGCAAGCGCCACAATGGCGCCCGATACAGCCATCAAACCGGTCAGAGCCAGCAGTAGGGTTTTTCTGTTCAGCGTGCCGGCGATCCAACTGATCGACAGGCTGGCCAACACCGCAAACGCGCCAGAGATGGCAAGGCCCTGCCCGGCCAAGCCCTGGCTGACCTGCAGGTCGTTTGCCAATGGTGTCAGCAGGCTAACGGGCATGAACTCCGAAGCGATCAGCGCGAATACGCACAGCGTCATTGCATAGACACCTCCCCAATGACCGGTACGCGTAAATGTCTCGCTCAAGACGGTGGCGTTCAGATGGACTTCAGCGGTCATTTCAGGTGGTCCTGAAAGAAATGGGTCAGCTTGGTGAAAGGAATCAAGTCGACGCGGTCGTACAGATCGACATGGCCTGCGTTGGGCACAATGACCAGCTCTTTAGGTTCGCCTGCCAGGCGAAAAGCCTCTTCGCTGAACTCGCGGGAGTGGGCGTTTTCACCTGCAATAAACAACATCGGGCGAGGCGAAATGCTCTCGATATCGACGAATGGGTAGAAATTCATGAATTTGGTATTGCTACTCAGCGTCGGCCGAGTGGTCTGTTGCGGCGTGGAACTGGCCGGGGTGAATTCGCCACGCGGGGTGCGGTAGAAGTCAAAAAACTCGCGCTGGATGGGGTGGGTGTCAGCATTCAGCGCTTGCACCGTGCCGCCGGTGTATTCGATCTTGCCGCCCGTAAATTCCACATAACGCTGCTCGGCCGCCGCCGCGATAACTTGCTTACGCACCTCAAGGGTTTGCGAATGCTTAAGCCCGTTTCGATTGGCGGCGCCCATGTCATACATGCTGACAGTGGCGATGGCTTTCATGCGCGGATCTATCTTGGCTGCACTGATTACAAAGCTGCCGCTGCCACAAATGCCCAGCACGCCTATGCGCTGGCGGTCGATAAAGGGCCGCGTGCCAAGGTAATCCACGGCGGCACTGAAGTCCTCGGCGTACATGTCTGGCAGTACCGCGTTACGGGGTTGGCCTTCGCTTTCGCCCCAAAACGACAAATCCAGGGCCAGGGTAACGAAGCCCTGTTCCGCCAATTTTTGCGCATATAGATTTGAGCTTTGCTCCTTCACCGCGCCCATAGGGTGGCCAACGATAATTGCCGGGCTGCGGGTGGCGCTGTCCAGCCCTTTGGGGATGAAAAGATTGCCCACGACATTGAGCTGGTACTGATTTTTGAAGCTGACCTTTTGTACGGTCACCTTGTCACTTTTAAAGAAATTATCTGCACCGTTGGACATATCGGCTCCTAATGCGGTGAATGAACTGAGTAGAAACCCGAGCATTACGAGAAGTCTTTTCATGGGGCATCCTTATTAGGGAAGGCTAAAGGCGATGCAGGCAGTTAGCGCAAGGCTCAACCTTCTCCATGCCGATCGGGTGGGATGCCGGTTAGTGTTACGCAGTAAAGAGACTTTGATTAGCTAATGAATGCTTAATGCGGATATAACCATGCCTAATCAATCAATCGAGCATGCTCGCTATGGCCAAATCCAATTTCAACGATCTGCTGGCTTTCGTAACCGTGGCGCGGGAGGGCAGCTTTACCCGCGCGGCGGTACAGCTTGGGGTGACGCAATCGGCAGTGAGTCAGGTGGTTTCGGCACTGGAAGCGCGGCTGAAAATTCGCTTGCTTACCCGCACCACGCGCAGCGTATCGTTAACGGCGGCGGGCGAGCGATTGCTGGAAGCGGTGGGCCATCGCTTCGATGAAATCGAGGCCGAAGTGGAAGCTTTGACCGAGCTGCGCGATAAGCCGGCCGGGACGGTACGCATTACCTGCGGCGACAACGTCATCAAGACAACCCTGCTTCCCAAGTTGGCGCCGTTGCTGCAGATGTACCCGGATATCAAGCTGGAATTCGATATCAACTATGGCTTTTGCGATATCGTCGCCGACCGCTTCGATGCCGGCGTGCGCTTCAGCGACACGGTGGCCCAAGACATGATTGCCGTGCCCATTGGCCCGCCGTTACGAATGGCCGTAGTGGCCGCGCCAAGCTATTTCGCGAAAAATCCCTCCCCGAAACACCCTCGCGATCTAGTAGCACACCGCTGTATCGATATCCGTTTTCCCACCTATGACGGCGTGGATGCATGGGAATTCGAACGCCGGGGCAAGAAGCTTAAGGTACGTGTAGACGGCCAGTTGGTATTCAACTCCACCACCCATATCGCCGATGCTGCGGTGAGTGGGCTGGGTATAGCCTATCTGCCCGAGGATGAGTTTGCCCCGCATCTAACCGAAGGGCGACTAGTTCGGGTACTGGAGGACTGGTGTGAACCCTTCGACGGCTTTCACCTGTACTACCCCAGCCGCCGACAACCCTCCCAGGCGTTTTCGCTGGTCGTTGATGCTTTGCGGGTCGATCGTTTGCCGCCGACTTGTGACCCGAGCGAGACGGACGGCTAACCGCTCTCACTGGTGCGATTAAGCGCGGAAACGCTCTAGTACAAAGACACATGTAATCAAAGCGACCTGATTGCCCAACGCGATCTTGTGACGAGCAACACCCTAGGGATAGTCGAGACTAGAGGCAAGCTGAGTGTCTGGTATGGGTCGATTGCTACCGATTGCAATCTCAGCTTCCGACCAATCGCGCATGCCTAATCCAGATTTTCAGGTACTCCTGATGCCACTGCCAGGATCGCGCCATATGCGCCTTCCTCTGGGACATAGGAAACAAATCGTTCACTGTTATCTTTTTGCACCCAAAGGCGCCCACAGTTCTGGCACTCGTAGGCAGTCGACATTCGTTGAATGTAAAGGCTGGATATCCGGTCTTGCAGCTTGTCAGCAGCGCCGAATATGGGTGAAAACTCGCCAAATGCATCGTCGATTGAAGTCTTGTCTCCGGACTCCGCCGCCTCGACCAGAGGTTTGAGTTCTCGGTGCACCTCATCCCAAAATTTATTTTCCACCTCGTCGCGAAGCAAGCTCGCCTTGTAGGGCAAGCTGTCGGTCTGATCGGTAATCACATGGCCACACTTGCAACCCAGTTTGCTCATTTGCGGTTCATCAACCTGATGTTCGATCGCTCATTAAATGGCGGACAACTCTTTGTTACAACTCCTAATTGATCGTCCGCTTCTGGCCGATTTCTGCCGGTCATGCCCACGAATCGTGCTGGTCAAATCCGATGCAAATGACCGGTTCGGTCGAATGCAAATGGGTGGGCAAGTCTGTGCAATTACCCGCTCATGGTGTTCAACCATGAACGACGCCTCTTCATCCGTTAGATCTTTCAGCGCCTCATTCACTTTTTCCGCCGCCGCCGCCATCATCTGCGCTTCTTCGCGTCGGCACATGTAGTTGCGCGAGTCGCTGAAGATGACCATTTGTCCCGGTTTGACCTGTTCGCCGAGATGGCGGTTTAGGGAGCGGAATTCGCGGCGCAGGGCATCGCTGGGCGTGGTTTCGTAGAGCGCACGCTCCAGCGCTTCGCGGCTCATGGGTTTTTGGACGATGTGAAAACCCGACTCTGCCGGTTGCGGCAGGATGTAGGCGTGCTCTTCCACCAGATGCTGCGCCGGTGGTGGCTCGGGTTTGGGTTTGAAGGCGTTCCAGGAGGCGCCGCCGCTATCGGCAACAACGCGTGGTTTCACCACGACCCAGTCGCCGTTGCGAATGGCTTCGACGAGTTTTCGCTGGTTGGCACCCTGCAGGTAGTTGGATTGATTGAGGCCCATTGCATTGAGCATGTCATCGAAACCCGGCAGTTCATCCGGGCGGTTGAGAGCCTGTCGAAAGGTATCCATGGCTTGGTGGCTGTCGAGTACCTGTTGGGCGTGGGTATCGTGTTGGTTAATGAGTCTGGTCACGTCCGTGTCCCGTTCTGCAAAACGCGGGACTTTGGCGAGCGACCTCAAGCTTGTATGCCGGGTGATTCTCTTTTATGTGTAGGGTTATTCCGATTTTTTGTGGCGGTTGGTGCTCGGCAAATGGACGGTCAACCGGACCCTTGGCGGCCTCGACTCACGGGCCTGAAACCACAACCCCCCTGTGGGAGCAAGCTTGCTCGCGATTGCGCGGTGTCAGTCACCCTCTCTATTGACTGATAGGGCTCTTCGCGAGCAAACCCGCTCCCACCGGGGGATTGTTGTTGAGTCAGTTGAAGGTGATGTGGAAATAGCCCAACTGCGGATCCCGCCCCATCGGCGGCACCCGGGACACGAAGATGTCCTGCACTCGCCCGATTTCCGGCAGTTCCAGCGCACACAATCCGTCGACAAATTCAGTCGGCTCCAGACTTCTCAGTTCGACACTGAATGGCATTCGCTCGCTGTAGCGCATTTTTGCGGCGGGCTGCTCTTCGAGGTGTTCGATATGGATCTGCAGTGCACTGCCATCGGGCAGGTGCAGGGTGCCAATCCGGCCCAGCAGCGCCTGGAAATGTTGGCTTTGAACCGTTTGCAACATGGTTTCGCTCCAGCCAGTCAGGAAACCGGGGGAGGGTAGCCACCCCCGGCAGTCGGTCAGTTGCGGGACGGGAAAATGCCTTGCAGCGCGATGCTGAAGTTGAGCACCAGATACGGGTTCATGATCGCCATCGACTGGCCGTTGCCCGTGGGGGTGATGGTCCCGCTGATCGCGGTCTGCGCACCTTTGAGGGCGACGGGCGAAGCGCCTTGTGCGTCCGAGAAGATATTCGCCAGACCGGGCCCGGTGCCCGAAGCACCGATATAGGCGTTGGTGGCCGTCGGGGCGCCCAACGGGTTGCTCGCCGGGTTGGCCAGTTGCACGGTGGTGGTGGCCGTGAGGCCAGCCAGTGAGTGAGTGTGGTTCGGCAGATTATTGAGGGTCGGTATGACGGCTTCAGTGCCGGAAATTTCACCCATTACGCGAGTCGACAGGCCGGGACCGGTGCCCTGGCAGACCGGCATTCGGCTCTGCAGATTGGGCAGTCCGAACGTCTGGACACCGTTGCCGCCATAGTTGGTGCCCAGCAACGCAAACAGCGCGCTGTATTGCGAAACACTCATCATCTGACCGTTGCACAAGGCCCAGCCGCTGGGCGCATAGTTGAAGGCAAACGTCAAAACAGTGCCCATGTAAACGTCCATAAAGTCCTCTCCCTTCTGATTGATGGTCGGCGGGCCGCGCGAGGATTCAGGCTGCGGTGATGCCTCCCCCTCCTTTGCCAGATTACGCCACGGCTCAGCGTAGACCCGGATCGGCGAGGTTGCCGAATGTCGTGAAACAGTACGCCGGCATCGACGGCTGTCGCGTGGCTGACCTAAAGTGACCGGCAGGTTTCGGGGGATCTGCATTAGCAGTGTTTTGCCACGGGCCAGAGGAAACAATGACGCTAAACAGAGTCACGCCGGTTGGCGACACGCAAGACCCCCAGGCAACACCCGGCTCCTGGTTCGGCAACTGGCGAGTGATCCTTTGGGCGAAAAAACAATGGCTGCTGCCCATCATGGCGCTGGCCGCGATTGTGCGTTTTTACGATTTGACGGCCGCCGCGATCTGGGGCGACGAAGGTTCCAGCCTGCTGCTGGCGCGTTATTCGCTGGGCGGGATCTGGAACCATGCGGCGTTCGATGTGCATCCGCCGCTGTACTTCATGCTGCTGCATGGCTGGATCGAACTGTTCGGTGACGGGATTTTCGCGATCCGTTGCCTCAGCGCGCTATTGGGTATTGCTGTGGTGGGCGCAGGGGTGTGGCTGGTGGATCGGTTGGCCACCCGCCGCGCCGCTATCATCGCCGGAGTGCTGCTGGCGTTGCTGCCCACGGCGGTGCGCTATAGCCAGGAAGTGCGCATGTATTCGCTGCTCGGGCTGTTGCTCATTGCGGCGAGCCTGGCGTTGGTCTACTGGATCAGACATGCGCAACGCAGGCGTTATCGGGTGTTTTACGTGCTGTTGATGAGCGCGGCGCTCTACACCCATTACTTCGCGGTGTTGGCGGCGTTGAGTCACTGGATTTATCTGGGCGTGATTCGTACCCAACGCGGTTATCGATTCCGGCATATTCAACAACTGCCATGGTGGCTGGCGAACCTGGCCATTGCCGGACTTTATCTGCCGTGGTTACCCAAACTGCTGAATCTGATGCAGCACATGGAACAGCTTAAGGCCGCTAGCGATGTGGGCTGGGAAGACCCCGTGAGCCTGACCTCGTTGCCGGCGATGATCTGGTCCTGGCTGATTCAGGATGATGGCGCAAACCTGCCGCTGCTGGTCTTCATCGCGATGCCAATGGCCTTGCTGGTGCTGGCCGGGGTGGCATTGGCCCGCGACCGCAGCGTGTCGCGCGGCAGTGTGCTGCTGGCGCTCTACACCGGCCTGCCGCTGTTGCTGGTGTTTGCGGTGTCGTTCATCACCCCGGTGTTCATCGAACGCTACCTGACGGCGTTTGCGTTGGGCCTGCCGATGCTTGCGGCGTTGGCCATCGACCGTTTGTACAGCCGTGTACGGAGCCTGGCGCTGGCGGTGCTGGTGTCGCTGGTCGGGGTCGAACTGATTGGCGTGAACAACAACGCCACGGTCGACAGCAATGATCAACTCGACCATATGGTGAGTTACGTCAATCAGCACTTCCAGCCCGGTGACGGCATCGTCATCAGCGACATGCTCTGGTACCTGAGCTACGTCTATTACGATCAAACCGGCGCTCAAGTGCGTCTCTACACGCCACCCCGCGCGGACGGCCATTCGACGCGGCCGAACGAGTACGGTTTTGGCACGCTGGTCACCCCTGGCGTCTACCTCGACAGCTTGGCCGAACTGACGGGCTATCGCCGGGTCTGGCTGGTGGGAACGCTCGATGAACCTGGAGAATTCCTGCCATTGCCGGCGACTTGGCAAGTCGGCGCCGAGGTGCGCGCCGGTGGGGCGCAAGCGCGATTATTCGTCGTGAAGCCGGCAGTGGAATAAGTCCTGCGCGGACTTAATCGATTCACCTTTTTATTCGCGATAAAAATTTAACCGGTTAGTCCTTTTTGCTCTTGAATGATGTCAAAACACTACTAGTCGTAGGGTTGTTCTTGAACTACGCTTCGTCGAACAAAAGGACTTCCGATTACGGTGAATGGATTGCAGCAGTTCCACTTTGTCGCCGGTTTGCCGCGCTCAGGCTCGACCCTGCTTTCTGCGATCCTGTTGCAGAATCCGCGGTTTCACGCCGGTATGACCAGCCCGGTGGGCTCGCTGTTTGCCAGTGTGCTGGAGCAATGCAGCGCCGGCAGTGAGTTCGGCGCGGTGATCGACACCGAGACGCGCCGCCGTTTGCTGCGGGGTCTTTTCGATTCCTACTACGCCGACAAGACCGACAAACCGGTGGTGTTCGACACCAACCGTCAATGGAGCTCGCGGCTGCCCGCGCTCAACGACCTGTTCCCCAACGCCAAAATCATCGCTTGCGTGCGCAACGTCGCGTGGGTGATGGACAGCCTTGAACGCCTCTACCGCGCCAATCCTTACGAAAACACCAAGCTGTTCGGCGACGCCGTCGAGCGCAACACGGTCTACAGCCGCTGCGAAACCCTGGCTCAGCGTAACCGGCTGGTGGGTTTTGCCTGGGCGGCGCTCAAGGAAGCCTATTACGGCGAGCACGCCGACTCGCTGCTGATCATCGATTACGACTTGCTGACCCAGGCCCCGGAGCGGGTACTGCGGCTGGTCTACGATTTTATCGGCGAGCCATGGTTCGAACACGATTTTGACCATCTGGCGTACGACGCGCCGCAATTCGATCAAGCCCTAGGCGTTGCCGGCCTGCACAAGGTCAAACCCAAGGTCGCTCTGGAGTCTCGGCGCACGATTCTGCCGCCGGACCTGTTCAAGCAATACGCTGATTTGTCTTTTTGGCTCGATGGCTCAGCCAGCGCTGCCAATGTCATTCGTATGAAGTCCGACGCCGCGATCAGTTGATCGCGGCGTTTTTCATTGATGCGTCAATAACTGTGTTCGAATCCGGGTGAGCAGCATGTGGTGGAGCAAGCAGAAGTCGCGAGTAACCGAATGTCAGCAGACGCTTGCCGCGCCGATGATCATGTCGCTGGAGCCGCGCATGCTGTTCGACGGTGCCGTTGCGGCAACGGTGGCCGATACCGCTGCCCAGGCTGACAGCCACGCCACGGCGGAGGCAGCGAAAACGCCGACGGCCGATCAGCCGGTGGCCAGCAAGGACACCCACGGTCAGGCCGATGCGACACCAGCCGCCAGCCCCGTCGCCGTGCCGGGTCAGAGCGTGGTGTTCGTCGATTCCCGGGTCAAGGACGCCGACAGCCTGCTCCAGGGCATTGCTCCCGGCACTCAGGTGGTGAAACTCGACGCGACCAAGGACGGCTTGCAACAGATCGCCGATTATCTCGATCAGCATCAAGGCGTCAGCTCGGTGCAGATCATTGCCCACGGCAACGCCGGCGATCTGTGGCTGGGCAACAGTTATCTGTCTGCCGACAACGTCGCGCAACGCAGTGCGATCCTCGGCGAAATCGGCAAGGACATGAACGTTGGCGGCGACATCCTGATCTACGGCTGCTACACCGCCGAGGGGGATCGCGGCTTGAGTTTCGTCGACTCGCTGGCGCAACTGACCGGCCGGGATGTGGCCGCTTCGAACAACCGCACCGGTGTCGGCGGCGACTGGGATCTGGAAATTGCCACCGGCACCATCGAAAGCGCCAACGTCCTGTCGACCAAGGCGATGAGCGAATATCAGTGGGGCCTGGCCACCTGGACCGCGACTAACAACCTCGACTCGGGTGTCGGCTCGTTGCGTACCGCACTGGCGTCTGCGCAAAACGGCGACATTGTCACGTTCAACGCCGGCATGACCGTGCAGCTCAACTCCGAGTTGTTGATCAACAAGAACATCACCGTCGATGGCGATCTGAATAACGACGGCGTGGCTGACGTGACCCTCGATGGGCAATACAAGACCCGTGTGGTGGAAGTCACTTCCGGCAGCACCGTGACACTGGACGGGCTGGTGATTACCAAGGGACTGGTGGCCGGCAACGGCGGTAACGGTGGCGCGGCAGCGGCGGGCGCCATGGGTGGCGGGATTTTCAACGCCGGCATTCTTACGCTCAATAACGTGACGGTGACTGCCAACGCCGCTTCCGGTGGCGGCGGTGGTGGTGGCGTGTCCGGTGGATACTCCGGCGGCGGCGGCGGTGGCGGCGGTGGGATCGGTGGCGGTAACGGTGGCCATGGCGGTTCGACAGGCCCAGGCAACTTGAGCTATGCCGGTGGGGCCGGCACTGCCAATACCGGTGGTTATGGCGGCGGCTACACCCAGAACGACATGGGCGGGCGCGGCGGTACCAACATTGGCGGCGTCGGCGGCAATGGCGCCTCCGGCTACAGTCACGGCGGCAACGGCGGCTCCGCGACCAATGGCACGCTGTCCATTGGTGGCGGCGGTGGTGGTTCGGGCTGGAACGCGGTCGGCGGCGTTGGTGGCAGCGCGGCCGGCGGTATTTACAACGCCTCGACCGGCACCTTGAAAGTCATCGGCACGTCAGTCATCAGCAACAACCTCGCGGCGGGTGGTGGCGGCGGTGGGGGTGGCAGCGGCGGCAACCTTGCCAACGGCGGTGATGGTGGCCGCGGCGTCGGGGCCATCTGGAACAACGGCGGTACGGTATTGATCACCGCTGCCAACGTCGCCGCCATGACCGGCAACGCGGCGGCCAGTGGTGTTGGCGGTCCTTCAAACACCGGCTCGGCAGGCGCTTCGCCCAGTTCCACGGCTGCGGTTTACAGTACCGGCGGCACGTACAACCCCAACTACGTCGAGCCACCGACCGCGACCATCGTACTGGCGGACAGCGCTCTGAAAATTGGCGAAACCTCGCTGGTGACCATCACCTTCAACACGGCAGTCACCGGTTTCACCAATGCCGACCTGACCATCGCCAACGGCACGTTGACGGCCGTGAGCAGCAGCGATGGCGGAATCACCTGGACCGCGACTTTCACGCCGACCAACGGGATTACCGACACCACCAACGTCATCACTCTGGACAACACCGGTGTGGCGACCGTCTCTGACGGTACCGTGGGTATCGGAACCACCAATTCCAGCAACTATGTGATCGATACCCAGCGCCCGACAGCCACTGTCGTTGTCGCTGACACGGCCCTGAAAATCGGTGAAACGTCGCTGGTGACCATCACCTTCACTGAAGCGGTCAGCGGTTTCACCAACGCCGACCTGACCATCGCCAACGGTACGTTGTCCGCCGTGAGCAGCAGCGACGGAGGTATTACCTGGACGGCGACGTTTACGCCGAGCGCCGGTGTCACCGACACCACTAACGTGGTCACGCTGGATAACACCGGGATCGCTGATCTGGCCGGTAACGCCGGCAGCGGTACGACCGATTCCAACAACTACGCCATCGACACTGTGCGCCCGACGGCCACCCTTGTCGTCGCGGACACCGCGCTCAAGGCTGGGGAAACCTCGCAGGTCACCATCACGTTCAGCGAGGCCGTGACCGGTTTCACCACCGCCGATCTGTCCGTGGCCAACGGCAGCGTGAGCGGTTTGAGCAGCAGCGACGGCGGGATCACCTGGACGGCGACCTTCACGCCAACCAATAACGTCAGCGATACCACCAACCTGATCACCCTGGACAACACCGGTATCTCCGATCTGTCCGGCAATGCCGGCAGCGGCACCACCGATTCGAACAACTACGCCATCGACACGCAGCGTCCGACCGCGACCATCGTCGTCGCCGACAACGCCTTGAGAATCGGCGAAACCTCGTTGGTGACCATCACCTTCTCTGAAGCCGTGACGGGTTTCAGTAATGCCGACCTGACCATCGCCAATGGCACGCTGAGCGCCGTGAGCAGCAGCGATGGGGGGATCACCTGGACGGCAACCTTCACGCCGACCGCCAACATTACCGATGCCACCAACCTGATCACCCTGGACAACAGCGGGGTCAGTGACTCGAACGGCAATGCCGGCAGCGGCACCACCGACTCCAACAACTACGCCATCGACAACCAGCGCCCGACGGCCACCGTCGTGTTCGCCGACACTGCCTTGAAAATCGGCGACACATCGTTGGTGACCTTCACCTTCTCCGAAGCGGTGACCGGGTTCAGCAATGCCGATCTGACCATCGCCAATGGCACGCTGACGGCCGTGAGCAGCAGCGATGGCGGTGTCACCTGGACGGCAACGTTCACCCCGACCAGCAATATCACCGACGCCACCAACCTGGTGACCCTGGACAACACCGGCATCGCTGACCTGGCCGGTAACGCCGGCAGCGGCACCACCGATTCGAACAACTACGCCATCGACACGCTACGCCCGACCGCGACCATCGTGCTGGCCGATACCAGCCTCAGTGCCGGTGAAACCTCGCTGGTGACCATCACCTTTTCCGAGGCCGTGACAGGCTTCACCAACGCCGATCTGAACATTCCCAATGGCACGTTGACCGCCGTGAGCAGCAGCGATGGCGGCATCACCTGGACGGCGACGTACACGCCCACACTCGGGGTCAACGATACGAGCAACGTTATAGGCCTGAACAACACCGGCATCGCTGACCTGGCCGGTAACGCCGGCACCGGCGTCACCAACTCCGGCAATTTCGTGATCGATACGATGGTGCCGACGGCCACGATCGTGGTCGCCGACAACAGCCTGAGCATCGGCGAGACCACCACGGTGACGATCACCTTCTCCGAGGCCGTGATGGGCTTCAGTAATGCCGACCTGACCATCGCCAACGGCACGCTGAGCGCCGTGAGCAGCAGCGACGGCGGCATTACCTGGACGGCGACCTTTACCCCGAGCGCCAATATCACCGACGCGACCAACCTGATTACCCTGGACAATACCGGGGTGCAGAGCGGGTCTGGCAACGTGGGGGTCGGCACCACTGATTCGAATAATTACGCCATCGACACCCAGCGTCCGACCGCGACCATTGTGGTGGCGGACACGGCGTTGGGCGTTGGCCAGACCACCACGGTGACCATCACCTTCAGCGAGGCGGTGACCGGTTTCACCCTGGCTGACCTGACCGCCGAAAACGGCACACTTTCCGGGCTGAGCACCTCGGACAACATCACTTATACCGCGACGTTTACCCCAGCGGCCGGCATCACCGACACCAGCAACCTGATCACCCTGGACAACACCGGTGTCGTTGACGGGGCAGGCAATGCCGGGAGCGGCACCACCGATTCGAACAACTACGCCGTCGACAGTCAGCGTCCGACCGCCACGATCGTCATGAGCGACAACGATCTGCGCCCCGGTGAAACAGCGACCGTGACCATCACCTTCAGCGAAGCGGTGACCGGTTTCGACAATTCCGACCTGAGCGTCGCCAATGGCACGCTGAGCAACGTGTCGTCGAGCGACGGCGGTATCACCTGGACGGCTACGTTTACCCCGACCATTGGCGTCAGCGACTTCACCAACCTGATCACCCTGAACAATACCGGCATCAGCGATCTGGCCGGTAATGCCGGCACCGGCTCCACCAACTCGGGCAATTACGCGGTGCTGACCGAAGTGCCGACCGCAACCATTGTTGTCGCAGACACCGCGCTCAAGGCCGGGGAAACCTCGACGGTGACCATTACCTTCAGCGAGGCCGTCGCAGACTTCAGTAACGCTGATCTGACCATCGTCAATGGCGCCCTGAGCAACGTCGTGAGCATTGACGGCGGCATTACCTGGACGGCGACGTTCACACCCACCGGCAATATCACTGACACGACCAACGTCATCACCCTCGACAACAGCGGTGTGGTCAATATATCGGGCAACAGCGGCGTGGGCACCACGGACTCGAATAATTTCGCGATCGACACCGCACTGCCCACCGCCACGATCGTGGTGGCCGACAATCGCCTGGGCATCGGCGAAACCACCACCGTGACGATCACCTTCAGTGAAGCGGTGAGCGGCTTTGACCTGTCGGACATCAGCGTCGCCAACGGCACGCTGTCGAACCTGAGCAGCAGCGATGGCGGCATCACCTGGATCGCCACGCTGACGCCGACTGCCAACGTCAATGATGCGACCAACCTGATCGTGATCGACACTGCCGGCGTGCAGGACCTGGCCGGCAACCTCGGTGCGAGCATCGCCATCTCCAATAATTACGTGCTCGACGCGACCCGGCCAACGGTGAGCATCGTGGTCGCCAACCCGACTCTGGGTATCGGCCAGACCACCACCGTGACGTTCACCTTCAGCGAGGCGGTGAGCAACTTCGACCTGTCCGACCTGAGCGTGACCAACGGCGAATTGAGCAACCTGAGCAGCAATGACGGCGGCAAAACCTGGACCGCCATGTTCACGCCAACCGCCAATGTGACCGACCCGAGCAATTTCATCGCGCTCGACACGAGCAACGTCACGGATCTGGCGGGCAACGTCGGCAGCACCGTGGCGGTGTCGAACAACTATGCCCTGGACAGCGAACGGCCGACCGCCACGGTGGTGGTCGCCAATCCGAACCTGGGTGTTGGCCAGACCTCGCAGGTGACGATCACCTTCAATGAGGCGGTCAGCGGTTTTGATCTCTCTGATATCAGTGTCGCCAATGGCACCTTGTCCAACCTGAGCAGCAACGACGGCGGCAAGACCTGGACTGCGACCCTGACGCCAAGCGCCAATGTCAGCAGCGCCAGCAATGCGATTACCGTCAACCGGGGCGGCGTCAGTGACCTGGCGGGCAATAGCGGCAGCGGTGTGAGCCAGTCCGGCAACTACGTGGTGAACACGGCTACGACGCCGACCTTCGTGGTCTCGCCGAATCCACAGTTCCGCAGCAGTGATCCGGTGACGTTCCCCGATGTGCCTTACACCGCGCTGCAACCGATCGTGTTCAGCGCCCCGACGGGCGACCTTGGCTCACCGCTGACTTTTACGCCGTTGTTCGAACAACGGGTGATCGGCAACGGCATCCGCCCCCTGGGCGACATATTCATGAACCACGGTGCCCTGAGCCCGAGTTTCCTTGCCCAGGTGTTCAGCAGCAGTGACAACGTTGGTGACGGCGCCGGCCATGGTTTCCTTGGCTTTGGCGGCGGTGATGGCGGGGTGTTCGGCACCAGCACGCTCTCCAGTCTGTTCAATCAGAACAGCGAGGCCGCGCGTGATTCGCTGAATGCCTTCGGCAGCCATTCGATCAAGGCTGGCGATGTTTCCCAAGGGCTGCGCGGCGTGTTTGGCGCCCCGTCTCTGGTTGAGCAACTGCAGCAACTCAAAGACAGCGAGCAGCACCGGGTCGACAACCTGGCGTCCGCTCTGCAACAGGCCGGCATCAGCGAAATATCGGCCTGACAACACACAACTACTTAACACTGAGCGGGACCTAGGGGCGATCCACGGATGAAAAGAAGTCAGAAGTTGTTCGGCGCCAGCCTGCTGGCGCTGGCGATCAGCGGGTGTGCAGTCACCAGCGAACCGATTGAGCGCAGCGTCAGTGAGCAGCGGGCCAGAACCGACCTGCAAAACATGTACAAGGATCAGGAACCGCTGCGCGGCCCCCTGACGCTGCATCAGGCCATGGCCCGCGCAGTGAAGTACAACCTTGAAGGCCGCTTGAAGATCATGGAGGAAGCGCTGGCCAAGCGGCAGCTCGACCTCGCCAGTTTCGACATGTTGCCGCGCATGGCGCTGGATGCCGGGTATGTGGGGCGTAACAACGTCAGTGCTTCCAGTAGCCAGAGCGTGCGCACCGGCACCCAGTCGCTGGAACCGTCGACCTCGCAGGATCGTGACCGCGAAGTGGCGGATCTGACCATGGTCTGGAACGTCCTCGACTTCGGTGTCAGCTATATCAGCGCCAAACAACAGGGTGATCAGCGCCTGATCGTGCAGGAACGTCGGCGCAAAGTGATCAACACCATCGTCCAGGATGTGCGCTCGGCGTACTGGCGAGCGATGGCCGCCGAACGTCTGCTAAAGCAGATCGACAGCCTGATGGCGCGAGTCGACACCGCCCGGAAAAACAGCCAGAGCATGAGCGAGCAGCGCATTGGCGACCCGGTTCAGGCCTTGGGTTATCAGCGCTCACTCATCGAAGCCACGCGGCAATTGGAGGAGCAGCGCCGTGCGCTGTCGCTGGCGAAAACCGAACTGGCCACTCTGATCAATCTGCCGCTGGGCACAAATCTTACGCTGGCCACTGATGATGGATATCAGGTTCCCGAGCTCAAAGTCGATCTGGCGAAACTCGAACAGGAGGCTTTGACCAGCCGTCCGGAACTGCGCGAGCAGGATTACCAGACGCGCATCAGCGCCGCCGAAACCCGCAAAGCCATGCTGCGCTTGCTGCCAGGTCTGGAGTTTTCGGCCGGCGGGCATTACGACAGCAACTCGTTCCTCGTTGAGCAAGGCTGGGCCGACTACGGCGTGAAAATCACCTGGAACCTGTTCAACGTGATCTCTGCTCCGGCGGCGATCAACGTCGCCAAGGCCGGCGAAGAAGTCGCCACTGCAAGGCGTCAGGCAATGTCGATTGCAGTGCTGGCGCAGCTCTATGTGGCCAATGCCAACTATCAAGAGGCGTTGCGCCAGTTCAAGACCAGCCAGCAGTTGTCCGACATTGACGGGCAAATCGTTGGCCAGTTGCGCAATCGTCATCAGGCCGCCGGCATTGGTGAGCTGGAGTTGATTCAGGGTGAGCTGAACAACCTGCAAGCCGACCTGCGTCGTGATCTTTCTTACGCCGACCTGCGCAATGCCTACGGCCAGATCTTCGCCAGTGCCGGGCTCGATCCGTTACCGGATCAAGTGCAGTCCACGGACGTGCAGGCGATCGCCAACGCACTGGCCAATCGTGAGTCGGCGTGGGCGGCGGGGGATATCTCGTTGCCAGTGGTGGCGAATGCCTCCGCGCAATGACGTGCTGGCGCCAAGCGCCAGCATCAGCCGTATGCAGCGCGAGGTCCGCAATGGACATCGCGGTGCGGCCATTCTGCTGACCGGTTTGCCGGCGGCGGGCAAATCGACGCTGGCTCAAGCGCTGCACGCCACGATGTTCGGGTGTGGCTGGCAAACGGTGGTGCTTGATGGCGATAGCTTGCGTATCGGGCTCAATCGGGATTTGGGATTCAGTGACGCGGATCGCCAGGAAAACATTCGCCGCGCCAGCGAGCTCGCCGCTTTGCTGGTGGAAAATGGTCAGATCGTGATTCTGGCAATGATTGCGCCATTGGCCGAACTGCGAGAAGTCTTTGCCCAGCGTTTGGGCGAGGACTATCGCGAGGTCTGGTGCAGCGCCTCATTGGCAGTGTGCGAGCAGCGTGATCCGAAAGGGCATTACGCTCGGGCGCGACGGGGTGAGTTGGCCGGGTTTACCGGGGTCTCGGCACCGTATGAGCCACCGTTGCAGGCCTCGTTGGTGCTCGATACGGGTACGCAGACCGTTGAGGCCTGCCTTGATCGTCTGTTGACCTGGCTCGGCGATTGCTCGGTGCTGCCCAAGACATGAGCCGTCCGGCGTATGCGCGACTGCCGGTGCCGGTGGATTTGCCACTGTTGTTACAAGCGCTGGCGGCGATTGCCGAAGACGCCTGGCGCAGTCACTTCAACACGCAATATTTCTCGGGAGACTGGAGCGGCGTGGCGCTGATTTCGGCGGCCGATGCGCTGACCGAATTGTCGCCCGGACGCGGTCAACCGTTACTGCGCGCGCCTTGGCTGCTGGATGAGCGCTGGCGCCACGGTCTGCGGGATTTGCAACTGGACATCGTCAGTGCGCGATTGTTGCGGTTGGGCCCCGGTGGGCGAATTCATGAGCACCGCGACTACGATCTCGCCGAGCCAGACGCCGATGTGCGCCTGCACATTCCGTTGCTCAGTCCACCCGATGTGGATTTCTGGCTCGACGGTCAACGTGTGCCGATGATGGCGGGGCAATGCTGGTTTCTCGATCTGGCACGACCGCATCGGGTGGTTAACCGCGATACCTCGACGCGGGTTCATCTGGTGCTCGATTGCCGGCCTGGCGCCTGGCTTGCACGGATGATTGATGAAGGGCTGCCGAGTACGCCTCCAGCGCAATGGGCCGACACGGCGCTGCAGCGTTTTCAGCGACTGGTCGCTGAGGATGCCTCGCTGTCCTCAACCTTGCGGGCACTCAACGACCCTGAACAGTTCATCACGCGAACCCTCGAACTGGCCGCCGAACAGGGCTTGCCGTTCTCTAGCGAGGAACTGCGCGCGGCGATGCGCCAGGGACGGCGGCAATGGAACGAACAATGGAGCGGCTGAACCTGGACGGCTGGTTACCGGTGCGTGTCTGGCCGGTCGCAGGGCGTTGGCAGGTGGATTGGTGCTGGTTCGGCGATACGCCACTGCATCAGCCCTTTTTTCGCGACGCGGTCGAGGAGGCATTGCGCCTGCCGTTCAATCAGGCATTTCGTCGACAGACGCCACTGTCGGCGCTGACCGATTGGCAGGCGCAAAGTCCGGGGGTGGCGCCGAGCGCATTCATTTTGCACGCCTCGCGCTGCGGTTCGACGCTGATCAGCCAGATGCTCGCCCGGCTCGATGATCACATCGTCGTCTCGGAACCACCACCGCTGGACGTCTTGTTGCACAGCGATCTGCCGGCGTCTGAACGTCGAGCCGCTATCAGCGGATTGCTCTCGGCTTACGGGCAGCGTCGTCGAGGCGTGGAGCAGCGGTTGGTGATCAAGCTTGATGCGTGGAACATCGGTGAGTGGCCGCTCCTGCAAGACTGTTTTCCTGATACACCATGGTTGTTTCTGTATCGCGACCCGTTGGAAATCGCCGTTTCCCACCTGCGCCGCCCGGGCATGCACATGGTGCCGGGCATGCTCGGCGACTGCGTGCTGGAGGACGGTTTGCCGTTTGAGGGGCGTGAGGATTTCATTGCCCGGCGCTTGGGTCGATTGCTGGAGGCGGGTAGGACGCAATGCGAAGTGTCAGGTGGGCTGCCCGTCAATTACAGCGAGTTGCCCGGGGCGATGGCAGGGCGATTGGCAAGTTTTTTTCAGTTGAGCGCTGAGCAGCTTCAGCAGGCGTTCGCGGCGACGGCGCAACATGCCAAGCAGCCCTCACGGACGTTCGTCGCCGACAGCGACGAAAAGCGCGGCGCGGCTTCGGCGTTGTTGCACAGGCATGTGCAACATTTCGCGCACGCGCCCTATGAAGCGCTGGAACGCTTGCGTCATCTCAGGACTTGGCCGACAAATCCGCCATCCCCTTGAGTAACTCGATCGGCAGCGGAAAGACGATGGTCGAACTCTTGTCGCCGGCAATCGAACTCAAGGTCTGCATATAACGCAACTGCATGGCCCCTGGCTGACGGCCGAGCATTTCGGCGGCCTGCATGAGTTTTTCCGAGGCCTGCAACTCGCCTTCGGCGTGAATCACCTTGGCCCGTCGTTCCCGTTCGGCTTCGGCCTGTTTGGCGATGGCGCGCACCATCGACTCATTGAGGTCGACGTGCTTGATCTCAACGTTGGCGACCTTGATGCCCCACACGTCAGTCTGGGCGTCGAGCACTTGCTGGATGTCGATGTTCAACTGCTCGCGCTCGGCCAGCAATTCATCCAGCTCATGCTTGCCCAGTACCGCACGCAGGGTGGTCTGAGCCAACTGGCTGGTGGCGGAGAGGAAGTTCTCGACCTGAATGATCGCCTTTTGTGGGTCGAGCACGCGAAAGTACAGCACTGCATTGACCTTCACCGAAACGTTGTCGCGGGTAATCACATCCTGCGGCGGTACATCGAGAACGATGGTGCGCAAGTCGACCCGAACCATTTGCTGAACCACCGGAATCAGCAGGATCAGCCCCGGACCTTTGACTTGCCAGAAGC
This sequence comes from Pseudomonas sp. EA_65y_Pfl2_P78, assembly GCF_963970495.1. NCBI lineage: Bacteria > Pseudomonadati > Pseudomonadota > Gammaproteobacteria > Pseudomonadales > Pseudomonadaceae > Pseudomonas > Pseudomonas sp. EA_65y_Pfl2_P78. The sequence goes on along the minus strand of NZ_CAXAON010000007.1, from coordinate 129,085 downwards.
GCCCGAGCTGGAACACCACGCCGCGTTCGTATTCGCGCAGGATGCGAAACGTCGACGCGGCGAGGGCGATCACCAATAACAGCAGCGCGAAAAAACCGATTTGCAGACCCATGATCACTCTCCGTGTCGAGCCGCGTCAGCCGCGGCGACTTTCAGCAGTAAGCCCTTGCGTCCCACTACGCGTACCGATTGTCCGCTGTGCAGCGGTGTCGCGCTGTGCACCTGCCATTGCTCACCTTGCAGGTGTATCCAGCCGTGATGGGCATCTTCAGTCTGCACCGTGGTTATTGCCGTCACACTGCCGACCAGGCCCGCATCGCCACTGACGGCGTGGCGCGGTCGGGTTTTCAGGGCGCGGATGATCAGCGCAAGCAACAGCAAAGCGCTGACCAGACCCAGACCGATCATCATCGGCACCGGCAAGTCCGCGTTGCCCAGCATCAGCGCGCCGATCACGAACATGATGATCCCGCCCAGACCAATCACGCCGTAATTGGGCAGTGCGGCTTCGGCGATCAGAAAAACGATACCGAGGGTGACCAGCCAGAGACCGATCGGGTTGACCGACGACAGTGGAACATCGGCGGCGATCGCCGAGCCGCTCAACAGCAGTAACCAGAGAAACGCACAACATCGACTGTTCACGTGACCCTCCGGGCGCGTCATGGGTGTGCTTCTTTGAGTCTAGTTGAGCCTTGAACTGGTTGAATGTTGATCAGTGTGCGGATGTGTCCAGTGAGCGGATTTTCCTGCGCCTGCAACTCGCCGAACTAGACTCAAACACACCGCTACAACCGTTCCAATGCAGCGCCGAGGTGCATCAGGCCGGGAGTTGAGTCATCAGGTTTTGTGGCGTTCGCGTTGGCGCTTTCGCGCGCAAGCCCGCTCCCACAGGTGACCGCGACCCCTTGGATGCCGCTCGCGAATAATCGCCCAGACACCATGTTCCCAAGGAGTTCCCCCATGGAAAGCCCCACCCATAGCCTGCCATCCCTGTTCAAACAACTCGGCCTGGACAACGACCCCGTCCGCATCGACCAATTCATCACGAGCCATTCTCCGCTCAAACCCGAATTGCACCTGGCAGACGCGTTTTTCTGGACCAAGAGTCAGGCTGATTTTTTGCGCGACGAAATTCTGGACGATGCCGATTGGGCGGAGGTGGTTGATCAATTGAATGTGTTGTTGCGTACGGGGCGGTAGGCCTGACCGAAGGGTGATCACTTCCTGCCGGATGGATGCCAGGCGATGTTTACGAAGCAATGATGGAACGGCTTGATGATTTGGAACTGGCAGAAATCATTCGCTCCGAGATCAATTGAAAAAAGAAGCTCGCCGAAAGATTGGCGCTGCCGAGAGTCCCGGCTGATGCACTCCACGGGATGCCCGACTGTTACAAAATCAAACTCAAAACGTCGGGTTACCGTTTGGTTTATCAAGTAATCAATGAGCGAGTTGTCGTCGCTTTAGGTCAGCGTGAGCGCAGCAGAGTTTACGAGAAGGCCCAAAAACGCTAACAGGTCCCCACCTCGTCGTTTCTCTTCGGCTGACAATCACTTTGTTTCAAAACTTGACTGAATTTCCCTCGCAATGCGATATTGATAGTTAGCAAACTAACAGTGTGCCTTGTCCCGTGCCCGATACCCTCGACGCTCTCCAGATGAACATCAGCAGTGCCATGGTGGTGGCCGCCAGGCATTGGCGCAAGATCTGCCAGACCACGCTGGTCAACTATGGAATCTCCGAAGCCTGCGCCGTCCCTTTATTGATGATCGGGCGTTTGGGTGAGGGTGTGCGTCAGGTGCAGGTGGCGCAGGCGGCCGGGATGGAGAGCCCGTCGCTGGTGCGTCTGCTCGATCAGTTGTGCCAATCGGGGTACGTGCGCCGCACCGAGGATGTGCAGGATCGCCGCGCCAAATGCCTGAGCCTGACCGACACCGGTCGTGAGCTGGTGCACGCGGTGGAAGTCGAACTGGTGCGCCTGCGTCACGAAGTGCTCGACGGGATTGATCAGAGCGATCTGGAAGCTACGCTTCGGGTACTCAGGGCTTTTGAGGCGGCGAATCCGCCGCTGGTGGTCAATTCTTGAACGGTTTTTTCTCAGGCATTCCGCCGACCCGCGACTGGTTCTACGGGGTTCGTACTTTTGCCGCGTCGATGATCGCGTTGTACATCGCCTTGCTCATGCAAATGCCGCGTCCGTATTGGGCGATGGCCACGGTGTACATCGTCTCCAGCCCGTTCCTCGGGCCGACCAGCTCCAAGGCGTTGTACCGTGCAATCGGTACCTTTCTCGGCGCAGCGGCGGCGGTTTTTTTCGTGCCGATGTTCGTGCAGAGCCCTTATGTGCTGGTAGTCGTCATCGCGCTGTGGACGGGTATTTTGCTGTTTCTATCCCTGCATTTGCGCACCGCCAACAGTTACGCGCTGATGCTTGCCGGCTACACCTTGCCGCTGATTGCCTTGCCGGTGGTGGATAACCCGCTGGCGGTGTGGGATGTCGCACAAGCACGTACCGAAGAGATTTTCCTCGGCATTGCCGTCGCCGCTGTGGTCGGCGCGATGTTCTGGCCACGCCGCTTGGCGCCGGTGTTCAACGATGCCGTCGGTAAATGGTTCATCGATGCGACCAGCTACAGCCTGAAGTTTCTCAGCCGCGACGTGCAGCCTGAAGCAGTCACGGCCCTGCGCATGGCCATGGTGGCCAATTTCAACAGCCTGGAATTGATGATCGGCCAGTTACCCCATGAAGGTTCGCTGCCGCAAACCGTGCGAAACACCAAGGAACTGCGCGGGCGCATGATCCATCTGTTGCCGGTCATCGACGCCCTCGAAGATTCGCTCTACGCCCTCGAGCGGCGCACCCCGGAACTGGCAGAACAGTTCGCGCCGCTGTTGGCGGCGACCCGTGACTGGCTCGCTCACCAGGACGCCGATCTGCAACGCTGGCAAGCCCTGAAAGACCAGCTCCAGGCCCTGCAACCGAGCACGCAGGCGCTGGAGGATCGCAGACAATTGCTCTTCTCCAACGCGATCTATCGCCTCGGTGAATTCATCGATCTGTGGCAAGACTGCCGCAGTCTGCAGGCGGCGATTGTGTGTGAGCGTCAGGACAGCTGGCGCGCGGTGTATCGCCACTGGCGCCTCGGTCGCCTGACGCCGTTTCTTGATCGCGGTCTGATGCTCTATTCGGTGGCCTCGACCATTCTGGCGATCATCGTCGCTTCGCTGCTGTGGATTCTGCTGGGCTGGCCGGACGGCGGCAGCGCAGTGATTCTGGCGGCGGTGGCGTGCAGCTTCTTCGCCTCGATGGACGACCCGGCGCCGCAGATCTACCGGTTCTTTTTCTGGACGGGCATGTCGGTGCTGTTCGCCAGTCTGTATCTGTTTCTGATTCTGCCCAACCTGCATGACTTCCCGATGCTGGTCCTGGCGTTTGCCATCCCGTTCATCTGCATCGGTACCCTGACGGTGCAGCCGCGTTTCTACCTCGGCATGCTCCTGACGCTGGTCAACACCTCATCGTTCATCAGCATTCAGGGCGCTTACGATGCGGACTTTTTCGCCTTCGTGAATTCCAACCTGGCGGGGCCGATGGGCCTGTTGTTCGCGTTCATCTGGACGCTGGTGGCGCGCCCGTTCGGCGCCGAGCTGGCGGCCAAGCGCCTGACCCGTTTCAGTTGGAAAGACATCGTCGACATGACCGAGCCGGCCAACCTTGCCGAACACCGCAAGTTGGGCGTGCAGTTGCTCGATCGCCTGATGCAGCACCTGCCGCGTCTTGCCCTCACCGGCCAGGACACCGGCATCGCCATGCGTGAAGTGCGCGTGGGTCTGAACCTGCTCGATTTGCTCGCCTACACCCCACGGGTCACCGGCGTGCCGAAGGCGCTGTTGCAGCAAGTGGTGGTCGAGGTCGGCGAGTACTTCCGCGCCTGCCTCAAGGCTGGCGAACGCCTGCCGGCGCCGAGTCCGTTGCTGATGACCATGGACCGCACGCGCCGTGCACTCAATGGCCACGGCGACGAAGAAACCCGTTTCCACCTGTTGCACGCCTTGAGCGGTCTGCGTCTGGCGCTGTTGCCCGGCGTCGAATTCGTTTCCAGCGCCGAGCCCGAAGAACCGTTGCCCGATGGAGCGCCCCTATGATTGGTGATCTGGACATCAGCGGCATCTTTCTGCCGACCTTGCTGGTGTTGATGGGCATCACGTATGTGCTGTTTTTGCTGGTGCATGGCGTGCTGACACGTCTGCACTTTTACCGTCTGGTCTGGCACCGGGCATTGTTCAACGTGGCCCTCTACGCCGTGCTGCTGTACGGCGTGGACTCACTCAGTCGATACCTGATGACATGAAAAAACCGTTTTTGACCATCGGTCGCGTGGTACTGACCCTGCTGATCGTGACTTTTGCCGTTGTCCTCGTCTGGCGCATGGTGATGTATTACATGTTCGCGCCGTGGACCCGTGACGGCCACATCCGTGCCGACATCGTGCAGATTGCCCCGGACGTCTCCGGGCTGATCCAGCAGGTCGAGGTGAAAGACAACCAGTTGATCAAACGGGGTCAGGTGCTGTTCAGCATCGACCAGGATCGATTCAAACTGGCCCTGCGCCAAGCCAAAGCGGCCGCCGCCGATCGCGAGGAAACGCTCGCGCAAGCACAACGCGAAGCCAAGCGTAATCGTGGCCTGGGCAACCTGGTGCCGGCCGAGCAACTGGAAGCAAGCCAGTCTCGCGTGGCCCGTGCGCAGTCGGCACTGGCCGAAGCGCGGGTGACGGTGGACAGCGCCCAGCTCAACCTCGACCGCTCGGTAATCCGCAGCCCGGTGGACGGTTACGTCAACGACCGGGCGCCGCGTGCTCAGGAATTCGTTACCGCCGGGCGTCCGGTGCTGTCGGTGGTCGACAGCAACTCGTTTCATATCGACGGCTATTTCGAAGAGACCAAACTCGACGGCATCCATGTCGGCCAGTCGGTGGATATCCGCGTGGTCGGCGACCGCGCCAGGCTGCGCGGGCATGTCGAAAGCATCGTCGCCGGCATCGAAGACCGTGACCGCACCAGCGGCAGTAACCTGCTGCCCAACGTCAACCCGGCGTTCAGTTGGGTGCGCCTGGCGCAGCGGATTCCCGTACGTATTGCCTTTGATGAGGTGCCGGCGGACTTCCGCATGATCGCCGGGCGTACCGCCACTGTTTCGATCATCGACGATCAAAAACAGGAGTCCGCGCCATGAACAGGGCCCTGATGATCGCAGGCTTGGGCGTGATGCTCTCGGCCTGTCAGATGGTCGGGCCGGACTATCAGGTGCCCGAGGACGCGGCGGTCCAGCGCAAGGATTTTCAGGGTGAATTGGCGGTGGCCGGCAAACCCGTGGTGTCGGCGCCGGTGCCAGCGCACTGGTGGCGGTTGTACAAGGATCCGCGCCTGGATCAACTGGTGCAGCAAGCCATGGCCTCCAACACGGATCTGCGCGTGGCGGCAGCGAACCTTGCGCGGTCTCGCGCTCAAGTCGACGAGGCCGAGGCCGCGGGTGGCTGGAGCGCCGGGGTGAAGATGGGCGCACAGCGTTTGCAGGAATCCGGTCAGGCATTTTTGCTGCCAGAGAAAGTGCCAGTGGCCAACGTCGCCGACATAGGCCTCAGCGCTTCGTATCAGTTCGACCTGTGGGGCACCCTGCAACGCGGGATCGAAGGCGCGAAGGCCAATGCCGATGCGACTCAAGCCGCTGCTGACACCGCACGGATCACATTGGTGGCCGACGTGGTTCGCGCCTATACCCAGGTTTGCGCGGCCAATGAAGAGCGAGAAATCGCCCAGCATTCCCTCGACTTGCAATCGCAAAGCACCACGCTGACGCAGCGCTTGCGCGATGCCGGGCGTGGTGATGAAACCCAGGTCACCCGCTCGCAAACCCAATTCAAATCCTTGCGCGCTGAAATGCCGCGTTATGAAGCAGCGCGTCAGGCCGGGCTGTTTCGCCTGTCGATGCTGCTGGCCAGACCGGTCGATCAGTTGCCGGCCGGCACCGCGACCTGCGCCGAGTTGCCGAAAATCGCCCAACGGGTGCCGGTCGGCGATGGCGCAGCGCTGCTCAAGCGCCGCCCGGATATTCGTCAGGCGGAACGGCGTCTGGCGGCTTCGACGGCCGGGATCGGCGTCGCCACGGGCGAGTTGTACCCGGACATCAGCATCGGCGCGACCCTCGGCACTGTCGGCATCATCGACGACTTGGGTGATCCCTCGACCAACCGCTGGGGCTTCGGCCCGTCGTTGAGCTGGAAGGTGCCGACCAACGGCGCCCGCGCGCGCATCCGCGAAGCCGAAGCGGCGGCGCAAGGCGCACTGGCGCATTTCGATGGCGTGGTGCTCAACGCCATCCGCGAAACCCAGACGGGCCTTGCGCAGTACAGCGCTGTGCTGCAACGCCGTGATGCGCTGGCCGATGCCGCGCAGTCGGCGAAACGGGCCGCCGACCAGACACACCGCTTCTTCCAGGCCGGCCGCGAGTCGTTTCTCGCCGACTTGCAAGCGACCCGAACCTACACCGATGTCACCGCGCAACTGGCCGCTGCCAACACGCAAGTCGCCATGAGCCAGATCGATTTGTTCCTCGCCCTCGGCGGCGGTTGGGAAAGCGGACGAACGCAAGCTTCAAGCCCGAGCAAACCCTGAGGCCATAGCTATGCTTTGAAGTGTTGAAAGGGCGCCCCGAGCAAAGAGCCCCTTCAGCGCACATCGCTAGCGCTGGTCTAGGGGAAACCAATAATGAAAAACCCTTACGCTCTCGGCTTCTGGTGCGCCCTCGCAGCGTTGGTGCTGCTCTCGGCCACCTATTTCTACGGCATCATGCTGGCCCACCAGATCGACAAGGCCATGGTTTTCCTCGACAGCGCCGTGGCGCTGATTGCGGTCATGGCAATCGTCGTGGTGGCGTGGGCGTCGGTCCAGGTTCAGCGAGTCAAAAAAAGACAGCTTGAACAGGGCAAGACGCTGGTGCTGATCTGGGACACCAAAGTCGCCCTGCGCCGGGTCGAAACCGTGTTCGACCGGTATTTCTGGGGCAGCTACTGGCAGCCCGGCCGCACCTTCGCCGAAGTCATGGGCGAACTCACCGGCACGCCGCTGGAAAAAAGCCTCGAAGCGCTGAAGAAGCAGTGTCTGGAACTCGACAAGCAGATCGACAGCGAGGGCTGGCACTGGCTGAACAATGCCCGTGAACTGTCCGACGTCGCCACCGCCATGGCCCGCGAGCGCTATCAACTCGACTACTGCGACCCGCGCGCCGATGGGCCGGGCGGGGCGGTGATCGATCGGGACTTTGAAGTGCTTGTGTATACCTGGACGGCACGCCTCAAAAGCTTTGATCATCAACTCGATGAGATCGAGGTTCAGTATTCCTGATCTTTCGTTGAATGATCTGGCCTCTTCGCGAGCAAGCCCGCGCCCACAGGAGATGTGTGCTCAGCACCACGCTCCTGTGGGCGCGGGCGTGCTCGCGAAGGCGGGCCGAGCAGCACTGAAACTCTCCCGGCTTGTCAGCTGTCCACACTCCCCATAGACACTCTTTAACCTTTAAACATTGGGCCATCATGCGCCCCAGTGCTAATCTCCACTCCTCATTTCAGCGGAGTCGAGCCGCAACCCGGTCACGGGTTCAGGGAAGACGACCCCACTTTCAGCCACGGAAATCGATCAGGTCATTCATGAATAAATCAGCAGGCGTGCTACTCGGAATTGTTGTTGCCATCGGCGCGATCAGTGCAGGCGGGGCCTGGTACACCGGGACCAAGATCGAAGGCGTGTTGAACAACGCCGTCACCAATACCAACAAAGAGCTGCAAACCGCCATGGCCGGCTCCAACGGCACGATGTCGCTGGAACTGGTGTCGCTGGAACGTCACACCTTCACCAGCACCGCGCACTATCGCCTCAAAGCCGAAGGTGAAATGTTCGGCGATGCGCCGGTTGAATTGCTGTTTGTCGATCACCTCGAGCATGGCCCGCTGCCGTTCTCGCGTCTGGTGTCGCTGAAGTGGTTGCCGGTCATGGCCACCAGCAATTACGAACTCGAAAAGAGTCCGGCCACCGAAAAATGGTTCGCCGCCACCAAGGGCGCCGCACCGCTCAAAGGCGTGACCAACATCGGCTACGACGAATCCACCACCAGCACCGTCGACCTGTTGCCACTGGAAATCGCTCTGGATGAGCAGTCGAGCCTGAAATTTTCTGGCCTGACCATGGACATCTCCGCCAGCGCCCAAGCGCAGAAGGTCAAGGCTGACGGTTACATGGACAGCCTGAAACTGGTCACTGTGGCCGAAGATCAGGCGCCGGTGCAGATCGAACTCAACGGTTTGACCCTGGCCAGCAACCTCACCAAGAGCAGCTACGGCTACTACACCGGCAGCAACACCCTGGAACTGTCCAACAGCAAAACCACCTTCGGCGCCAAGCAATCGGTGCTCGGCGTGAAGAACTTCGAAATGAAGAACCTCACCGAGGAAAACGGCAGCAATGCGTCCGGCCGTGCGGACTACCAGATCGGCGAAGTCACCCTCAACGACAAGAAAATCGGTTCGGCCAGCATGGCCATGAGCCTGAAGAACCTCGACATCCCGTCGACGATGTCGCTGATGCAGGTCTACCAGACCAAATTGCAGCCGTACGAAAAAGCCGCGGCCGAAGCGGCCGCTGCTGGCCTGCCGGCACCGGAGCTGAATCTGACCGAAGCCGAATCGGCCCAGGTCAAAGCCGACTTGCAGAAATTGCTGGCCGCTGGCCCGCAAGTGGCACTGGAAAACCTGTCGCTCAAGACCGCCAACGGTGAGAGCCGCGCCAATCTGGTGATCGACCTGACCAAGCCGCAGTCGATGGATCTGCCGCCGGATCAACTGGCCAGACAGTTGATCGCGCTGCTCGACCTCAATGTCACGGTGTCCAAGCCGATGCTGGTCGATCTGCTCAGCGTACAGGCGCAGCTTGATGGTCAGACCGACGCCAAAGCCATCGTCGATGGGGCCAGCGGCACCGCCGACATGTTCTCCGCCATGGCCGTTGGTTCGCAATTGGCGACCGTCGATGGCACCAGCGTCGTGACCAAGCTGCATTACGCCGCCAATCAGGTGGAATTCAACGGCCAGAAGATGACCGTTGAGCAGTTCGTTGGCTTCCTGATGAGCAAGTTCGCAGGCGTCACGCAAGTGCAGTAATACTGCGCTCTAAATAGCAACGCCCGGCCTCTGCATTGCGCAGACGCCGGGCGTTTTGCTGTCTGGCGTTTGGCTTTTCGGCATCCCGGCTAAGCCGTTACCGTGAATCTGAACAATTATTGTGTTCTGAATCCTGGTCCATGCTTGCGTGCAAAACTGCCCGACTGAGCTTGGCTGAGTGTTTTTCACCCAGTCTCCGTTACGAATTGGGCAAAAAGGGCATGACGACCCGGCTGGCCATGTAAGGATGCTGACGAATGCCGCGTATTGATGGTCCTGTATTACATCGTGGTCTACGCCCCTGGATTCGAATCGCGCTCTGTAGCCAGTTGCTGTGGCCGGCGCTGGCGCTTGCCGACACTGAGTACGATCAACGGGTTCTCGATGCTCGTGCGGGGCATTACACGCCTGCGCTGACCGTGCTGCGTCAGGTGCCACCGGGTCTGGCAACCACCGGGCAGATCAGCGATCACCTGCAAATTGCCGGTTGGGCCGGGCTCGACGCCGAAGTGGTCAAGGTTTATGAAACCCAGGGCCGCGACCGGGTACTGCCGATTCAGGCGCTGACCGCCACCGCCCGCGCTTATCGCAACCTCAAGCGTTGGGATCAGGCCACTCAGGTCTATAACAAGGCACTGGCGCTGGAGCCGGACAATGCCGACCTGCAACTGGGCCTGGCCTTGACCCAGGCTGACGCCGGCAAGCCCGATGAGTCGGTCTCGCGCGCCAAAGCGCTGGTGGCCGCCAAACCCGACGACCCGTCACGCCGCCTCGCCCTGGGCTATGCCCTGACCCGCGCCAACAAACCTTACGACGCCCTGTTCGAATACGATCAGGCGTTCATTCGCGCCGGCAACAAACCTGAAGTCGCCCGCGAATACGTGGTTGCGCTGCAAAAGGCACGTCTGCCGGAGCCGGCGCTGCGGCTGGCCCATCAGCGTCCGGGTCTGATCGATCCGGTGACCCTGCGCCGCCTCGAAGGCGATCTGGCCGCCGAGCGCGTGCGTCTGGCGGAGTTGGCCACCCGCAGCGAAACAGAACGCTATGTGATCGCCGACCGGGCGTTGGCCGATTACGACAAACTGCTCGCCACCTGGACACCGGACGCGACGGCTCACGACGACGTGATCCGCTGGCGCATCGACCGCATGGGCGCGCTCAAGGCGCGGGCGCGTACCGCTGACGTCATTGCTGAATACGAAAAGCTGCAAGCCGAAGGCGTGAAGGTGCCGACCTATGCTCAACGCTGGGTGGCAGCGTCGTATCTGGATCAACGCGAACCGGAAATCGCCACTGACCTCTACCGCCAAGTGCTTTCGGCACCGGACGCCGATGTCGGTGATCGCCTGGAAGACACGACCGCGCTGTATTACTCGCTGCTCGAAAGTGATCGCGCCGATGAGGCCCGAAACGTGGCCGAGGATGCAGCCAAGTCTCAGCGCCCGCGTATCGAGCTCAAAGGTCTGCCCATCGGCAACCCCAATGACGAATGGATGGATGCCCAGCAACTCGCGGCGCAGGCCGGCACTTACGGCTCCGATTTGTCCCACGGCGAAGAACGTTTGCAGGTGCTGGTCGGGCAGGCGCCGGGCAACATCGGTTTGCGTCTGGCCCAGGCTGATTTGTACCTGGCCCGTAACTGGCCGCGCCGCGCCGAGAACCTGCTCAAGGAAACCGAGGCCATGGCGCCGCGCAATATGGGCCTGGAAATCGCTCAAGCCCAAACCGCGATGGAGTTGCAGCAATGGCGGCAAATGGATGCGCTGACCGACGACGTGATCGAGCGCTTTCCGGATAACCGGCAAGCACAGCGCCTGGCCCGCCAGCGCGACGTGCATGACATGGCCCAGTTGCGTGTCGAAAGCTATGGTGGCAAGGCTTTCGGCGGCAACAGCGGCGATACCGGGGCGGTTGCCGGCAGCAAGGATTTCGGTATCGAAAGCACCTTGTACAGCCTGCCGATCGATGAAGACTGGCGCGTGTTTGCCGGGGTCGGCTATGCCACCGGCGACTTCGCCGAAGGCACCGGTCATCACCGTTTCCAGCGTGTGGGTCTGGAGCGGCGCAGCCGCGACATGAGCCTGGAGGCTGAAGTCTCCAATCACGCTTATGGTTTCGGCGACAAACTCGGCGCACGACTGGCGATTGCCCGCGATATCAACGACCACTGGCAGTATGGCGCCAGCCTCGAATACCTGTCGGCGCAAACCCCGCTGCGGGCCTTGAACAGCGACATCACCGCCAATGGCGGCAGCGGCTTCATTCGCTGGCGTGCCAATGAAAGTCGCGAGTGGCGCCTGTCCGTCAGCCCTTCGCACTTCAGCGATGGCAACAACCGGGTCGAAGCCTTGCTGACCGGGCGTGAAGGTCTCTACAGCGCACCGAACGTGCAGGTCGACGCCGGTCTTGAGGTCGGCACCAGCCACAACTCCAACTCCGCAGACGTGCCGTACTTCAACCCGAAGGCGGACTTCAGCGTCATGCCGCTGCTGAACGTCAATCATGTGCTCTACCACCGCTACGAAACCTCGTGGAGTCAGCAGTTCCAGGTCGGGGCAGGCACTTACAGCCAGCGCGACCAGGGCACTGGAGGCATGGCGTTGCTCGGTTATGGCCAGCGCTATGCCTGGAACGACGTATTCGAGGTGGGAGGCATGTTGAGTGTGATCAACCGGCCTTACGACGGTGACCGGGAATCCGATTTGCGTCTGCTCGTCGACCTCACTTTCCGCTTCTAGAAGAGTTTGAAGATGCCTTTGACTTCGCGTTTCATCCTTCTGCTGGGGGTGCTGCTGGTCAGCGCCTGTGCCCAGCAAGCCCCGGCGTTCGCCCCGCCGTCCGAGCGCCCGGTGGCGGCCAGCGAAAAGCCGTGGCCGAAAAATCACGTACTCGGTATCGCCTATCACGACGTCGAGGATGTCGACCCCGATCAGGCCGTGGTGGCGGTGCGTACCGAGCGCCTGATCGAGCAACTCGCGTGGCTGCGGGAAAACAATTACCAGCCGGTTACGGTCGATCAGATCATGGCCGCACGCAAGGGTGGGCCGCAGTTGCCAGCCAAGGCCATCCTGCTCAGCTTCGACGACGGTTATGCCAGTTTCTACACCCGTGTGTTGCCAGTGCTGCGCGCCTACAACTGGCATGCGCTGCTGGCGCCAGTCGGCACCTGGCTCGATACACCGCTCGATCAACCGGTGGATTTCGCCGGCACGCCGCGTGCTCGCTCCGACTTTCTGACCTGGGATCAGGTGCGCGAAATCTCGCGCTCCGGGCTGGTGGAAATCGCCGCCCACACCGATGCCAGCCACAAAGGCATCCTGGCCAACCCGCAAGGCAATTTGCAGCCTGCGGCGGCTACCCGGGGCTATAACCCTCAGACCAAACGCTACGAAACCGAGGCCGAATTTCAGGCGCGAATTCGCACCGACGTAGCGGCCATCACGGAAAAAATCCGCAAGGTCACCGGTCATAAGCCGCGTGTCTGGGTCTGGCCTTACGGTGCGGCAGACGGCACGTCGCTGACGGTGGTCGATGAACAGGGCTATCAGATGGCCCTGACCCTGGACGACGGCCTAGACAGCCTAGATAACCTGATGAGCAGCCCGCGCTTTTTGGTCGCCTCTGACCCGGATGGCGAACATTTCGCCAACAGCGTCGTCGGGGTGCAGTCCGATGCGGTGATGCGGGTGGTGCATGTGGATCTGGACAACGTCTACGACCCGGACCCGGCGCAGCAGGAAATCAACCTCGGCAAGCTGATCCAGCGCATGGCCGATATGGGCGCCAATACCGTGTTCCTGCAGGCGTTCGGCGACCCGAAGGGCGATGGTCTGGTGCACTCGCTGTACTTCCCCAACCGCCATCTGCCCATGCGTGCGGACATTTTCGACCGCGTTGCCTGGCAACTGCGCACCCGCGCGAATGTGAAGGTCTTCGCGTGGATGCCGGTGCTGAGTTTTGGGCTGGACTCAAAACTGCCGCGCGTGACCCGTTGGGACCCGAAAACCGGCACCACTTCGGTGGACCCGGATCAGTATCAACGCTTGTCACCGTTCGACCCTGAAGTACGACGGATCATCGGTGAAATCTACGAGGACGTGGCGCGCTTGACGTCGGTCGACGGCATTCTCTATCACGATGACGCGGTGCTCTCGGACTTCGAAGACGCCAGCCCGGCGGCGCTCAAAGTCTACGCGGCCAACGGCTTGCCGGGCTCGATTGCAGCGCTGCGTGATGATCCGGCGGCCATGCAGCGCTGGACGCGTTTCAAGAGCCGCTACCTGATCGATTTCACCAACGAGCTGACGGCCAAGGTTCGCGCCATTCGCGGCCCGCAGGTGAAGACCGCGCGCAACATCTTTGCCGAACCGATGCTCAATCCCGAGAGCGAAGCGTGGTACGCGCAGAACCTCGACGACTTCCTCGCCACCTACGACTGGACGGCCCCGATGGCCATGCCACTCATGGAAAAACAGACTCAGGCGCAATCCGGGCCGTGGCTCGAAGCGTTGGTCGACACGGTCAAGGCCCGTCCCGGCGCACTGGATCGCACGGTGTTCGAATTGCAGGCACGGGACTGGACGAAAAAGGACCAGGCCGACATCGACAGCCAGCAATTGGCTGACTGGATGAGCCGTCTCAAACGTCAGGGCGCGACCAGTTTCGGTTACTACCCGGACAACTTCCTCGACAACCTGCCGGAGCTGAAAACCGTCCGGCCCGCGTTCTCCAACAAATGGAACCCATGACATGCTGGATAGACTGTTAGCCCTGCTTGTTCTGGCACTTGTTCTCGGCGTGCCGCTGGGACTGATTTTCCTCGTCACCGGGCAGTTCCTGATGGACTTCGTGTTCTTCTACCCGTTGTTCATGTCGGGGCTGTGGATTGCCGGTGGCCTGTATTTCTGGCTGCACTGGGAACGCCACTGGCCCTGGAAGGACGACACGCTGCCGCCACCACTGGCCGGCGAGCCGCTGATCTCGATCCTGATCCCTTGCTACAACGAAGGCGACAACGCCGCCGACACCATCCATGCGGCGCTGGCCCAGCATTACCCGAACATCGAAGTCATCGCGATCAATGACGGCTCCAAGGACAACACCGCCCAAGTGCTCGACCGGCTGGCCAAGGAAGACCCGCGATTGCGGGTTCTGCATCTGGCAGAAAACCAGGGCAAGGCAGTCGCCCTGCGCATGGGCGCTATCGCCGCGCGCAGCGAATATCTGGTGTGCATCGACGGTGACGCGCTGCTGGCGCCGAACACGGCGGCCTATCTGGTGGCGCCCATGCTGGATAACAACCGCCTCGGCGCGGTCACCGGCAACCCACGGATTCGTACACGCTCGACGCTGGTCGGGCGGGTGCAGGTGGGTGAGTTCTCCTCGATCATCGGTTTGATCAAACGCACGCAGCGGGTATTCGGGCGGATCTTCACCGTGTCGGGTGTGATCGTCGCGTTCCGCCGCACCGCGCTGCACCGGGTCGGTTACTGGAGCCCGGACATGATCACCGAAGACATCGACATCAGCTGGAAGCTGCAACTGGACCACTGGAGCATCTTCTACGAGCCGCGCGCACTGTGCTGGATCCTGATGCCGGAAACCCTCGCTGGTTTGTGGAAGCAGCGTCTGCGTTGGGCCCAGGGCGGCGCCGAGGTGCTGTTCAAGAACATCCGCGGGATCTGGCAATACCGCCATCGTTATCTGTGGCCGCTGTTGTTCGAATACTGCTTGTCGACCGGTTGGGCGTTCACCTTCCTGCTGTCGGTGATCTTCTGGGGTGTCGGCAAGTTCGTGGTCATGCCCGAAGCCATCGCCGTGGATCACCTGATGCCGCCGGCGTTTACCGGGTTGTTGCTGGCCTTCGTCTGCCTCGTGCAGTTCGCCGTCAGCATCATCATTGATCGGCGCTACGAACCGGGGCTGGGCAAAACCATGTTCTGGGTGGTGTGGTACCCGATTGCGTTCTGGCTAGTCAGCTTGCTGACCACGCTTGTGAGTTTCCCCAAGGTGCTGTTTGGTCAACATCAGAAGCGTGCGCGCTGGGTCAGTCCTGATCGGGGTATCAAACCGATCGGGGACGATGAAGAGGAGGTTATCAAATGAAAATCATCCGGACTCGCCAGCGGCCGTTTCTGGTCGTGGTCGATGCATTCTTTACCGTTATTGCCTGGATTGGTCTGTTGTATCTGATGGTGCGAGGGTTGTGGCCGCTGATCGAAAGCCACGAAGGTGCGCCGCGGATCGATAGCTCGGCGTTTGATGCGCTGGCCACCTTGCAGATTTATCTGTGGGTGGCGGTGGTCAACGCGGTGATCCTGATCGCTTGGGCGCGTTACCAACAGCGCAAAAGCCGCGGTTTCGCTCAACGCCGTTTGCCAGCGCCGGTGGCCGATGACGAGGGGTTGAGCAAGAGCTTCAAGCTGTGCGACGAGCGTTTGCAGAAGCTGCGTACGCCCGGGGTGATGACCATTCACAACGATCAAGAGGGTGACGTGAGCAACGTGGTGCTGAACTTGCGGCCGGTGGAACTGGCGGAGCTGCCGCCACCCCTGGCGCCGCTGGAGCACCCGCGCGTGATCTTTCTGCATGCCGAGGACGACGACAATCGTCAGCCGCTGAGCCCATGAGCCGCTGAACGGGCGGCACCGCGCAGGGTTTGCTCGCGGGTATTGCTCTCGTGAGTGTGCGGCGCGGTGCTAGGTTCGGGCATTTGCTGCTGCCATGGCACGGCAGGTACAGCTATAGTTTGCAGGCCGACGACGGCCTCACTGTACAAGGTGCTCCCGGAATGACCCGATTGACCTCTCTCAACCCTTGGCTGGCGGCCATTGCCGTTGCCCTTTGCGTGCAGTTTCCGGCGCAGGCCCAGGAGCGTTTTACGCTCAGCATTCCCGGTGTTTCCGATAATCGACTGTTCACCTCGGCAGCGGCCAGCGATGCGCCGGGCTGTAACGGCAAGAACCAGTCGCCGGCCCTGAGCTGGAGCGCAGGTCCCGCTGGCACCCTGAGCTACGCGATTGTCATGCACGACCCGGACGGCCAGAAAGGTTTGGGCGTCGATCACTGGATTCATTACGGCATCAAAGCCAGCACCCGGCAGATTCCGGCCGGTGTGGGCGCCAAATCGAACCATCAAGGCGTCGGCGGTACCAACAGCAAGGGCAACACCCACTACATGGGCCCATGCCCGCCGGTCGGTGACAGCGCGCACCATTACATCATTCAGCTCTACGCCCTGGATCTGGCCCCGGACGCACTGCCGGCCGGTTTGACCCGCGCCGAACTGATGGAAAAAATCAAAGGCCATGTGCTGCGTAACAGCAGCGTGGTGCGGCGTTATCATCGCTGAATGCGGTCGCGCTTGGTATCGACTGATAAAAGCGAGCACTATCGGCGCTGTTCTTGACGATCGACGCCGGGCAGGAGGCTTACCCTATGGATGATGTGCGTGATTCATCCAGCGGAAAACTTGCGCAACACCCCGCTGGTTCCAGATAGCGACTTCACCCCTTCGCAACGTCCATTGCTGATGATGTTTTCAAACCTGCGGGCATCCGTTCGATGCCCGAGCGTTGGCATGGATGGCCGAGTGCAAGCGTTTTCCCCGTGGTCCCGACCGCGCGTGGTAAGCGCAGTACCTAACGCACCAGGATTTAAAGCGATTGAGCATGAACCCAAATAAAGATTCGACATTTGCCTATCAGGCCGTATACCGCTATCTCGTCGAACTGATCGAAGCTGCGAGCCCTGAGGGAGAACAGAAGCTGCCGTCGCTGCGACAATTGGCGCAGCGCTTGAATGTGTCAGTGTCCACGACCAAATACGCCTATTCCTTGCTGGAAGACCAAGGGCGTATCTACGCCAGGCCCAAGCTTGGCTACTACACCCGCGCCATGCCATCCGCGCTGATCAACGAAGGCTCGCCGAACCTGCTCGACAACGTGTTCTCCAACGCCCGGCAACCGGGAATGCTGGCGCTGAGCAGTGATGCCCCGGCCATGCTGCTGTCGCTGGAAAACCCGTTATTGATGACCGAACGCGAACTGACGCGCCAATACCCGCGCTCGCATGCGCCGCTGTATCAACCGTTTGGCGAAACCGAATTGCGCAGTGTTCTGGCCGATCGTTACACCCGTTCGACGCGCTGCTACTGGCGTGCCGAGCATGTTTACATCGGTTCCGATCTGCGCAGCG
Source organism: Pseudomonas sp. EA_65y_Pfl2_P78 (assembly GCF_963970495.1). Classification (NCBI taxonomy): domain Bacteria; kingdom Pseudomonadati; phylum Pseudomonadota; class Gammaproteobacteria; order Pseudomonadales; family Pseudomonadaceae; genus Pseudomonas; species Pseudomonas sp. EA_65y_Pfl2_P78. Next base: position 111,674 of record NZ_CAXAON010000007.1, on the reverse strand, counting down.
TGCTTGATTTGTCCCTTGAGGCGTTGAAGCTGACCGGCACTGTGGCGCTGGTGGAATCGCCGTGCTCGTGGGCGATTCTGCGGCAACTGCACGCGGCGAACATCCGCGTCATCGAAGTGCCGCTGGGTGACGATGGCCGCTTTGACTTGCTCAAAGTCCAGGCGTTGTTGCAGCGAGAACCCATCACTCTGGCGGTATTGTCCTCCACCGTGAACATTCCCCACGGCAGCCTGATGCCCGCCGAAGACAAGCAAGTGATCTGCCGCTGGCTGGCGGAACGGCGGGTCTGGCTGTTCGAAAATGACTGCTATGGCGAATTCAGCTTCGTCCCTGAAGCCGCGCGCTACCGTGACTTTGCCGACCCGGAACGGCTGCTGGTGTTTTCCACGTTCGACAAGATCATCGGTTCGGAGGCGCCGTATGGCTTTGTGCTCAGCCGCTTTCAAGGGCCCGAGCTGCATCGGCTGTTTCTGGAGCGAGCCTTTCGTTTGTCGCCGATTCGGCAAAAAGCGATTGCCAAGCTCTACACCACACGGCGCATCGACCAACACACGCAGATGTTGCGCAGCATGCTGATCGACCGCATGCAGCGCATGAAAGCCATGCTGCACGAACACACGGAGGGTCAGTTACGCATTGTCGCGCCGCAGGGCGGCGCGGCGTTCTGGATCGAGGCCACGCGCCCGGTGAACATGCGCGGGGTATTTGAGCGCTTGTTGGCCAAACGCATCGTGATTGCACCCGGCGAAATCTTCAGCCAGCAGGGGGCGTGGCAGCATCATTTGCGCCTGAGCTACACCATCGACTGGAGCAAGGACATCACCCACGCGCTGAAAGTGCTGACTCAGGCCATTCAGGATGAAGGTTCGATGGCCGGCGCTCAGTTGATGCCATAGCAATGCCGGGGTTCGGGGAATGTGCCGGCGCGCACTTCGTCGGCGAACGCCTCACACGCCTGGCGAATCTGCGCGCCAACATCGGTGTATTGCTTGACGAAGCGCGGTACGTGATCACCGCCCAGCCCTAGCATGTCCTCGGTCACCAGCACCTGACCATCGCACGCCGGTGAAGCACCGATGCCGATGGTCGGCACGGGGGAAAAGTCGCTGATCCGGCGCGCCACGCCTTCGGCCACGCCTTCGAGCAACAGACTGAACGCACCGGCCTCACTATGTGCGCGTGCATCGGCTTCGAGGTTCATGGCGCCAGCCTCATTCATGCCCTGGGCCTTGAAGCCGCCCATGGTGTTGACGTATTGCGGCATCAGGCCGAGATGCGCCATCACCGGGATGCCGCGTTTGACCAGAAACTCCACGGTTTCGGCGAACACCGCGCCGCCTTCGAGCTTGACCGCATCGCAACCGGTGCGCGCCATCACCTGCGCGCAGTTGCGGTAGGCCTGCTGCGGCGATTCCTGATAGCTGCCAAACGGCATATCGGCGATTACGCAGGCCAGCCGGGTACTGCTGACCACGGCGCGGGTGAAAACGATGGTTTCCTCCAGGCTCATGTCCAGCGTTGAGTGGCGGCCAAGTCCGACCATGTTGGTCGAGTCACCCACCAGGATGAAGTCGACAACAGGGTCCATCAATCTGGCCATCCAGCTCGTATAGGCAGTCAGGGAGACAATTTTCTGTTGCCCCTTCATCGCGACCAATTGAGGAACGGTAAGTCGTTTGGTTCGGGTATGCAGGCTCATGGCTCTCTTCCTTGTTAAGCCCCGTGGTCGGGGGCGTCAGTGGTTACAACCCATCCCTTTCCCATCCACGCCATGCGTCGTAATCAGCGTCGATGCGTTCGCTCTGTGGGTGCAGTAGAAACACCGCAGCCGGTGAGCTGTTCAGGTCTACGGTGGGGGCAATCCTTGCCCCTTCGGCGAAGCGGAACCTGGCGTTGTGAAAACTTGGCAAGGCTTCCAGGCGTTGGCGCACATGCGCTTGCGCGAACAGCCCGTGGCGGTGGGCGATCAGGTTCATGCCCCGCGCGTGTTGCAACAGCTGATAGCGTTTGGGCCACTGCGCCAGACGCGCCGGGTCCAGATAGCTTTGGCAGGTCAGGGCTACCTGATCGTTGCCGGTGGCCGCTTGCAGGGCGGGCGGGCAGGCCAGTCCGGACAGGCGTGCACCGGTTTCCAGCAGGCGCGGGCCATTGCCGGTCAGGATCAACTCGGTGTGCGCCGGGCCATGCACGATCCCCAGCGCATCGAGCACGCCTTGCACATACTCAATCAGTTGCGGCAGCTCGTGGGCGTCCGCCGGCAGCAGGTCCTCGCGGTCGTAGATCTTGCGGCCGTCGGCGGCGAAGGTCTTCGAGCATTTCCACACGTCGGTGATCCAGTACTCGCCCGCGTGGCTGACGCTGTTGATCACGTACTCGGCGCCCGTCAGGTATTCCTGCAGCAGCACCTGTTCATTGTTGAGCATCATCAGATTGGTGGCGCCGAGGATCGACTCGATGGCGGCTTCCAGTTGCAGCGCATCGTGGCAGATGAACACGTTATCCGAACCGGCACTGTCCAGCGGTTTCGCCACCACGGTTTCGCCGCCGCGGGCCTTGAACCAGACCAGCGCTCGCTCCAGCGAGCGGGTGCGCAGCTGTGCCGCCACTGGCAACCCGGCCTCGGCCACGCGTTCAGCCATCAATGACTTGTCGCGACGCGCGGCGGAGGTCGCCGGATTATTGCCGGGCAGGCCCAGACGTGCGGCCAGCAAGTCCGCCAGTTCTACGCCGAATTCGCTGCCCGTCAGCACGGCGCCCGGGCGATAGGCGGCGAGCTTGAGCAACAATGGTTCAAGGCCTTCCTCGGCGACGCTGTAGTCCTTGGCGAACAATTCTGTCGGGCAGCTCGCGGCAAATGCGGCCGGCATGTGTGCGCGTGAACGCACATGGAGCAGAGGCCGCTGTCCGGCCAGTGAGCGGGCCAGCAGGGCTCCGGTCGAGTAAGCATCGACCAGAATCAACGGCGCCGCGCTGGAATCAATGCAAGGGTTGGTCATAACGGTTCACCGTGTAATGCAACATCTGAAACAGCTCGGACGAGCTGATACCGGGGCCGTCGACCGACCAGCCACTGCTGCGAGGCAACGGCAAACGGCCGGTGTTGCCCCAGCGCAACACGCCCTGGTCGTCGATACGGGTGGTGGCGCGGCCCGGGTTGTCCGGGTGCAGGCAGTAGGGAATGTCGAGCAAGCCGCGCGCGAAGGCCTGCACCAGTGCCACGCCGATGTCGGCGTGCAGATTGAGCACGGTCTCCACCAGTCGCCGCGCTTCGAACAGCGTTTCCTGGTAATAGGCGGCGCTGCCCGCGTCTACCGTCGGGAGTTCGCCAGCAGCGACTTCGGCGGCCATGCACAAGGCATCAAGGTTGTCCTCGACCGAGGGAATTTGCCGCGATTCTGCGACGGTCTTGACGATCAACCGCTCGCAACCGGCAGCCTTGGTCAGCCGCGCACTGTCGCAAATCAAACGCCGTGCGCCGTGGCGGGAGGTCGGGAACACGCCCATGTACGAATACACCACCACATGCCAGTGATCGCCGTCGAGATACTGGGCGGCCAATTCGCGCAATGCCTGCAACGCGCCGAAATCCTGTTCCATCGAAGTGCCTTGGGCGTAGCTCAACGAGACGCCGCGCACCCCGTGCTGACGGAAAAACAGGGCCTCCAGCAAGGTCATGGCGATCAGCAGCGAGGGCGGGCACAACTGCCCCAACAGGCAGCCGCCGAAACTCTCGATATGTGCATGTTCAGTTGCGCCGGCCAGCACCTGACAGCTTTGCGCCCAAGCACTGACCGCCTCGGCCAACGGCAGGCGGCTGTAGGGCATGCAGTACGACACCGGGCCGCCCTCTGTTGCGTCCAGACCCAATGCCGCCAGACGCTGGAACACATTCTGCGGTTTGGCCGTGCCGTGGCGGATCTGGATCGGAAACTCTGCGCTGTACAGTCCTGCGAGCATGCCGCGTACCGCTTCGATCGGATGGCTGATGATCGGGAACCCGTTCATCGGCGCCGAACTGTTCAGACATTGCAACGCACTCTGGTAATCGCCGACCCGGGTGTAGCTGTCGAGCGTGATGGTGCCGATGGCCGCGCAGGGCAGGGCGGCGACGCTCGCCAGCCCCGCACGCATCTGGCTGAGTGCGCCAAAACCCATGCGCGGTTGCACCACCAGCTCATTTCGGACGCGGGCGCGCTCGATGAACTGTTGAAAATGGCCGCCGTTGAACGCCGTCATGCTTTAGCGTCCCGAGACCAGTTCAACCACGGTTTCACCGGTCGCCGGGTCGTAGCGACTGATGCGTCCCTTGTGCGGATCACCAGCGCGCACCCGTGCGATCAGCGTGACGTCGCTGTCGAAATCGATGCGTTGATGGGCGTACAGACTGCGCAACGCCGGCAGCGGCAGGCCACTGACCTCGCTCAGCCACTGACAGAGGGCCGGCTCGTCGTGCTCGCCTGCGAGCACTCGGTGCAGGTTGTCGAGATCGGCCAGACGCTGCGGATGGCATAGCCCGACGAAGCTGGAGAACTCGCGGCCACGATCAACGAACGGCGCAAACTGCATACACACCAATTGCATTTCATTGAGACCGAACGCCTGCTCGGCGAAGCGCTCGGCGAGCGTGCGGCGCGCCTGCATGCCCGGCGCATCGACATAGGCCGACATGGCCAGATCGATCAGGCGCTGGGGCATTTCTTTCTTGCGCATGAGCGCCTGCGCCAGCTCCAGGTATTCGGCAATCCCCTGGTTGTAGCTGCGACCCTGCACGTACTCGGCCTTCAGCCCGCGAAAGTGCGCCATCAACATCGGGTTGGCGCAATCGGATTCGGTGAAGCTGAATGCCAGCTCTTCGAAGCGAAAATCGAGGAATTCGGTAATCAGCTCCCAATGATCCTCGACCTTGTAGCTGACCAGATCATAAATGCTGATGAACGCTGGATCGGCGTTGTCGTCACCGCAGGCAACGCGTCGTTCCTCGCGATGCTGATCGAAGCCTTCGCCGAACAGTTCGATGAAATATCGCTGGGCCACGCCATCCAGTGCTTGCAGCAACCCGCGAAAGCCCTGCCGGCGGCATTCTTCGACATCCAGCCCGAGACGCTGCGCCAGACGCATGATCCAGGTGAAATAGTGCTTCTGCTCTTTGCGCGAATCACCGGTGACCACTGCATCGACGCCGCCCTGCCACCACGCGGCGCGACCATAGAAATCCGCCACGGCGAGGTTGCAGCTGTTGCAGAAGGTCGGGCGACCGTCGCCAGCGGTGCGGTGGCCGTTCATCAGCACGTCGAAACGGTTCATCGCCTGTACATCGTCGGGGAACGGCAGATGCCGTTCGAACGGGCGAATCTGGCGGTGATCGACCACCAGCATTTCTACTCGCGGATCATCGAACAGGTGCAGCGCGCGGTAGACCCGATCAATGTTGGCCATCACCGCATCCGGCACGCCGGCATGGCGCATGTTGGCGATGCGCAACTGAAAGGTACGGCCATGCAGGATTGACAGCTGTAACTGGGTGGCGCGCAGCATGGCCACGGTGTAAGAACTGTCTTTACCGCCGCCGTAAGCGACCATCAATTTGTAGCCGGTCAGCCCGTCGAGACCGCCCGCAGCGTCAATCAGACGCTCGCCGAGGACAGCCACTGCGCGACGTTCGTCGGCGCGCAAATAGTGGTTGATCTGACCCAGCAGCGGTTCGTCGTTCAAGGCTTGGGAAGTGGGGGCGTTCATAGTGGTTCCGCCTGGAATTGGAATGCCTGAGTGGTGTGGCGGATATCGTTTTCAGTGGCCACTTCGCTACCGCCGACAAAAATGAAGCGTCCGCTGTGCAGGGCGTCGTAGCTGCCGCCGGACTCGAGAATCTGCCCCGGCTCGGGCAGCAACTCGCGCCACAGACTGGGCACGGTTTCGCGCAACGAATCGGCTTGCACTACCCGGCACGGCAGGGCAGCGGGTTTCGGGATCACCAGCCAGCCGCCGCTCGGGTCGTGGCTGACGGCGGGCACCGGCACTTGATCGCCGGCGAGGCGGCGCAGCCAATGCTCGTAGAGATTGACTCCGAACACTTTGTTGATCAGGTGCGGGACTTCGCTGCCGCCGACCCGCGCACCGATTTCGAGGAACACCAGCGAGTCGTCCGGTTCGACGAAAATTTCCAGGTGGAACGCCGTGCAGCGCAGATCGAGGGCACGCATGATCTGTTGGCTGAAAGCCTCGATGCGCGTACGCAGGGCCGATGCCTGGACGATCACCGAGCCCAGTGGCTGCGCCTTGGCGAAATCCAGGCAACTGTTGATGTAACGCGACACCACCTGAAACGGCACGCTGCCGTCGACATCGACGAAGCCGTCGATGTGGTAGGTCTGGCCGTGCATGAAGCCTTCGATCTCATAGCGCGACAGGTCGATGCTATTGAGCAGCGTGCGCAGTTCAATCTCGTTTTCGACCTTCTCCACGCCCATGCTCGCGGCGCCGTCCACTGGTTTTACGATCAGCGGGAAACCGATTTCCCGGGCAAAATCCACGGCCTGTTGCACCGACTCGCAACGCGCAAACGGCGGCACCGGCAGGCCATGGTTTTGCAGGATTTCCTTCATGCGTGCCTTGTCGCGGTAAACCGCCACTTCATCCGGGCCGTGTCCGGGAATGTTCAGGGTCTGGCGCACGCGCGCGGCGATTTCCAGGGTGAACTCGGACAGGGCAATCAACTGATCGACGGGGCCGACGCGTTCGATGACTTCCTGCACCGCGCCGAGCAGTTGCTCGTATTGGTTGACGTCAGCGACCTGCACCTGATGAGCGATATGCTGCGCCGGAGCGAGTACGCCGTCGGCGCCGAGTGCATCGACCACGTAGCTGATCCGGTGTTGTTGATGGTCGAAGAAATCTTCGTAGCGAGTCAGTTCGTTGTCCCAGCGGCGCCCATCACGAAAGCGCGGCCAGCGGTTGACGATTACGATGTGCATCGTGGTAATCCTATGAATGAGTGAAGTCAGTCGTGGCCGGAGGGTCAGCCCCAGGACGTCACACTGTCGGCGAGTACGGAGTCAGCGTCGGGCTGCGCGTGCAGCGAGCCCAGATAGCGGCTGAAGGTGTCGATAGCGTCGGGGCCGACGAACACCTGGTTGTAACCGGCATCGATCAAGGCTTGCCGGACTGCCAGGGTTTCATTTTCGGAAGTGGTCAGCTTGCCGCCGATCACGCAGGCCAGTTGCGGGTGCAGTTGGCGCACCTTGCGGATCAGCTCCAGACCCTGGGAGTAACCGTGGCCATTCACGCTGCTGACCACCAGCAACTGCGTGCGGCGCTGTTGCAATGCACTGAGCACTGTGTCCATCGGCGTGCAACTGCCGAGGTTCTTCACGTTCAAGCCGTGCTCGCCCAGCCACAGTTGCAGGTACACCAGATTCCACATGTGCGAGTCAGACTCGACGGTGGCGAGCAGGCAGTGAGGCCGAGTTTTCATTGGGATGCCTCCATGGCGAGCGATGGACCTTCGAGGGCGAGGCGAAAGCGCCGGGTGGTTAAAATGAACAGCAGAGTGCCGGGCACGGTCAGCACGAGTGCCAGCACCAGAATCAGCACCTGCACGCCGTAGACGTGGCCGACGCTGGCGGTGAGCAAACCACCCAGGGGATAAGAGAGCAGGTTGACCAGATAAAACGGCCCCATGACTTTGCCCAGATGAGCGCTCTCGATCGCCTTGATCCGCTGCGTACGGTTGAACACGTTGAACAGTGCGCATCCGGCCATTGCCAGCAGGAAACTCAGGGCATACAGCAACACACCGCTGGCCACGCCCATGCAGATCAGGCCCAGGCACAGCAAGGCAAAACCCAGTGCACCGAGTCGATAAATCGACATGCGCGCCAACAGTCGCGGCACCAGAATGAAGTTCAACAGACCCAGCGCGCCGGCCCCTGCATTCATCAGACCAAACACGCCGTCGGCGGCGCTGAACACGCCGCTGATGACGAACGCGTTGGCGCTGAGCACGGCAGCGAATGCCAGATTGATGCTGAAATTCAGCCCGGCCAGCGACAGCACTGGCGGGTTGCCAAGCAACAGGCGCCAGCCGAGCGCGAGATCCTTGAACACGCTGGTCGGGCGACTGACGGAGCGCGCCGTCGGCAAACCTGTCCAGAACAGCGCCGCAGCACACAGTGCGACTGCCGCCAGCCCCAGCAGCCAGCGCTTGTCGGCATACATCGCCAACCCGGCGGCGAGTGCCGGGCCCAGCGCCATGGCCAGCAGCTCCATGTTCTGCACCAGCGACTGACAGTGAGCGAGGCGTTCAGGGCCGGCGATCAGCGGCACGCTTTTTTCAACCGCCATGCGCACCGGCGCCATTAGCACCGACAATACGATGCCGTTGCCGATCAACGCCCAGATCATCCATTGCGGCTGATACCAGCAGATCCCCAGTGTCACGGCGAGGCTCAGTCCCCGCGCAGTATTGGCGCCGCGAAACAGCAGGCGCCCACCAAACCGGTCAGCCAGCAACCCGGCGAACGGATAGGCAATCAGTGCCGGCAGCCACTCCAGCGCAAACGCCACGCCGGAATAGCGCACGTTGCCAGTGAGCTGGAAAATCATCAACGGCACGGCAAACAGCACGGTCTGCTCCGCCAGCAAGGCACACAGCAACCCGGCACCGAACCAACGAATCGCGCTATTGCGTGCAGCGTCGTTGATGTCATGCATGCTCGCGGTCCCAGACGGTTTCCAGCTCGCGCAGATAAGGCAGCACGTATTTGCAGAAACGGCGCATTTCGTCGCGGGTTGGCCAGCCAGAGAAAATGAACTCGCTGACGCCGACTTTTTTGTACTCGAACAAGTATTCGGCGACTTCCTGATAGCTGCCGACCACGCACAATGCCGGACCGCCACGATAGGCCACGGCACCCGACCAGAGCATCGGCGACAGCCAGTCGTGTTCAGCTTTGTCGGCAAGGCGGAACGAGGTTTTCACCGCTTCCGAATCGCAGCGTCCGACGAACTCACGCACCCATTCGCGATGCTGTTCGTCCGGGTTTTCCATCATGCTCTCGACCGCCGCCAGCGCTTCGGCGCGGGTTTCGCGGGCGAGTACGTGCATGCGAATTCCCACCGAGCAACCGGACTGCAAAACCGTGCGGGCGGCCTCGGCAATTCCTTGCGGTGTATCGCCGTAACGCAGCCAGCAATCGCTGTGCTGGATGGCGATCTGCTGGGCAACGTCCGAGGCGCCGCTGAGATAAATACGCGGACGCTCGGCATCCTTGAACGGCAACCCGAGCTGGGCTTTTTCGATGCGGTAGTGCTTGCCGTGGTAGGTCAGCGGTGATTCGCCGCTCCAGAATCGATTGAGGATGTCGAGGAATTCGCCGGTGCGCTCATAGCGTCCGTCGTGCGCCACGAAGTCGCCGTAATAGGCTTGTTCGTCCGGGGAAATGCCGGCGACCAGATTCAGCGAGATACGCTTGTCCGACATCCACGACACGGTGTTGACGATCTGCGTGAACAGGGTCGGCGGCACCAGCCCCGGACGGTAAGCCAGAATGAATTTGACGCGATCGGTCTCACGCACCAGCGCGCCAATCATCGGCAGCGGATCGGGCATGTGGTAGCTGATGCCCATCAACAGCGAGTCGATGCCCAGCTCATCGGCTTCCTTGGCGAAATCGACGATCCCGGCGAAGTCGAGGGCGCCGGTGTCGTATTTTTCCGAGGCCTTTTGCTGACCGCTATCGAGCGGTGAGCACCAGTGAATACGCAGTGCAGACATTATGTTTCTCCATGGCCAAGCCTGCCGCCGCGGCAGCGGAGCAGGCTGTGAGAGTCAGGTCCGGATCAGAACAGGAAGCGGGTACCGACCGTGCGGTCGAACAGCGCTACATCGCGGATGCGTCGCTTGCCACAGATGAACTTGAGCAGACGCTCGATGCCCAGACCGCCACCGGCGCTCGGGTGCAGCAAGCCGCGCCGGGCGACTTCCAGGTAGTTGGCGAACGGCTGCAGGTCCATCGACAGCTCGTTCATGCGGTAGACGATCTGCTCGTACTCGAACTCACGCTCCGCGCCGGACAGGGCTTCGCCATAGCCATCGGGATAGATCAGGTCGTAGTTGTTGTAAGTGCCGCGCTTGCCCGGTGTTTCGCGATCGTAGAACTCGCGACGGTAGTTGGTGACGAAAAACGGCGTGTGCGCTTTGGCCGACATGATCTTCTCGAAGTCGTCGCCATGTTCGGCGCGCAACGCGTCGCAGCTGTAGATCGGGAACGCTGTGGCGAAATGCGGCAGTTGGCGGCCGAGTTGGGACAGTTCGGCGGCGCAGTGCTGAGTGACCTCGGCGAACACATGCTTTATCAGGCCTTCAATAAGGGCCATGACCTGATGCATGTCACCGTCGCGGATCTCGAAATCGAACTGCGAGAACTCCAGCAAATGGTTTTCCGAATCCTTGATCTCGGCCTTTTCCAGGCGGATGTTCGGCGCCACGATAAAGATCTTGTCGTGGCCTTTGGCGGTCAATGCCAACTGCTTGTGGAAGATCATGCTGGCGGTCAGTTTCAGGCGCCGTTCTTCATATTGAAGTTCAGCGGGATACACCGCGTGATTCAGCGGATCTGTGATGGGCGACATCAGAATCGGCATCAACTGTTTGAAGTCACGCTCAAGCAAATACTGTTGTAGCGCCTGTAGGACACGTCCTCGGACGATGGCAATGGATTCTATGTCAGGATTAGCGAAATCGGCGAAGTTACTTGTAATTTCTTCCATGATTGGCCAGATATTCAGGGAGTTAGGGAGGCCTGATTATTGTTTAATCGGAAGAAAACTCAATGTACAGATTTCGGCTAAAAAGCAACACAGAGCCTCGGTTTGGTTGTTTACATGACCTTTTGCGTGGACGATGTCGCGCTGTTGAAATTGATCAGTTGGCGCGCCTGGGGGGCCGTTCGTTCGGGCCCTTGTTGGCAGGCGTCGTTTTCTCTATCTGTCTATTCAGAGTTTGCCCATGACTGCCCTGACCGGTTCGCGATCCCATCGGTTTTCCAGGTCTGACTACAAGACCCTGGGCCTCGCAGCCCTGGGTGGTGCACTGGAAATCTACGACTTCATTATCTTCGTGTTTTTCGCACTGACCCTCAGTCAGCTGTTCTTTCCGCCAGAAATGCCGCAGTGGCTGAGATTGCTGCAAAGCTTCGGCATTTTTGTCACTGGCTATCTGGCACGACCGCTCGGCGGAATTCTGATGGCGCACTTCGCCGATCAGCTGGGGCGCAAGCGCGTGTTCAGCCTGAGCATCTTGATGATGGCGTTGCCCTGCCTGCTGATTGGCATCATGCCGACCTACGCTCAGATTGGTTACTTCGCACCGTTGCTGCTGTTGCTGCTGCGTGTGTTGCAAGGCGCCGCAGTCGGTGGGGAAGTGCCGAGTGCCTGGGTGTTCGTCGCCGAGCACGCGCCGGCCGGTCATCGCGGTTATGCGCTGGGTTTCCTGCAAGCCGGACTGACCTTTGGCTATTTGCTCGGAGCGCTGACCGCGACCCTGCTGGCGCAAATATTCACTCCCGCGGAAATTCTCGATTACGCGTGGCGCTTTCCGTTTCTGCTCGGCGGACTGTTCGGCGTGATCGGTGTCTGGCTGCGTCGCTGGCTGAGCGAGACGCCGGTGTTCATGGCTTTGCAGGCGCGCCGTGAGGCTGACGCCGAACTGCCGTTGCGCACCGTGATGCGCGAGCATCGGCACATGTTGTTGCCGGCGATGATTCTGACCTGCGTGCTGACGTCGGCAGTGGTGGTGCTGGTGGTGATCACCCCGACGGTCATGCAAAAAAGCTTCGGCATGAGCCCCAGCCATACATTCGCCCTGAGCAGCCTCGGTATTGTCTTCCTGAATATCGGTTGTGTGCTGGCCGGGTTGATCGTCGACCGGCTCGGCGCCTGGCGCACGGTCATGTTGTACAGCGTGCTGCTGCCGGTCGGCGTGGCCCTGCTTTATGGCTGCCTGATCAGTGGCGGTGCGTGGCTGGGGCTGGCGTATGCGCTGGCGGGATTGGGGTGTGGTGTGGTCGGCGCAGTGCCGTCGGTGATGGTTAGCCTGTTTCCCGCACACATCCGCGTCTCGGGCATTTCGTTTACCTACAACATTGCCTATGCACTGTGGGCGAGCACCACACCGCTGTTGTTGATCGGGCTGATGCCGTGGAGCCCGTGGGTGTGCGTGGCGTACAGCCTGGTGATGGGCGCGGTGGGCGTTGCCTGCGCCGCATATTTCGGTGGGCGCGATACGGCTCAAACCAGTCAGACGCTGGTTGCCGAGCGCTAAGGCAGACATTTTGCAGCCTGCGCACTATGGTTTTGCACGGACGGCTATTGGATGACTGATTTACATGACTTGTCGGCGGCACAACTGCTGGCCTTGTTTGCCAGCGGTAAGTTGTCGCCGCTGGACTACTACGATCACCTGCTGGCGCACATCGAGCGCTGGGAACCGAGCATCAATGCGCTGTACGCGTTCGATCCGCAGCGCGTACTCGATCAGGCGCGCGCGTCGACTGAACGCTGGAGTCGTGGAACCCCACGCGGCATGCTCGACGGCATCCCGGTGACACTCAAGGAATTGATCGCCACTGAGGGCGATTGCATCCCCCAAGGTTCGCGCGCCACGACGTTGATCGCGGCGACTGCCGACGCGCCGCCGGCCGCGCGTTTGCGTGAAGCCGGGGCGATCATTCTGGGCAAAACCACGGTGCCGGATTTCGGCATGCTGTCGTCGGGGTTGTCGAGTTTCCATGGCATCACGCGCAACCCGTGGGACACCACGCAAAACCCCGGCGGCTCGAGTTCCGGCGCGGCGGCTGCGGCGGCGGCGGGTTATGGTCCGCTGCATGTCGGCACCGACATCGGCGGCTCGGTACGCTTGCCGGCCGGCTGGTGTGGGTTGGTGGGGTTCAAGCCAACGCTTGGACGGATCCCGATTGATCCGTATTACACCGGCCGTTGCGCGGGGCCGATGACCCGCACCGTGGATGATTGCGCGCTGATGATGCGTTATCTGGCGTTACCGGATGCGCGCGACGCCACCAGCCTGCCGGCGCAAGCGCTGGACTGGAACCTGCAAACACCGTCGATGCAGGGTCTACGCATCGGGCTGATGCTCGACCCCGGCTGCGGCTTCCAGCCTGAACATGAAGTCTGTGAAGCGGTGCGAGATGCCGCGCGAATGTTCGAGGCGCATGGCGCGCAGGTGCACTTGATCGGGTCGCTGATGGATCGACAATTGCTCGACGGCCTCGATGATTTCTGGCGCGCCCGCCAGCTGTCGCAACTGCAAAGCTTGAGCACGGCGCAACGCGACAACGTCTTGCCCTACATTCAGGACTGGGCGGCACCGGCGGCCGAGATGAGCGCGGTGCATGCGGTTGAAGGTTTCAATCAGACCTTTGAAATCCGTCGTCGCTGCGCGCAGTTGTTCGGCGACGTCGACTTGCTGTTGTCGCCGACCAATCAGGTCAGCAGCTTTCCCGCTGAATGGCCCTCGCCCGGCAATGACCCGCGCCAGCCTTTTGAACACATCGTGTTCACGCTGCCATGGAATATGGGCGAGCAACCGGCCTTGTCGATCAACTGCGGGTTCACATCAGCGGGTATGCCGATCGGCCTGCAAATGGTTGCACCGCGGTTTGCCGATCAATGGTTGTTGCAGTGCGCCAAGGCTTACGAAGGCTGGCGCGGCCCGATCAAACACTGGCCGTCTGCGCCGCCCCACTGATCCCTGGCCGTGCCCGTAGGCCGCTCAAGCGCCAGACGCTTAGGCTGCGTGCACTCTTTTTTAAAGGCCTTTTTCCATGCAATCACATGTACGTCGGGCGTTGCTGCCAATGCTGCTCATCGCCCAGCCCGCTTGTGCCGGTGACCCCGTCACAGCGCAGGATCAGGCGATAGGTCTGATTGATGGCAGCCACCTCAACCTGAATTTGCGCCACTACTATTCCAACCAGCACACCCGGCGCAGTACCCACCTGGTGATCAAAAAGGCCGGCGTCGCACAGCCCACACGCCAGCGCGACACCTGGGTGCAGACCGCGATGCTCAATTACATCTCGGGCTACACCGAAGGTTGGGTGGGCTTCGGTGTCGATGCCTCGCTGTTCAGCGCAGTGACCCTTGAGCGTGGGCACGGTGCGGTGGCCAATGGCGGTGACCGGGTGCTGGTCGACAGCGATGGCGACGCGGTCCCGAGCTGGAGTCGTCTGGGTGTCGGCGACGTGAAACTGCGAGTGTCGAGCACCGAACTCAAGGCCGGGCGGATGCTCACGGAAAACCCGATCCTGCGCTACAAGGACAACCGTGCCTTGCCGTCAACCTTTCAGGGCATTGGCCTGAACAGCAACGAACTCGACTGGCTGGCGCTGCAAGCGGGCAGCTTCGAGCGCGCCATCCCGCGTACCGGCACTGGCAGCGAACGCCTGACCACCACCTTCGGCAATCGCGCCTACAGCGGTTCACGTATCAGCTATCTCGGCGCGACAGCCAAAGCGCCCTACGGTCTGACATTGAGCGCTTACGGCTCGCGGTTCGAGGACATGTGGCAGCAATACTATCTGGGCGCGACTCACGTAACGGGGGATCGCGCCAACCTCGCGCTGAAAACCAGCCTCAACTACTACCGCACACGCGATCAGGGTGAACAAAACCTGGGCTTCATCGACAACCACGCCTACAGCCTGGCAATCACCGCCGCCCATGGCGCGCACGCTCTGACTACGGCGTGGCAGCAGGTGTTCGGCAACGAATATTTCGACTACGTGTGGGAGTCCACAGGCAACTACATGGCCAACTCGCTGTACTCGGACTACAACGGTCCGAACGAAAAATCCTGGCAACTACGCTATGACTTCGACCTCGCCAGCTACGGCGTGCCGGGCCTGACCGCCAGCCTGTGGCACGCCAAGGGCTGGGGCATCGATGGCACCCACTACAGCGGCGACCGCGACGGACGCAACACAGGCTACAACGTGCGCGGGCTGGACGGTGCCAAGCACAACGAAAATGGCTTGATGCTCGCCTACGTGGTGCAGTCCGGCACCCTGAAAAATACGGCGCTGCGCAGTATCGTCTATAACCACCGCGCGAGTGGCGGGCAGATCGACGGCAGTTACGACGAGTTCCGTCTGGTGGCGAATGTACCGCTCAGCCTGTTTTGAATGCGCCGAGAACGCTGCGAAGTCTGCGGCGTTATCCACAGCAGAAATATTTCAACGGCGTTAACCCAAACGCAACGGACGGCCCGTCTCAGTGGATGAATGATCAATTTCATCCCGAGGTCAGCCCCCATGTCCCGTTCCCTGCCTTTTCTGCGACCTGCTGCGGTCAGCGTGCTGTTGTCCATCGCCGGTTGCGGTGTTTCCTCCAACCCGCAATCCGTTGCTGTCCCCGCGCCGGCCCAGCCATCGGTTCAACAGGAGGCGATGCTGGCTGACAGTGCGCAGGCCAAGCGCAGTGTTCGCCCTGCACCGATTGCCAGTTTCGCAGCGATGCCTGCGCGGGAAAGTTATCCACAAGGCTATCGCGACGAGCCGCGTGAGCAATATCAAACGCTGGCCGACAACCCCATCCACAGCGTGGCCCAAACCCCGGTCTCGACCTTCAGCGCCGACGTCGACACGGGCGCCTATGCCAATGTCCGTCGCTTGCTCAATCAGGGACGCCTGCCGCCGGAAGGCGCGGTGCGGCTGGAGGAAATGGTCAATTACTTCCCTTATGACTACGCCTTGCCCAGTGACGGCTCACCGTTTGGCGTGACCACCGAACTGGCGGCGTCGCCATGGAACCCGCACACACGCTTGCTGCGCATCGGCATCAAGGCTTCCGACCGCGCCGTGGCAGAACTGGCCCCGGCCAATCTGGTGTTTCTGGTGGACGTGTCCGGCTCGATGGATCGCCGCGAAGGTCTGCCGATGGTCAAAAGCACACTGAAACTGCTGGTCGATCAATTGCGCGAGCAGGACAGGGTGTCGCTGGTCGTGTATGCCGGCGACGCCCGCGTGGTGCTTGAACCCACTTCCGGGCGGGAAAAAGCCAGGATTCGTAACGCCATCGAGCAATTGACCGCCGGCGGCCCGACCGCTGGCGCGTCGGGCATCGAACTGGCCTATCAAATGGCCCAACAGGCGTTCATCCCCAAAGGCATCAACCGCATCCTGCTGGCCACCGACGGTGATTTCAACGTCGGCGTCAGCGACTTCGACAGCCTTAAACAAATGGCTGTGGATAAACGTAAAACCGGAATTTCCCTGACCACCCTGGGTTTCGGTGTGGATAACTACAATGAACACCTGATGGAACAACTGGCGGACGCTGGCGATGGCAACTACGCCTACATCGACAACCTGCGCGAAGCACGCAAAGTATTGGTCGATCAACTCGCCTCGACCCTTGCCGTGGTGGCGAAAAACGTCAAATTGCAGGTGGAGTTCAACCCGGCGCAGGTCAGTGAATATCGCCTGCTCGGCTACGAAAACCGTGCACTCAAGCGTGAGGATTTCAGCAATGACAAAGTCGATGCAGGCGAAATCGGCGCAGGACACACGGTGACCGCGCTGTACGAAATTGTTCCGGCAGGCGAGAAGGGCTGGCTGGAGCCACTGCGCTATGGTCAATCGAGTGCGGTTGTTGCGCAGAAGAACGGAGAATTGGCGATGCTGCGTGTGCGATATCAACAGCCCGAAGGTGGGAAAAGTCTGCTGATCGAGCGGCCGATTGCCAATCAGGTTGCACCGGCCAGCGAAGACCTGCGCTTTGCGGCGGCGGTTGCTGCGTTTTCCCAGCAACTCAAGGACGGTCGCTACACCGGCGATTTCAGCCTCAAGGACACCGAAGCGCTGGCCCGTGGCGCGCGAGGCGATGACCGTTTCGGCCTGCGCAACGAGTTCGTGCAATTGGTCGAACTGGCGCAGAGCCTGCGCAGTTCAACCGCATCGAATGCGCAGCCCACTGAGCGACGGATTGAATAGTGAGTCGCCTCAAAGGCTTCATCGGTCAGCTGTTTGCTTCGCCAGACAGCTCAACCGCCAGCAGCGATGAAGCGTTGCTGGCGCGCTACCGCGAGGGCGACGGCGCGGCGTTCGAGATCTTGTACGCCCGCCATCGCCAAGCGTTGTATCGGTTCCTGCTCGGCTTGAGCGGCAAACCCGAACTGGCCGACGAAGTGTTTCAGGAAACCTGGTTGAGCCTGATCCGCAGCGCCAGTCAGCCACAAGGACGGGCGACCTTTCGTACATGGCTGTTCCAGATCGCCCGCAATCGCCTGATCGATCACTGGCGCAAGCACGGCGCCCAGCAACCGCTGCACGACAGTTACGATGAGCAAACCCACGCTGTCAGTGACGAGGCGACCGATCCCGAGCAACTGTTGAGCCTCAGCCGCGACAGCCAACGCCTCGAAACCGCTCTGCAAAACCTGCCCGCCGACCAGCGCGAAGTGTTCCTGCTGCGCGCCCACGGCGACCTCGACCTGGCACAAATCGCCAGCCTCACCGAAACACCGCTGGAAACCGTCAAGAGCCGCTTGCGCTACGCCCAGCAAAAACTGCGTCGGCTGCTGGCCGAGGAGGTACTGACATGACTGACGCCCGCCAGACACCCGAAGATCCTGTGATCAAACATGTTCGCGAACAGCACAATGCCGAGCCGCCCGCGCACCTCGACGCGTTCATCCTCAAGGCTGCCCACCGCGAAGTCTCGGCACCGAAGCCAGGCCTGTGGCAACGCTGGCTCGACGCCTGCCGCAAACCACGCTGGCAAGTCGCATTCGCCAGCCTCGTCGGCGTGGCCCTGATGCTGTCACTGGTGCAACGCGCCCCCGAACCGCAACCCCAATTCGACTTCGCCCCGGCGGCCAAACCTGCTGCCTCAATGGCCCGTAAACAAGCGCCCGAAGCGCAATCACTGGCCGCCCCCGCACCGATGGCGGAAATGGCCGCGCCTATGCAAAGCCAATCCAACCGCGCCGACGAAGCCAAACTCAGCAAACGCGCCGCCGCCCCCGCCAACGGCCTCGACGAACAACTGCGCGAAGTCCTGCGCCTGCGCGAATCCGGCCAATCAAAAGTCGCCGACACCCTGTTCAACCAACTGCACAAACGCTACCCGAACGCCGACCTCGACGCCCGGCTCCAGCAAATCCAGCAGAACTGATCGCCTGTTCGCCCAGCCATTTGGCATTGCCCCGCAAAAACGCGCAATATCGGGCCATAGCTGAATCGCTGGAGAACACCGTGGCACCAAAAATCGACCGCATCGCCCAACTCCTCAACTGCCCGCAAAAGGGCGAAGAGATGCGCCGCGCGATTACCGAAGCGCGTAAGGAGTTTCTGCTGAGCCAGCAGGAAGAGGATGTGCTTGAGGAAGAGGACGTCTTTGAAGAGGAGGTTGGGGAGGAAGACGAAGAGGATGAGGATTACGATGAGTTTGATTGGACGACGGAGTGATGGTTGAAGTTTGGATGCTCGGTGAAACCCAGCAACTCATGGCTTTTGGTCGTTGCGTTGGAAGGCAGTTGTCAACTCTAAGTTGACAACTGCCCGCCCGGCCGAGGCTTCATTGATCAAAAAGCTGGAATTATTCACCCGAAAAGCCGACGCCCACAAAAAAGCCCTGGACCATTACAGTCCGGGGCTTTCTCGTTTAAATCAATGGTGCACCAGGCGGGATTCGAACCCACGACCCCTGCCTTCGGAGGGCAGTACTCTATCCAGCTGAGCTACTGGTGCAGCGGGCGACATCATACCTAGGTCGGCTCGGGGCGTCCATGCCGGGTTTTGGGGCGTATTGTCAGTGCGCGTGTCGGCTGGAGTCGCTGTATTCCATAAAGCGGTAACGTCCTGCAAAACCCTCGCTTGGCGCTTTGACGGGGGTGTTCTATGGTTTTCCTGCGGCGGGGGCGTTTTGCTCGTTGATCTGAAAAACTTCACAAACACGCCGTTTTTGTTCTTTTTTTCGAACGCCCTATTGTCCTTTAAACCCTTTGCTCCTACGATCCGTTTGAGATTTCAAACGCTCGTTGACTGGGCGTTGAAGCGCAGGTGTTTCGAGTCGTGCACGATTGATGCGCCTCACCCGGTCACTGATTTCCCTGACGGCAGCCTTGCGAGGCGCCTTTCTACAATCATAATTTGCTCCGCGCAGGCCGCGGTGCTGTTAAGGAAAGCCGACATGCAGCTTAAAGACACCCAGTTGTTCCGCCAGCAAGCCTTCATTGATGGCGCTTGGGTCGATGCGGACAACGGTCAGACAATCAAGGTCAACAACCCGGCCACCGGCGAAATTCTCGGTACCGTGCCGAAGATGGGCGCTGCCGAAACCCGCCGTGCCATTGAAGCCGCTGATAAAGCGCTGCCGGCCTGGCGTGCACTGACCGCCAAAGAGCGTGCCGGCAAACTGCGTCGCTGGTTCGAGCTGATGATCGAAAACCAGGACGACCTCGCTCGCCTGATGACCCTCGAGCAGGGCAAGCCGCTGGCTGAAGCCAAGGGCGAAATCGTTTACGCCGCTTCGTTCATCGAGTGGTTCGCCGAAGAAGCCAAGCGCATCTACGGCGACGTGATTCCGGGCCACCAGCCGGACAAACGCCTGATCGTGATCAAGCAGCCAATCGGCGTGACCGCAGCCATTACCCCGTGGAACTTCCCGGCCGCGATGATCACCCGTAAGGCCGGCCCGGCGCTGGCTGCCGGTTGCACCATGGTGCTCAAGCCTGCTTCGCAAACCCCTTTCTCCGCATTCGCACTGGCTGAACTGGCCCAGCGTGCCGGCATTCCTGCGGGCGTGTTCAGCGTGGTATCCGGCAGCGCCGGCGACATCGGCAGCGAGCTGACCAGCAACCCGATCGTGCGCAAGCTGTCCTTCACCGGTTCGACCGAAATCGGCCGTCAACTGATGGCCGAATGTGCCAAGGACATCAAGAAAGTCTCGCTGGAACTGGGCGGCAACGCGCCGTTCATCGTGTTCGACGACGCAGACCTGGATAAGGCCGTTGAAGGCGCGATCATTTCCAAGTACCGCAACAACGGTCAGACCTGCGTCTGCGCCAACCGTCTGTACATTCAGGATTCGGTCTACGACGCCTTCGCCGAGAAGCTGAAAGTGGCCGTGGCCAAACTGAAGATCGGCAACGGTCTGGAAGACGGCACCACCACTGGCCCGCTGATCGACGAAAAAGCCGTGGCCAAGGTGCAAGAACACATCGCTGACGCTGTGGCCAAAGGTGCCACCGTGCTGGCCGGTGGCAAGCCGATGGAAGGCAACTTCTTCGAGCCGACCATCCTGACCAACGTGCCGAAAGACGCAGCGGTCGCCAAGGAAGAAACGTTCGGTCCGCTGGCGCCGCTGTTCCGCTTCAAAGACGAAGCCGAAGTGATCGCGATGTCCAACGACACCGAGTTCGGTCTGGCCTCTTACTTCTACGCTCGTGACCTGGGCCGTGTGTTCCGTGTGGCGGAAGCCCTGGAATACGGCATGGTCGGCGTCAACACCGGGCTGATCTCCAACGAAGTCGCGCCATTCGGCGGCATCAAGGCGTCGGGCCTGGGCCGTGAAGGCTCCAAGTACGGCATCGAAGATTACCTGGAAATCAAATACCTCTGCCTGGGCATCTAAGCCGGGAAAGGGATTGCTGCAAACGCAAAGGGCACGAGAGCGCTGTCCCTTTGCGTCGTTTCAAACCGGAATTTTCTCTGCGGCCGGGAACGCCGTGGCAGTCGATCATCGCATGCTGCCACCGTCGCTTCCTCCCGCTTAATCCTTGAACCACGCCGCCCGATGAGCGGCGAATGAGGACTGTAATGAGCAAGACTAACGCTGAACTGATGGCCCGCCGTACCGCTGCCGTACCTCGTGGTGTTGGCCAGATTCACCCGATCTTCGCCGAATCCGCGAAGAACGCTACCGTGACTGACGTTGAAGGTCGTGAATTCATCGACTTCGCCGGCGGTATCGCTGTACTGAACACCGGCCACGTGCACCCGAAAATCATCGCCGCCGTGACCGAACAGCTGAACAAGCTGACCCACACCTGCTTCCAGGTGCTGGCCTACGAGCCGTACGTTGAGCTGTGCGAAAAAATCAACGCCAAGGTGCCAGGTGATTTCGCCAAGAAAACCCTGCTGGTCACCACCGGTTCCGAAGCGGTGGAAAACGCCGTGAAAATCGCCCGTGCCGCCACTGGGCGCGCTGGCGTGATCGCCTTCACCGGCGCTTACCACGGTCGCACCATGATGACCCTGGGTCTGACCGGTAAAGTCGTGCCTTACTCGGCCGGCATGGGCCTGATGCCAGGCGGCATCTTCCGCGCGCTGTACCCTAACGAACTGCACGGCGTGAGCATCGACGATTCGATCGCTTCTATCGAGCGCATCTTCAAGAACGACGCTGAGCCGCGTGACATCGCTGCCATCATCATCGAGCCGGTTCAGGGCGAAGGCGGTTTCTACGTCGCGCCTAAGGAGTTCATGAAGCGTCTGCGCGCCCTGTGCGACCAGCACGGCATTCTGTTGATCGCTGACGAAGTGCAGACCGGCGCTGGCCGTACCGGCACCTTCTTCGCCATGGAGCAGATGGGCGTTGCTGCCGACCTGACCACTTTCGCCAAATCCATCGCTGGCGGCTTCCCGCTGGCCGGTGTGTGCGGCAAGGCCGAATACATGGACGCCATCGCTCCAGGCGGCCTGGGTGGCACTTACGCCGGTAGCCCGATCGCTTGCGCGGCGGCTCTGGCGGTGATGGAAGTTTTCGAAGAAGAAAAACTGTTGGATCGCTGCAAGGCTGTCGGCGAGCGACTGGTCACTGGCCTCAAAGCCATCCAGGCCAAGTACCCGGTCATCGGCGAAGTCCGTGCCCTGGGCGCAATGATCGCCGTCGAGCTGTTCGAGAACGGCGACAGCCACAAGCCGAACGCTGCCGCTGTGGCGTCCGTTGTGGCCAAGGCTCGCGACAAGGGCCTGATCCTGTTGTCCTGCGGCACCTACGGCAACGTTCTGCGCGTACTCGTACCGCTGACCTCGCCGGATGAGCAACTGGACAAAGGTCTGGCGATCATCGAAGAGTGCTTCTCCGAGCTGTAAGGTCGGGCGCTGTGTGACTGGATAGACAAAAAACCCGCTTCGGCGGGTTTTTTTTCGTCTGTGGAATCACATCATCAGGTTTAGCGCTGTATCGAATAGCTCGCATTGGCTAAGGTTCAGGCATTGCAAGGGAGAGCGCGCATGACTGCCGTTGATTTACCCGCCGTACCCCGAGTGCTGATTGCCGAGGCCGACCCATGGTCTCGTGATCTGCTCAAACAAGTGCTGCTCAACGTGCGCTGCGATGCGCGGCTGGATCTGTGTGCCGACGGCCAGCAAGCCCTCTCGCTGCTCAGCGAAGTGCCCTATGACCTGGCCATCGTCGATTGGGAGCTGCCCGGTGTCGATGGCTTGAGCGTGTTGCGCAGCGTGCGCCAGCGCAAACGCAATCCGCCGCTGCCGTTCATTCTGATGAGCAGCCGCAACGACAGCGCGAGCGTGCGCGAAGCCCTTCCGCTGGCGCCGACGGCGTACCTGACCAAACCCCTGAACATGGAAAGCCTGACGGAGCGTCTGCAAGGTTTGTTGCTCAATGCCGGTGAGGAACTTTTCTGCGAAGTGCCGGCACTCGCGCCGGGCATGACCTTGTCGGTGTTCCTTGAGCGGCGCCGCGAGCAGACTGACGGCGCCCCGCTGATGACCGATGTGCAGGTGGCGGTCAAACGCAGCCTCAATCCCAATGGGCTGGACCTGAAGCTGCTGGAAGAGGAAATCCGCATAGACCCGCAGATCACCGCCGTATTGATCGCCGCAGCCAACAGCGCGGCGCAGCACCACGGTGCACCGGTGCAGACGTTGGCGCAGGCGCTGCATCGGCTGGGGACTGGGCAAAGCATGAACCTGATTCTGGGGTTGGCGCTCAAGTGCAGCACCAGGCTCAGCGATCCGTGTCTGGCGGACTATGCCGAGCGTTACTGGGGCCTGTCGCTGCACACCGCGGAGTACGCTCGCACCCTGGCGCGCTTGCTCGATCTGGATCAGGAGCGCTGCTATTGCGCCGGCATGTTGCATCGTTTGGGCGATCTGGCGTTGCTGCGCTGTCTGCAGGAGTGGAAGCAGGCCGGCGGGGAGCTGGATGAGTGTGAGGAAGTCGGCGACGCGCTGGCCGAGTTTGGCGCGGCGTATGGTTCGGCGTTGCGTACACGCTGGCGTTTGCCGTTGGAGTTGCGTGAGCTGATTGCTTCGGTCTACCAGCTCGGCGGCGGGGTGTATTCCCGCGAGGCGCTGGTGATGAACATGGCAGCGCAGATGGCTCGCCTGACGGAGCATGAAGGTGTTGAGGAACTGGCGAAGAGCCGCACGGCGCGGTTGCTCAAGATCGGGCTGCCGGAATTGATGCGGATGCGCAAATAACCGGAGTTTTCACAACCCCACAGTTGTTTTGTGTTGTCAGGCAGAGATGATCCGGTTTTTGCCCTGGCGTTTGGCTTCGTACATCGCTGCATCCGCACGGGCGAACAGGCTGTCGAGGCTGCCATCGCCCTCCTTGAGGCAGGTCAGACCCTGGCTCACCGTAATGCCGAACGTCTGGCCGTTGTGGTTGAAACTCAAGCGTTGGATCTCTCGTTGCAGCCGTTCGGCCACTTGCATCGCCATGTCTGGCGCGCAGCCGGGGAACACGGCGGCAAACTCTTCCCCACCAATACGCCCGAACAGATCCCCTCGTCGCAGCGAACCGCGACCGCACTCGGCGATCCGTTGCAGCACATTGTCACCCTCGGGATGGCCGTAGCTGTCGTTGATCACTTTGAAGTCATCGATATCCAGCAGCAGGAATGCCAGTGGTGAACCTTGCAGGCGCGCCTCTTCGAATTCGCGATTGGCGCATTCGAAGAAGTGGCGCCGATTGCTGCTTTGGGTCAGCACGTCGGTAGTGGCCAGGCGTTGCAACTCGGTTTCCATCTGCTTTTTATCGGTGATGTCCTCGGCGATACCGACAATCACCACCGGTTGTCCGGGTTCGTCCTGACGATTGATGAAGCATTTATCGCTGATCCAGCGTACCTGGCCGTCGGCGGCAATGATCCGGTATTCGCGATCTTCCACGGCGCCTTTGTGCAGGACGTCGGCGAGGCTGCGTTCGGCGTAGTCCAGATCGTCGGGGTAGATGCTGTCGCGCCACTGGTTGTAGTCGGCGAGCAAGAGGCCGGCGCAGCGGCCGAAAATCCGTTCATAGGCGGGGCTGACGTACAGCACCTGCCGGGTTTCCCAGTCGAAGGCCCACAGCACGGCATTGACGCTGACCAGCAGGGCGCTGAACAGTTGCTCGCGCTCGCTCAGCCGGGCGACTTCGCCTTGGGCGTGCATCAACGCCATGAGGGTTTGCGCGGCCTCGGGCCATTGCGGGAGGGATGAGTCTTTTTGGTTGTTGTTGACCATCGGCACAGATCTCAAAGGGCGTGCCGGAATTCGACAACGACCACAGTACGGCCCGCCGGGGTGGCGAAGTGTCTTTGAGATAGGGGATTGCGGGCTAAGTTCCGATGGGTGCGCCCGGGAGTCCGGACGCACCGATCAACGGTCTCAGACCGCTGCAGGGCGCAGCGAGTAGGTTTTCAACTGGTCGGCGAATTCGCGCAGGGAATGTATGCCACTGGCCTCGGCCTCGTGAATCCATTCCTTGATGGCGGCGAGCATGTCGTGGCCATTTGCACTGGTCTTGACCCAGATCTGTTGCAGGGCCAGACGTTTTTCGTAAATTACCTTCAGTGCCTGGCTGTGCTCGAGCATGGTCTGGATACGCAGGTGATGACGATCTTCCAGCAGGCTGGTTTCCCGCGAGAGCAGACGCTTGGCGCGGTGGAACTGGTGACGCACCGAATGATCGACCTTGGCCAGCTCTTGCTTGACCAGCGGGCCGATGACCAGCTTGCGGTACTGGGCCATGATCTGGAAGCGGTTGTTGAGGATCGCCATGGCGGTGTCCATGTCCAGGTTGCCCTTGCCTTCGACACGGTGAGCAATCGGCGCGACACGTTGCACCTTGGCCAGACGCAGGAAGCTGAAGACTTTGATCCAGGCCCAACCGAGGTCGAACTCCCACTTCTTCACCGACAGCTTGGCCGAGTTGGGGTAGGTGTGATGGTTGTTATGCAGTTCTTCGCCGCCGATCAGGATGCCCCACGGCACCAGATTGGTCGCCGCGTCGCGGCATTCGAAGTTGCGGTAGCCGACGGCATGGCCCAGGCCGTTGATCACGCCGGCAGCCCACACCGGGATCCACATCATCTGGATCGCCCAGATGGTGATGCCGATGGTGCCGAACAGCAGCAGGTCGATGACGCCCATGATGGCCACGCCCAGCAGCGGATAGCGGCTGTAGACGTTGCGTTCGATCCAGTCTTCGGGGCAGTTTTTGCCGTAGATGCGCAGGGTCTCGGGGTTTTGCGCTTCGGCGCGGTACAGTTCGGCGCCGGTGCGCAGCACAGTGGACAGACCTTTGATGACCGGGCTGTGCGGGTCCTCTTCGGTTTCGCATTTGGCGTGGTGTTTGCGGTGGATGGCGGTCCATTCGCGGGTGTTCTGCGCTGTGGTCAGCCACAGCCAGAAGCGGAAAAAGTGTTTGAGCCCGGCATTCAGCTCCAGCGAGCGATGGGCGGAGTAACGGTGCAGATAGACCGTGACGGCGACAATTGTCACATGGGTCATGAGCAGGGTGACGGCGACCAGTGACCAGGCCGACAAACCAAGAAAACCTTCGTACCACATAGGCTATAGGGCCCTCGATAAAGATAAAAACAGCCGTTGCATTATCACCAAGCACACAGATAAAACCAGTCACCCTTTCAGATAAGAGTCGCTGGATGTTTCTTGACCTATAATCCCAACCTTTTTGTAGGGACATGGACGGCCGAATGTCAGCCACTTATCGCGATGCCTTGCGTGCAGCGCTGCTCTATCTTGTAGTTGCAGTCGTCTGGCTGCAGGGGGCTGGTTATTTATTAAACAGTTTCTTCGATAACGCCGTCGATCTTGCCCGTTGGCAACTGATCAACGGTTATGTATTGGCGGCGTTCAGTGCCGGGCTGATCTTTCTGGCGCGGGCGCGTTTGTGTGCGTTTCTGGGGATTGGCGCGCGTTTGCGCGAGCGGCATGCTGATCGCGAACGCCTGCGGCAGGCGGCGGCTGTGTTCGATTGCACGCGTGAAGGCGTACTGGTCACCAACCATCGTGGGCTGATCGTGCACGTCAATCGTGCGTTCATCGAGATCACTGGTTACCAAGGCGAGGAAGTTCTGGGTCAGCAGCCAAGCCTGTTCAAGTCTGGCCATCATCCGCCGGGTTTCTATCAGGCGATGTTCGCCACGCTGGCGTCGCAGGGCGAGTGGAGCGGTGAGATCTGGAACCGCCGTAAAAGCGGCGAAATTTATCCTCAGTGGCAAACCATCCGCGTCATACACGATGATCAGGGGCGCCTTAGTCACTATGTGGCGGTGTTCTCCGACATCAGTGCGATCAAGCACTCCGAGCATGAACTCAAGCACCTCGCTCACCACGATCCGCTGACCGATCTGCCCAATCGCCTGCTGTTCAGCGACCGCGCCGAGCAGGCGCTGGCCTCGGCGCAGCTCCAAAAACGCGGCTGCGCCCTGCTGATGCTCGATCTGGATCACTTCAAGATGATCAACGACAGCCTCGGTCACAACGTCGGTGATCGACTGCTCAAGGCCGTGGCTGCGCGGTTGCAGGACTTGTTCGGTCCCGGCATCACTCTGGCGCGACTCGGAGGCGATGAATTCGCGGTGCTGGCCGAGTGTTGTCCACAACTGGTGCAGGCAGCGGCGTTGGCCCGGCGCATTCTCGACGCGCTCAAAGAGCCGTTTTGTATCGAAGGTCATGAGTTGTTCATCAATGCCAGTGTCGGCATCAGCCTGTTTCCCAGCGATGCGCTGAGCGCCGAACAACTGCTGCGCAATGCCGATGCTGCGCTGTTCAAGGCCAAGAGCAACGGGCGCAACGGTTACGCCTTGTACACCGAAGAGCTGACGGCCCATGCCCAGCGACGGGTCGAAATCGCTTTCGAATTGCGCCGAGCGCTGGAGCAGCAGGAGCTGCGGGTCTACTACCAACCGGTGCATGACCTGAAAACCGGGCGCCTGATCGGCGTTGAAGCCTTGGTGCGTTGGCAGCATCCGCAGCGCGGCCTGGTGTCGCCGGCCGAATTCATCCCGATTGCCGAGCGCACCGGGTTGATCGCCGAGATCGACGCGTGGGTCATGCAGCAGGCTTGCCGGCAAATGTGCCAATGGCTGAAAGCCGGGGTGTTGCTGGCGTTTGTGGCGGTGAATGTCTCGTCGCGGCTGTTTGCTCGACGCGAGTTGTATCAACAGGTGGCGCAGGTGCTGCACGACACTGGGCTGGATCCGGCCTATCTGGAACTGGAGGTCACCGAAAGTGCGGTGATGGACGACCCGGAAGTGGCGCTGGAGCAGATGCATCGCTTGCGCGAATTGGGCATTCGTTTGGCCATTGATGATTTCGGCACTGGCTATTCATCGCTGCTGCGGCTCAAGCGCTTGCCGGTGCAGAAACTCAAGATCGATCAGGGGTTCGTCGCCGGATTGCCCGGGGACGAACATGATGTGGCGATTGTCCGGGTGATCATCGCGCTGGCCCGCAGCATGGGCATGCAGGTGCATGCCGAGGGCATCGAACAGGTTGAGCAGGCGGCGTTTCTGTTGGAGCAGGAGTGCAATCTGGGGCAGGGGTACTGGTTTGGACGGCCGGTACCGGCGCCGGAGATCGATTGGTCGCGAGCGCCATTGATCGATTGAAGATCAACAGATCGCAACCCCTTGTCCGTATAGATAATTCTTTTCGGTTATATAAAAATTCTTAAATAGTATTTTTAAGAATAACAGTGCCTCTCTTATATTGCTCCCACGCCAACGCAGTGCCCTCCGCTGCCAGGCCAATCCCCTTCAAAGGAGCAGCACCATGAGCGCATCCCTGCGTAGCGTTGACGGTCAGGACGAAGCCACCATTTTGCGTGAGATCCAGAGTGCCCTGCGCGACCTGCGCTTTGGCGCAGTGGAGATCACTGTGCACAACGCGCAAGTGGTCCAGATCGAGCGCAAAGAGAAATTCCGCTTGCAGCAGCCGGGCAAGCAACCGGGCTAAAAGATCCCGACCGGCAACTCGATTGCAGATATTCATAAGAAAAAGCCATCACCCAGAATTCCAGGAGCTTTCACCATGTCGTCGATTCGCCGTTACGCGTTGGCCGCCGTGGCCAGTGCTGCGTTTGCCGGTTGCGCGGTTGCCAAGGATTACGAACTGCTCAACGTGTCGTATGACCCGACGCGTGAGCTGTATCAGGACTACAACGCCGAATTCATCCAGTTCTGGCAGCAAGGACATGCCGGCGACACGGTGAGAATCCAGCAATCCCACGGCGGCTCGGGCAAGCAGGCCCGTGGGGTGATCGACGGTCTGCGTGCCGACGTCGTGACCCTGGCCCTGGCCGGTGACATCGACGAAATCGCCAAACTCGGCAAAACCCTGCCGGCCGACTGGCACAAGCGCCTGCCGCAGGCGAGCACGCCGTACACCTCGACCATCGTGTTCCTGGTGCGCAAGGGCAATCCCAAAGGCATCAAGGACTGGGGTGATCTGGTCAAGAACGACGTCTCGGTGATCACTCCGAACCCGAAAACTTCCGGCGGTGCGCGCTGGAACTTCCTCGCCGCCTGGGCCTACGGCCTGAAAGCCAATGGCGGTGATGAAGCCAAAGCCAAGGAGTACGTACAGACCCTGTTCAAGCATGTGCCGATTCTCGATACCGGCGCTCGCGGCTCGACCATTACCTTCGTCAACAACGGTCAGGGTGATGTGTTGCTGGCCTGGGAAAACGAAGCGTTCCTGGCGCTGAAAGAAGACGGCGGCACGGACAAGTTCGACATCGTCGTGCCTTCACTCTCGATCCTCGCTGAACCGCCCGTGGCCGTAGTCGACAAGAACGCCGAGAAGAAGGGCAATGCGCAGATCGCCGAAGCCTATCTCAAACACCTGTACAGCCCGGCCGGCCAGGAAATCGCCGCGAAGAACTTCTACCGTCCGCGTGACAAGGCTGTCGCCGCCAGATATGCCCAGCAGTTCCCGACACTGGAACTGGTGACCATCGACAAGGACTTCGGCGGCTGGAAAGCCGCACAGCCGAAATTCTTCAACGACGGTGGCGTGTTCGACCAGATTTATCAGGCGCAGTAATCTGACTTCAGCCACACCACGAGCCTGATGCGTTCAGCGGAAGGCTTTTTAACCAAGGACTTTTATGTCGCGTCGTATCTCCCCCGTCATACCCGGCTTCGGGCTGACGCTGGGTTACACCTTGGTGTACCTCAGCCTGATTGTGCTCATCCCGCTGGCGGCGATGTTCGTCCACGCCGCGCAACTCACCTGGGATCAGTTCTGGACGATCATCTCCGCGCCGCGTGTGCTGGCCGCCCTGAAGCTGAGCTTCGGTACCGCGCTGTGTGCCGCGATCATCAACGGCATCATCGGCACGCTGCTGGCCTGGGTGCTGGTGCGCTACACCTTCCCGGGGCGCAAGGTCATCGACGCGATGATCGATCTGCCATTCGCCCTGCCGACGGCGGTGGCGGGTATCGCCTTGACTGCGCTGTACGCGCCGACCGGTCTGGTCGGGCAGTTCGCCACAGACCTGGGTTTCAAGATCGCCTACACCCCGCTGGGCATCACCCTGGCGCTGACCTTCGTGACCCTGCCGTTCGTGGTGCGCACGGTGCAACCGGTGCTGGCCGACATTCCCCGTGAAGTCGAAGAAGCTGCTGCGTGTCTGGGAGCGAAGCCGTTGCAGGTGTTCCGTTACATTCTGGTGCCGGCGCTGCTGCCCGCCTGGCTCACCGGTTTTGCCCTGGCTTTTGCCCGTGGCGTCGGCGAGTACGGTTCGGTGATTTTCATCGCCGGCAACATGCCGATGAAAACCGAGATTTTGCCGCTGCTGATCATGGTCAAACTCGACCAGTACGATTACACCGGCGCCACCGCCATCGGCGTTTTGATGCTGGTGGTGTCCTTTGTCCTGTTGCTGCTGATCAACTTGCTGCAGCGGCGCATCGAAACCCCATAAGGAGGCGCGAACATGTCCCAATCGTCTATTGCCGCCGCCTCTTCGGCCAACGCAGCGCGCCGTGGCAGTGCCACTTCGCGCAGAATCCTGATCGGCCTCGGCTGGCTGGTTTTCACGCTGTTTCTATTGTTGCCGCTGTTCATCGTGGTGTCCCAAGGCTTGAAGAATGGCCTTGGCGCATTCTTCACCGCGATCTTTGAACCGGATGCACTGTCGGCACTGAAGCTCACCGTGTTCGCCGTACTGATTTCGGTGCCGCTGAACCTGGTGTTCGGCGTCAGCGCGGCGTGGTGCGTGAGCAAGTACGCGTTCCGTGGAAAAAGCCTACTGGTGACGCTCATCGATCTGCCGTTCTCGGTGTCGCCGGTCATTGCCGGTCTGGTCTACGTGCTGATGTTCGGCGCTCAAGGCCTGTTCGGGCCGTGGCTGCAGGATCACGACATTCAGATCGTCTTTGCATTGCCGGGCATCGTGCTGGCGACGATTTTCGTCACCGTGCCGTTCGTGGCCCGTGAGCTGATTCCGTTGATGCAGGAACAAGGCACGCAGGAAGAGGAAGCCGCGCGTCTGCTCGGCGCCAATGGCTGGCAGATGTTCTGGCACGTCACGGTGCCCAACATCAAGTGGGGCCTGATCTATGGCGTGGTGTTGTGTACGGCGCGGGCCATGGGTGAGTTCGGTGCGGTGTCGGTGGTTTCCGGGCACATTCGCGGGGTGACCAACACCTTGCCGCTGCACGTCGAGATTCTCTACAACGAATACAACCATGTGGCCGCGTTCGCTGTGGCGAGCCTGTTGCTGATCCTGGCGCTCTTCATCCTGCTGGCCAAGCAGTGGAGCGAAAACCGTATCAACCGCCTGCGCGCCAGCGCCGCGGAGGAATAATTCATGTCGATCGAAGTGCGTAACGTCAGCAAGAATTTCAATGCGTTCAAGGCGCTGGACAACATCAGCCTGGACATTCAAAGCGGTGAACTGGTGGCGCTGCTCGGCCCATCCGGTTGTGGCAAAACCACCTTGCTGCGCATTATTGCCGGTCTGGAAACCCCGGATCAGGGCAACATCGTCTTTCACGGTGAAGACGTGTCCGGCCACGACGTGCGGGATCGCAACGTCGGTTTCGTGTTTCAGCATTACGCCTTGTTCCGCCACATGACGGTGTTCGACAACGTCGCGTTCGGCCTGCGCATGAAACCGAAAAACCAGCGCCCGAGCGAAAGCCAGATCGCGACCAAAGTTCATGAACTGCTGAACATGGTGCAACTGGATTGGTTGGCGGATCGTTACCCCGAGCAACTGTCCGGTGGTCAGCGTCAGCGCATTGCTCTGGCCCGTGCGTTGGCGGTGGAGCCCAAAGTGCTGTTGCTGGATGAGCCCTTCGGCGCCCTTGACGCCAAGGTGCGTAAAGAACTGCGCCGCTGGCTCGCGCGGCTCCACGAAGACATCAACCTGACCTCGGTGTTCGTGACTCACGACCAGGAAGAAGCGATGGAAGTCGCCGACCGCATCGTGGTGATGAACAAAGGCGTGATCGAGCAGATCGGCTCACCGGGCGACGTCTACGAAAACCCGGCCAGCGATTTCGTTTATCACTTCTTGGGTGATTCGAACCGTCTGCACTTGGGCGATGACAATCATGTGCTGTTCCGTCCCCATGAAGTGTCGCTGTCACGGCATGAGCTGGAGGATCATCACGCCGCCGAAGTCCGCGATATCCGGCCGTTGGGTGCGACCACGCGGGTGACGCTGAAGGTTGAGGGGCAGACAGATCTGATCGAAGCCGAAGTGGTGAAGGATCACGACAGCCTGACGGGGCTGGCCAAAGGGGAAACCCTGTTCTTCAAGCCGAAGGTCTGGCAGAAAATCGCCAGCCTCTAACGTCAAAAGCTTCGTCGCATCGCCGCCCGGAGCAAGCCCGCTCCCGCAGTGGGAACGCATTCCATTGTGGGAACGGGCTTGCTCGCGAAAGCGGTCTACACCGCCGCCCGATTCGGATTGACCCGCACCACCCCCGCTCGCGCCTCGATCTGCTCTTTCAGTTCATGGCGCATCCCGAGCATGAACGCCAGTTCGGCCACCACAAACAGCGGCCCGACAATCAGCCCCGAAATGTCATCGACAAACGCCGGTTTGCGGCCTTCGTAGTGATGGCCGACAAACTGGATCGCCCAGCCGATCACAAACATCGCCAAACCGCTGCTCAGCCAGACCAGGGTGCTCTGCTGCGCCAGCACGTGCCCGGCCCAGACCGAAAGGCCCATCAGCACCGTCATCAAAAAACCGAGCTTCACTTCCAGGCGCAGGTAAAACCACGCCGAAGCCAGCGCCACGAGAACGGCTGGCGATAGCCACAACACGCCCACCGACCACTCGGGGCGCGACAGCAAAACAGCCACGGCCACCACAATCAGCGGAATGCCGATAAAGTGGCTGGCGATGTTGCGCGGATCACGGTGGTAGGCGGCGTATTGACTCAGGTGATCGACGAGGCTTTTCATTGTTGTTCCTCCTGTAGGGTGATCGCATCATGCCCAGGGTTCAGCGTTGGTACTGTCAGGCAGGCGACAATCAGGAGTGTTCATGGATATGCGTTCACGGCTGCTGACCGGCCAGTGGTTCAGCCATCTGCCTGCGTCCTTTCAGGATAGTCTGCTGGCAGTGGCCCGGGAGCGGCGGCTGACGGCGGGGCAACGGCTGTTCCAGCGAGGTGATCCACCGTGCGGTTTGTACGCGGTGCTCGACGGTGCCGTGCGCATCGGTGCGGTCAGCGAGCAGGGCAAGGAGGCGTTGCTGAGTCTGGTGGAAGCGCCGCACTGGTTCGGCGAAATCTGCCTGTTCGATGGCCAGCCACGCACTCACGATGCTTATGCGGTCGGGCCGTGCACCCTGCTGAATATCCCGCCTGCCACGCTGCTGAAAATCCTCGACGAACAGCCGGTGTACTGGCGGCATCTGGCGCTGCTGATGAGCCATAAACTGCGTCTTGCTTTCATCAATCTCGAACAGCTGAGTCTGCTGCCGGCCCCGGCACGACTGGCGCATCGATTGCTGATGATCGCCGAGGGCTACGGCGAACTCGGTGCGCCGCGCCGGGTGCTGCAACTGCCGCAGGAGCAGTTGGCGTCGATGCTGTCGCTGTCACGGCAGACCACCAACCAGATTCTCAAGGACTTGCAGGGGCAGGGGATTATCGGCCTTGGGTATGGCGAAATCGAGATCCTCGACGCCAAGCGATTGCGCGCCCTCGCCGCGATCTAGCGGGCAACCGAGCCCGCTCCCACATTTTTGATCTGTGTTGATTTCAGGATCCGCGATAGGTCGAGAAGCCGTAAGGGCTCAGCAGCAGTGGGATGTGGTAATGCTGGTCCGTCTGCTTCACTTCGAAAATCACCGGAATCTCCGGGAAAAACGTCTCGCGTCTGGTTTGCTTGAAATAATCGCCGGTCTTGAACACCACGCGGTATTCACCGGCCTCAAAAGGCTGTTTGGCCGGGAACAGTTCGCCGATGCGTCCCTGTTCGTTGGTGGTGCCTTCGGCCAATGGTTGCCAGTTCTGGCCGACGTGTTTTTCCAGCGTCACGTTGACACCCGCTGAGGGCAGGCCGTTTTCCAGATTGAGTACGTGGACGCTCAGTGGGTTGCCAGCGGCCAACGCCAGGCTGGAAAACGCGCTGAGGCCGAGGGCGGCGAACGTCATGCGCAAAGTGGTCATGATGAAGCTCCTTATTGGGGGCGGGTAATGGACAGGCCGGCCTTGTCGGCGGCGCGGATTGCACAGGTTTCGTCTTGCTCGCCACCGCCGGAACCGGCCACGCCCATGGCGCCGACCAGTTCATCACCGGCGAACAGCGCAATGCCGCCGCCCAGTAGCAGCAGTTCGTCGAGGGTATTGAGATTGGCGGTTTGCGGGTTGCTGCGAGCGCGTTCAGCGAACAGCCGGGTTGGGGTTTTGGTCGACAGCGCCGTGTAGGCCTTGCGCTGGCTGGCAGCAGTGTTGTGTGGGCCGACGCCGTCGCCGCGCATCGTCACCAACAAGTTGCCGCCACGGTCGAGGACCGACACCGTGCCGGTGCAATTGCGCTGCGCCGTATCGGCCAGCAGGCGTGCGGTTTTCAGGTCGAGGTCGGCGTGACGCGGCAGTTCGGGGGCAGCGAAAACGCTGCCGCTGAGGCCGAGGGCCAGGCTGGCTACAAGGTATTTGAGGGTCATGGGCAGGCTCCGAAAGCGAAGGTCGCCACCTTATCCGTCCGTCTTCGTCAGAACCTCGTCAGTCTGATTACAAGTTTGTAATGGGCAACACCGCCGAAGGCGCCTAGCCTGTGTGCCTGATCAATCGAGGTGTGCCATGCGTTTGCTGGTCGTAGAAGATGAAGCCAAAACCGCGAACTTCCTCGCCAAGGGCCTGGGCGAGTCGGGATTTGCCGTGGACGTGGCGCTCAATGGCCTCGACGGGCGCTATTACATTGAGCAGCAGGAATATGACCTGATTATCCTGGACGTGATGCTGCCCGGCCTCAATGGCTGGCAATTGCTGCAACTGATCCGTCAGCGCGGTGCCACGCCGGTGTTGTTCCTCACCGCCAAGGACGCCATTGAAGACCGCGTGCGTGGCCTCGAACTGGGCGCCGACGACTACTTGCTCAAACCCTTCGCTTTCGCCGAACTGCTGGCGCGGGTGCGCACGCTGCTGCGACGCGGGCCGATGCGCGAAGCCGAGTCTTACAGCATTGCCGATCTGGAGATCGACGTCCTGCGCCGACGGGTCAGTCGGGGCGGCCAGCGTATCGCCCTGACCAACAAAGAATTCGCCCTGCTGCAACTGCTCGCCAGTCGCCAGGGCGAAGTGCTGTCGCGCACGCTGATCGCCTCGCAGGTGTGGAACCTGAATTTCGACAGCGACACCAACATGGTAGAAGTCGCGGTGCGTCGTCTGCGGGCGAAAGTCGATGATCCGTATATGCCGAAACTGATCCACACCGTGCGCGGGGTTGGCTATCAACTGGAAGCCCCTGACGATGCGCTCTAGGTCGATCGCCTGGCGTCTGGCGCTGGCGTTCGCCGTGGTCTGCGCGTTGGTGCTGAGCGCGATTGGCGTGTTCCTTTACCGCTCGCTCGCCGCGCAAATCGCCTACCGCGATGACTTGGCCTTGCTCGGGCGTCTTGAGCAAGTGCGCGCCTTGCTTGCCGACAGTGACAGCCTCGACGCTTTGCAGGCACGGCCGCGCCTGTACCAGAACATGCTCGGCAATCTCGATAGCCTCTTGCTGGTGCGCCGCGCCGATGGTGCGAACGTGATCGCCATCAACCCGCGTCACCGCGATTTGCCGCCGATCAACGCCATCGCCCGTGGGCAAACCCCGCAACGCCACGACGTGCTGACCTGGCAAGCACCGGACGGCGCCGAACTGGCCCTGCTGTCCGGCGAAGCGCAAGGGCCCAACGGCGAGTCGCTGACGGTGATCGCCGGTAAAGTGCTGAGTGAGCGCGAACAGATGCTCGCCAGCTATCGCTTGTGTTTGTATCTGGCGGTCGGCCTCGGTGCCGTGCTGGCCTTCGGTTTGGGATTGCTGTTGCTGCGCCGGGGCCTGCAACCGTTACGGCAATTGAGCGAAGCGTTACGCGGCATTGATCTGCGCAGCCTCGATCAACGTTTGCCCGTCGCCCGCACGCCCGCCGAACTGCTTGAGCCGGTACAGGCGCTCAACGGCATGCTGGCGCGTCTGGAGGACAGCGTGCAGCGCTTGTCGCAGTTTTCTGCCGATCTTGCCCACGAGATCCGCACACCGCTGCACACATTGCTGGCGAGCAACGGTCAGGCGCTGAATCACTCGCGCAGCGCATCGGAGTATCAGGACGTGCTGGCCTCGAACATGGAAGAGTTCGAACGGCTCAAACGCATGGCCGAAAACCTGATGTTCCTCGCCCGGGCCGAACAGGCCGAACGAGCGCTCGAGCGGCGTACGCTGGAGCTGCACGGCGTCGGCAGCGAACTGTGTGAATACTTCGAAGCCTTGGCCGATGACCGCCGCCTGCTGCTGGAAAACCAATTGCACGGCGAACTGCACGCCGATCAACAACTGCTGCAACGTGCCCTCGGCAACCTGCTGGCCAATGCGGTGCGCCACGCCGATCCCGGCACCGTCATCAGCCTGCGCCGTCGCGATGAGCCGGGCTGGTGCTGGTTACAGGTTCACAACCTGGGGCCGGCCATCGCCTCTGAGCATCTGGGCAAACTGTTCGACCGCTTCTACCGCGTTGACCCGGCCCGCGCCGAGCCGGGTGATTCGGGCGGATTAGGGCTGGCGATTGTGCAATCGATCATGCAATTGCATGGCGGCCAGGTGCGGGTCAGTAGTGATGCGACGGGCACGGTGTTTGAGCTGGGCTTTGTGGTGATCTGACTGACGCCTTCGCGGGCTTGCCCGCGAAGAGGCCAGTGAATCCAATAAAAATATCGCTCAGCGCAACCCATCCCGAAACTGCCCCGGCGTCAGCCCCGTCCAGCGCTTGAACGCGCGGCTGAAGCTGCTGGTGTCGGCGAAGCCGAGCAGGTAGCTGATCTCGCTCAATGAACACTGCGGATCACGCAAATGCTGCAGTGCAAGATTCTCGCGGCTCTCGTTGAGCAGCGTATCGAAGCGGCAACCCTCATCCGCCAGATGCCGTTGCAGGCTGCGCAAGCTCAGGTGCAAGGCCTGGGCGATGCGTTCGGCGCCGGGCTCGCCTTCGGGCAGTTGTTCTTCGATGGCGTCGCGCACCTTGCGCTCCCAGGTCAGCGGCTGAAGCTGGGCCATGGTGCGTTTGAGTACCGCTTCGTTGTGTTCGGCCAGTTCCGGGTTGGCGTCGTCCAGGTGGCTGTCGAAGTCGGCGAGGGCAAACTCCAGGCGATCTTCGGCGGATGAGAAATGCACGGGGGCGCGGAAGACTTTGTGCCATTGATGTGCGTCCGCCGGCTCCGGGCGGCGCAAGTACACCGCCAGCGGTGCATAGTCACGCCCCAGGCGATTGCGGCAGGTGCGCACATAGATGGCGGCAAACGCGTCGATGGCTTCGAAGGCCGGCGCGGGATTGCCTGGCGGGACTTTCAGGCGGAACAGATAGCGGTCGTCGCTGCGGCGCAGATCCAGTTCCAGCGCATCGCTGACCACCGGGTGATAGCGCACGATGCGTTCGAATACCTCGCGCAAACTGCCACTGGCGACCAGCGCATAACCGAGCGCGTGGAAGGTGGTCGGGCTGACGAACCGCGACACCCGCAAACCAATCGCCGGATCACCGCTGACCTGCACCGCGATCTCCCACAGGCTTGTGGTGCCGGACAGTGGGTAGCGCGCGTTGGGGTCGTCCATCAACTGTGGATCAAGCCCGGCCTGTTGGCACAGGTCAGCGCTGTCCAGCCCCAGCGCATCGAGTTGCTTGCGCAAGGCACGGGTCCAACTGGCGAGGGAGGTCGGTTCCTTCATGCTGATTGGCGCTTCCGGTCAACAGGTTGGCGTGCACGGCTACCACGTTCGCAATCGGCACAGGGCAGGATGCGAGTATCAATGACCAGAGGATGGAAGCATGGACGGTACTTCTGCAAGTCCCCAGCGACACAATGCAGCCCAGCGATCAGCGCATATTCGCCAAGTGGTGCTGGCCAAAGGCGTGGAACTGCGCGAGCGCTACCCGATTCTCAAGCATCAGGATGCACTTGGGGCGGGGATTCTGGCCTTTGCCCTGGTCGGGATGATCGGTTCGGCGGCGCTGTACATCAGTGGCTACATGGCCTGGTGGGTGTGCCTGCTACTCAATGCGTTTTTTGCCTCGCTCACCCATGAGCTTGAGCACGACCTGATCCACAGCATGTATTTCCGCAAACAGCGCGTACCGCACAACGTGATGATGGGTCTGGTGTGGATGGCGCGGCCGAGCACCATCAACCCATGGATTCGCCGACATCTGCACCTCAATCACCACAAAGTCTCCGGCACTGAGACCGACATGGAAGAGCGGGCGATCACCAATGGCGAGCCGTGGGGTTTTGCGCGGTTGCTGATGGTGGGCGACAACGTGATGTCGGCGATCATCCGCCTGCTGCGGGCGAAAACCTGGGCGCATAAATTCAGCATCCTCAAACGCACGCTGAAGGTCTACGCGCCGCTGGCGCTGGTGCATTGGGGCGCCTGGTATGTGTTTCTCGGCTTTCATGCGGCCAATGGCATCGCCTACCTGATGGGGTCGCCGATTGAATGGTCGGCGACCACGTTGTCCGTGATGCAGGTGATTGATATCGCCGCCGTGGTAATCATCGGCCCGAATGTATTGCGCACGTTTTGCCTGCACTTCATCAGTTCGAACATGCATTACTACGGGGATATCGAACCGGGCAATGTGCTGCAGCAATGTCAGGTGTTGAACCCATGGTGGTTGTGGCCGTTGCAGGCGTTCTGCTTCAACTTTGGCAGCAGTCACGGGATTCACCATTTTGTGGTGAAGGAGCCGTTCTACATTCGCCAGATGACCGTGCCAGTGGCGCACAAAGTGATGCGTGAGATGGGCGTGCGGTTCAATGATTTCGGAACGTTCGGGCGGGCCAATCGGTTTGTTCGCAAGGATGAGGTCGTGGTGTCGGGTGAGGCGGTGGAGGCCTGACGTTGCTGTTACCCACCCTCTCCCAGAGGGAGAGGGGACTGATCTTGTAAATCGGTCTGATTTGAGTGCGGATTACACCCAATCGTACTGCGGCGCGACAGGTTGAGACTCTCCTGAAGTGGGTAAAGATCAGTGTTTACTTGCCTTTGCTGGCTTCGAAGGCGCGCGCCGAGGTTGGTTTTAGAATCGATTTCGTACTGTACAAGTCGTGGTATGTTTGCGGTACGGGTTTTTTGCGGAGCAGGTGCAAACATCATGGTTTATCACGGTGCTCAACGATGAAGGCGATGACGCTGACTGGAGTGTAGACCGACTCTGAGTGTGGCCCGCAGATCCGTGCTGGCGGGGAGAGTGCGTCAATCAATAATGTAGATGTCGTCCAAAACGGCTCGGTCAAGGGACCAATCAAATTCAAGATTCATAAAACCGAAACCAAATTCGCGCGAAACGTTTATACGGTGGGGAGATGATGATGTGGCTGGCATCTGCACTTGGGCGACAGCGAAGTCGCCCGGGACGGGGATCACTCACTTATCGGTGATCACTGCGCGGTAAAAGAATTTTTGATTTTCCGGGGCCGTCTCCTTGGCAGGGTGCGGCCCTTTTTTATTTGCTCGCGCCGACCGGTTTTTTATTTGATATTCGATATGGGTATTAATAAATAGCTTCTTATTCCTTCGCGGGTATAAATCCCCTCCCTATACTCGGTCAGCAACAGACACGCAGGAGAACGCCCCCATGCACAACGAATCAATTCGCTACCTGATTGTGCCGGGCTGGCAAGGATCGCCAGAAGATCATTGGCAGACCCACTGGCAGAACAGCCTGCCCAACAGCGCACGGGTGGAGCAGACCGACTGGCTGACCCCGCGCCGCGAGGACTGGGTTGGCGCACTGGCCGAGGCGATTGCTGCCGACAGCACGCCCGTCATCCTCATCGCGCACAGCCTGGGCTGCATCACCGTTGCCCACTGGGCCGCCACTGCGCCGCTGCAATACCTGCTTCAGGTGCGCGGTGCGTTGCTGGTCGCCCCGGCCGATGTCGAGCGTGCGACCTGCGCGCCGGCGCTGCGTAACTTCGCGCCGATTCCGAGTGATCTGCTGCCGTTCCCAAGCCAGGTCGTCAGCTCCGACAACGACGCCGCCGTCAGTGCGCCACGAGCGCTGGAACTGGCGCGTAACTGGGGCGCCGAGGCGGGGATTCTCGCTGGCGCCGGGCATATCAATGTGAAATCCGGGCATCAGCGTTGGGAACAGGGTTTTGCCTATCTCTATCGCCTGCAAACCCGCATGGAACAAAACGCTCGACGTCGCGCCTGATTTTTCTGTTTCTTGCAACGCCCCCGTCTCCTGGCGGTTGTGGGCGGGAGTCAGTCATGAGTGTTGAAACGTTCGGTCAGCCATTGCTGACCTTTCCCGATGCGGAAAAAAGCCCCCTGAGCATTCGCGCCAAGGCGTTGGTGTTCGTCGATCCGCGCTCGCGGCAGTTGCGAGAAGAGTTGGAGCAACTGGCTTCGCGTTCGATTTCAGTATTGATTCGCGGTGAGACCGGAACGGGCAAGGAGTTGCTTGCCCGGCACATCCACCGCGCCAGTGATCGCAGCGGCTTGTTCGTGTCGGTCAATTGCGGCGCGATCAGCCCGACCTACGCCGATGCTGAACTGTTCGGCTACGCTGCCGGCAGTTACAGCGGTTCGGCCAGCAGTCGCGCAGGCTGGTTCGGTTCGGCCAATGGCGGCACCTTGTACCTCGATGAAATCGGCGACTTGCCGCTGCCGATCCAGATCAAATTGCTTGCCGCGCTGGAAACCCACGAAGTCACCCGCGTCGGTGCGCATCAGTCAGGCTCGGTGGATGTGCGTCTGGTGGCCGCGACCAGCATCGATCTGGCGCAAGCGGTGGACGCCGGGAAATTCCACGAACGGCTCTATCACTACCTCAGCGAGGGGCCGTTGGCATTGCCGGCGCTGCGCGAACGCATTGGCGACATTCTGCCGCTGGCTGAATATTTTCTCGGCATTTATAGCCAGCGACTGGGTCTGCCGGTGCCGTTGATCAGCGCAGCGGCGCAGCATGTACTTGAGCAACACAATTGGCCGGGCAACACCCGCGAGTTGGAAAACGTCATTCACTTTGCCTTGCTGGTGAGCACCGGCGACGAGATTTTGCCGCAGCACCTGAACCTGCCTGAGGCGTCTGGGCCGCAGCTTCAGATCGAACGGCTGGTGACGCACATCGACATTGGCGGCAGCGTGGCCGAGCGCAAGGCATTGAAAGAGTGGCTGATTAGCCTGAGTGAGAGGCTTTGAGCCGTGTAACTCTGTATGAACAAAATGGAATATGAAGCTGAATAAACGTTATTGTCCGGGAATAAAAAATCCCGGTATTGTCCGCTTCACGCCAGTGATAGCCCTTCACTGGCACCGCTATTAGATGCCGTCGTCGATGACGACCGTGATTTTCGATAAGGACACTGCATGAAAAAGGTTCTGTTGTTTACCGCATTGGCGGCTGCGCTGACGGCTTCCCTGGCCCAGGCCGGCGAGAAACTGGTGGTGGCGGCGACGCCGGTCCCACACGCTGAAATTCTTGAGCTGATCAAACCGACCCTCGCCAAAGAAGGCGTGGATCTGGAAATCAAAGTCTTCACCGACTACGTGCAGCCGAACGTGCAAGTGGGCGAGAAGCGCCTGGACGCCAACTACTTCCAGACCAAGCCTTATCTGGACAGCTTCAACGCCGGCAAATACAAGGACGACAAGTCCAAGTACCTGGTAACCGTGCAAGGTGTTCACGTTGAACCGTTCGGTGGCTACTCGAGCAAATACAAAACCCTGGCTGAACTGCCTGACGGCGCGACCATCGCCATCCCGAACGAAGGCAGCAACAGCGGCCGTGCGCTGATCCTGCTGCAGAAGGCTGGCCTGATCGAACTGAAAGACCCGAAAAACGCCCTGGCGACCCCAAAAGACATCGCCAAGAACCCGCATAACTTCAAGTTCAAGGAACTGGAGTCGGCCATGCTGCCGCGCGTTCTGAACGAAGTTGATCTGGACATGATCAATACCAACTACGCGTTGGAAGCCAAGTTGAACCCGACCAAGGACGCCCTGGTGATCGAAGGCGCCGACTCGCCTTACGTGAACTTCCTGGTGGCCCGTGAGGACAACAAGAACAGCGACGCCATCAAGAAACTGGCCGCTGCCCTGACCAGCCCGCAAGTCAAAGCGTTCATCGAGAAGAAGTACAACGGCGCGGTACTGCCGGCGTTCTGATTTGACGATTCGGCAAACCCTTTCCAGGTTTTGGATATGAAAACGCCGATGGCTGGAAATAGTCATCGGCGTTTTTGTGTGTGCTCAGTTTCCTCGCCCACCGAGAGAGGGCTGGGTGAGGTTGCTGTTGACCGTGATCTCAGACCGCCTGGGCCTTCAATGCCCTTCGCAACGCCACCAGCAATTTCACGATGTCCTGCGGATCCAGGCGCTGCGGCACTTTTAAGTCAGCCATATTCTCTTCCTTGTGATGGTTGGGCCGGGGGAGTCTGGCCAAAAGCTGTTCGTCCTTGGAGGCCTTTTTTGAAAAAAAGATCCTTCCTACAGCAAAAGGAAAAATAGCCTTGTTATTTGTTCTCCGCCAACACGTAAAACCGTTCGCGTGGGGATCAGCATCAGTCAGGCCAATTCCACGCCGGCTCATCCAGCACTCGCTGCCCGACAATCC
The DNA here is from genome assembly GCF_963970495.1 of Pseudomonas sp. EA_65y_Pfl2_P78. Taxonomy (NCBI): domain Bacteria; kingdom Pseudomonadati; phylum Pseudomonadota; class Gammaproteobacteria; order Pseudomonadales; family Pseudomonadaceae; genus Pseudomonas; species Pseudomonas sp. EA_65y_Pfl2_P78. Next base: position 69,110 of record NZ_CAXAON010000007.1, on the reverse strand, counting down.
CGGTCTGGCCCAGCGTCTTTTCCAGCACGATGCAGTTGCACTCCGGGTCTTGCTGCAACGCTGATATCAACCGCCGCGCATGGGACACCACCCATACCTGAGACTGCTCAGAGGCGCGGATAATCAAGCGTGCCAACGCCGGTAACAGATCCGGGTGCAGGCTGGTTTCCGGTTCGTTGAGCACCATCAGTGACGGCGGTCGCGGTGTCAGCAATGCCGCGACCAGCAGCAGATAGCGCAACGTTCCGTCCGACAACTCCGCCGCCGACAGCGGTCGCAACAACCCTTCCTGATAAAACTCGATGGCGAAACGTCCTCCCGCCAACGGAGCGATGTCGAGCCGTGCGCCGGGAAACGCATCGCTGATGGCGGTGCGCAGCGCTTCGGGATCACCGATTTCGACGATGGTCTGCAACGCCGCCGCCAGATCCCGGCCATCGTGATGCAACACCGGCGTGCGCGTGCCCAGTTGTGGCTGGCGCGCCGGGGCGTCGGCATCGCTGCGAAAGTGGTCATAAAAGCGCCAGCGCCGAATGAATTCGCGCATCTGGAACACTTCCGGTGAGCTGCGCAAGTTGCCGACCTGATCGAACAGGCTGTCGAAGTTCGGTGTGTGTTGCGCCAGCACGTCCCAGCGGCGGCCGTCGCGGGCGCGGATCATCGGGCCGTCGCGATCCACCAGCAGGCTGGCCGGGCGATACAGTGGCCCGGCCCAGATGCATTCCTTTTTGATTTCTGGATCAAGCGAGAAACAGGAGTGGGTCGGCGCAGGCAAGCCGAGGGCAATCGAATAACTGAAATCCTCCCCGGCAAAGCCCAGGCGCAGACGCTTCACGCCCTGGCGCACCGTCGGCTCGATCGCCACTTCGCCGTTGCGCATGCGCCGGCTGATGGTTTCCGGTCCGGCCCAGAAGGTTGAGTCCAGTCCGCCTTCGCGGGCCAGTGCGTTGACCACGCCACCCTGAGCGGTCTCCGCCAACAGGCGCAAGGCCCGATAGAGATTGGATTTGCCGCTGCCGTTGGGGCCAGTGATCAGGTTCAGACGGCCCAGCGGGATCACCAATTTATTGATTGAGCGGTAATTGGCCACCGCGAGGGTCTTGAGCATGGGGCTCCTCATTGATCGTTCCGGCGCTCGGCGTGGGAATGCCCCCGTGAACGACCGCAGGGAGTATAGGGATCGGGCATACAGACGCGGAACCCTGTTCTAAGCTCACAGTCGTATCGTCACTTGCACGTTCGTACACAGGAAGGAGTCTGCATGGCGAGTCCCGGATTGAAAACAGCAGTCATGCTGGGCCTGTTCACGTTGTTGACCGCTTGCGGCAAGAAAGAAGCGCCTGAGGACTACTTGCCACGGGTCTTTGTGCAAGTGGTGAAACCCGCCGAATACGCCGCCGCCGTGACCCTGACCGGTGACGTGCAGGCGCGGGTGCAGACCGAGTTGTCGTTCCGGGTCGGTGGCAAGATCATCCAGCGCATGGTCGATGTCGGTGACCGCGTCAGCGCCAGACAAGTGTTGGCCAAACTCGATCCCAAGGATTTGCAGACCAATGTCGACTCCGCCCAGGCGCAAGTGACCGCCGAACAGGCGCGGGTCAAGCAGACCGCGGCCGCGTTCGTGCGTCAGCAGAAACTGTTGCCCAAGGGTTACACCAGCCAGAGCGAATACGATTCCGCGCAGGCGGCATTGCGCAGTAGCCAAAGTGCGTTGAGCGCAGCGCAGGCGCAATTGGCCAATGCCAAAGATCAGCTCAGCTACACCTCATTGATTGCCGATGCACCGGGCATCATCACCGAGCGTCAGGCCGAAGTCGGCCAGGTGGTTCAGGCGACTGCGCCGATCTTCACGCTGGCCCGCGACGGTGCTCGTGATGCGGTGTTCAACGTGTACGAGTCGCTACTGGCCGAGCGCCCTTCGGATCGTTCGATTGTGGTCAGCCTGCTGGATAACCCGGCGATCAAAACCACCGGCACCGTGCGCGAAATTACGCCGGCGGTGTCGGCGCAGTCCGGCACGGTGCAGGTCAAAGTGACCCTCGACAGCCTGCCGCCGGGCATGCAACTCGGTTCGGTGGTCAGCGCTACTGCCAAGGGCAGTGGCACGTCGGCGGTGGAACTGCCGTGGTCGGCGCTGACGAAAAAAGTCAGTGAACCGGCGGTGTGGATGGTCGACGACCAAGGTGAAGCGCAATTGCACACGGTCACGGTCGGCCGATACCTGACCGGCAAAGTCATCATCAGCGACGGCCTCAAGGGCGGCGAGAAGGTCATTGTGGCCGGTGGGCAGTTGTTGCATCCGGGCATCAAAGTCGAGATTGCCGAAAACACTTACAAGGATCTGCAACCGGGAGCACAGCCATGAAACGTCTGGGGCTGTTGTTCATGGCGGTGTTGTTGGCCGCGTGCTCGAAAAGCGAGCCGCCGACGGAGCCGGTGCGTCCGGTGCTGTCGGTCAGGGTTCAAGCGCTGAACGAGGAGACCCTTGGGCGTTTTGCCGGCAGCATTCAGGCGCGTTACGAGAGCAACACCGGTTTTCGCGTGGGCGGGCGCATCGCCAGCCGTAACGTCGATGTCGGCGCCGAGGTTGAAAAGGGCACGCTGCTCGCCACCCTCGACCCCTCCGACCAGCAGAACCAATTGCGTTCAGCCCAGGGCGATCTGGCGCAGGTCCGGGCGCAATTGATCAACGCTCAGGCCAACGCCAGGCGTCAGCAAGCACTGTTTGATCGCGGGGTCGGTGCGCAAGCGCAACTGGACATCGCCAATACGGATCTGAAAACCACCCAGGCTTCGCTGGAGCAGGCGCAGGCGGCGGTCAATCAGAGCAAGGATCAACTTGGCTACACCCAGTTACGCGCCGATCACAAAGCCGTGGTCACCGCGTGGAACGCCGAGGCCGGGCAAGTGGTGACGGCCGGCCAGCAAGTGGTGACCCTGGCGCAGCCCGATATCAAGGAAGCGGTGATCGACCTGCCCGACACCCTGGTCGATCAGATCCCCCGCGACGTGGTGTTTCTGGTCGCTGCGCAACTCGACCCGAGCATCAACGCCACAGCGACCCTGCGCGAAATCGAGCCTCAGGCACAAAGCGCTACGCGCACCCGCCGCGCACGCTTGACCCTGGCCGATACCCCGAGCGGTTTGCGTCTCGGCACGGCGATCAGCGTGACCCTCAGCTCGGCGATCAAACCACGCATCGAATTGCCCGCCACGGCGATACAGGACGTCGATGGCCAATCGCGCGTCTGGGTGATCGACACCCAAAGCAAAACCGTCAGCCCTCGCGACGTTCGCGTGATCAGTCGCACCGACGGCACCGTGGTGCTGGCTGGCGGTGTGAAGAATGGTGAGCAGGTGGTCAGCGCCGGCGTCAACAGCCTCAAACCCGGACAATCCGTGAATCTTGACGAGGACAGTCAATGAAAGGCTCTTTCAACCTCTCCGAATGGGCCATCAAGCATCAGTCTTTCGTCTGGTATCTGATGTTCGTCGGATTACTCATGGGGGTGTTCTCGTACTTCAATCTGGGGCGTGAAGAAGACCCTTCGTTCACCATCAAGACCATGGTGATCCAGACCAAATGGCCGGGCGCGACCCAAGAGGAAACCCTCAAGCAGGTCACCGACCGCATCGAGAAAAAACTCGAAGAACTCGACTCCCTCGACTACGTGAAAAGCTACACGCGGCCGGGTGAATCAACGGTCTACGTGTACCTGCGCGACACCACCAGTGCCAAGGACATTCCGCAAATCTGGTACCAGGTGCGCAAGAAAGTCGACGATATTCGCGGCCAGTTTCCCAAAGGGATTCAAGGGCCTGGTTTCAACGATGAGTTCGGTGATGTCTACGGCTCGGTGTATGCGTTTACCACCGACGGCCTGACGATGCGCCAGTTGCGCGACTACGTGGAACAGGCCCGGGCGGAGATCCGTGATGTGCCGGGGCTGGGCAAGATCGAGATGGTCGGTCAGCAGGATGAAGTGATCTACCTGAACTTCTCCACGCGCAAACTGGCGGCGCTGGGCATCGATCAGCGTCAGGTTGTGCAAAGCCTGCAATCGCAAAACGCGGTGACCCCGGCAGGGGTGATCGAAGCCGGGCCGGAGCGGATTTCCGTGCGGACCTCGGGGCAGTTCGCCTCGGAGAAAGACCTGGCCGAGGTGAATCTCAAGCTCAATGACCGCTTCTACCGTCTGGCCGACATCGCCGACATCAGTCGCGGTTACGTCGACCCGGCCACGCCCGAGTTCCGCTTCAACGGCAAGCCGGCCATCGGGCTGGCCATTGCCATGCAGAAGGGCGGCAACGTTCAGGCCTTCGGCAAGGCCCTGCACGAGCGCATCGATCAGCTCACGGCAGACTTGCCGGTCGGTGTCGGCGTTCACACCGTGTCCGATCAGGCCGTGGTGGTGGAAGAGGCGGTCGGCGGTTTCACCAGCGCTTTGTTCGAAGCGGTGATCATCGTTTTGGTCGTGAGCTTCGTCAGCCTCGGCGTGCGCGCCGGTCTGGTGGTGGCGTGCTCGATTCCGCTGGTGCTGGCGATGGTGTTTGTGTTCATGGAATACAGCGGCATTACCATGCAGCGGATCTCCCTTGGCGCACTGATCATTGCCCTCGGCCTGCTGGTGGACGATGCGATGATCACCGTGGAGATGATGGTCACGCGCCTGGAGATGGGCGAGACCAAGGAGCAGGCCGCCACGTTCGCCTATACCTCGACGGCTTTCCCGATGCTCACCGGTACGCTGGTGACCGTGGCCGGGTTCGTGCCGATCGGTCTCAACGCCAGTTCGGCCGGTGAATACACCTTCACCCTGTTTGCGGTGATTGCGGTGGCGATGCTGGTGTCGTGGGTGGTGGCGGTGTTGTTTGCGCCGGTCATCGGTGTCCACATTCTCAGCGCCAATGTGAAACCCCATGAGGCCGAGCCCGGGCGTATCGGGCGGGCCTTCAACGGTGGTCTGCTGTGGTGCATGCGCAACCGCTGGTGGGCGATCGGCATCACCGTGCTGTTGTTCGCGCTGTCGGTGTTCTGCATGCGGTTTGTGCAGAACCAGTTCTTTCCCTCCTCGGATCGACCGGAAATTCTGGTCGACTTGAACCTGCCGCAGAACGCCTCGATCAACGAGACCCGCAAGGTCGTCGACAAACTGGAAGAAACCCTCAAGGGTGATCCGGACATCGTGCGCTGGAGCACTTATATCGGTCAGGGTGCGATCCGCTTCTATCTGCCGCTCGATCAGCAATTGCAAAACCCGTACTACGCACAACTGGTGATCGTCAGCAAAAATTTCGAATCACGCGAGGCCTTGAGTCAACGCTTGCGTGAGCGCTTGCGCAAAGATTTCGTCGGCATCGGCAGTTATGTCCAGGCACTGGAAATGGGCCCGCCGGTCGGGCGTCCGATCCAGTACCGGGTCAGCGGCAAAGACATCGATCAGGTGCGCAAGCACGCCATCGACCTGGCCACCGAACTGGACAAGAACGCGCACATCGGCGAGATCATCTATGACTGGAACGAGCCGGGCAAAGTCCTGCGCATCGACATCGCCCAGGACAAGGCCCGCCAACTCGGGCTGTCGTCCGAAGACGTGGCGAACGTGATGAACAGCATCGTCAGCGGCTCGCCATTGACCCAGGTCGATGATGATATCTACCTGATCAACGTCGTCGGTCGTGCGGTGGACTCCGAGCGGGGCACGCCAGAAACCCTGCAGAACCTGCAGATCGTCACGCCCAACGGCGCGTCGATTCCATTGCTGGCATTCGCCACGGTGCGTTATGAGCTGGAACAACCGCTGGTGTGGCGTCGCGACCGCTTGCCGACCATCACCATCAAGGCGTCGGTGCGCGACGAAATCCAGCCGACCGATCTGGTGAAACTGCTCAAACCGTCGATTGATGCCTTCGCCGACAAACTGCCGGTGGGCTACAAGGTCGCCACCGGCGGTACGGTCGAAGAAAGCGGCAAAGCTCAGGGGCCGATAGCCAAGGTTCTGCCGCTGATGCTGTTCCTGATGGCGACTTTCCTGATGATCCAGTTGCACAGCGTGCAGAAGATGTTTCTGGTGGCCAGTGTCGCGCCGCTTGGGCTGATCGGCGTGGTGCTGGCGCTGGTGCCGACCGGTACGCCGATGGGCTTCGTGGCGATCCTCGGGATTCTCGCGCTGATCGGCATCATCATCCGTAACTCGGTGATCCTCGTGACGCAAATCGATGAGTACGAGAGCAAAGGCTATGCGCCGTGGGATGCGGTGGTGGAGGCGACCGAGCATCGACGCCGGCCCATTCTGCTGACTGCGGCGGCGGCGAGCATGGGCATGATCCCGATCGCCCGGGAAGTGTTCTGGGGGCCGATGGCGTACGCGATGATCGGCGGGATCGTGGTGGCGACGCTGCTGACGCTGCTGTTCCTGCCGGCGCTGTATGTGGCCTGGTACAAGATTCGCGAGCCGAAGAAAGACGCTTCAACATCGGCCCGTTGAGGGCGCCTGTTACACCTTTGGGAACGGTCTGACTTACAACCATGATTTATTGCGTTACCGTCCCTCCTCCATTTGGAGGAGGACACCCGATGTCGACTGTCGCTTGCTGGCTGCGCCAACTGCTGTTGATGGCCGGCCTGTGCCTGTCGCCCTCATCGCTGGCCGAAACGCTGTTGGAAAACTCGCTGTGGCAGGTGCAGATCGACCCCGCGACGCTCGCGTTACGGGTCACCCCGGCCAACAGCGCGACCGTGCAGGCATCATCGGGGGGGCAAGCGCACAAGGTCAGCCAACTGGTCAGACGCGGCAATCGCCTCGATTGGCAATGGGACGATGGCGCCTGGTCGCTCAGCGTAGAACTCGATCAGCGTGACCTGTCCTTCTCGATCACCGCGCGCGACCCCGCCGAACTGGAGTTCCTGCGCCAACCCGGCAGCGCCATGGGCAAAGGCCTGATCTGGCCACTGGCCGAAGGACATTACGTGCCCCGGGCTGATCCGGTGTGGCGACAGTTTTTGCTGGGGCAGGGCGAATTCAACACGACCCAGGACCTGAGCCTGCCGCTGTGGGGCGTTGAGCATGATGGGTTCAGCCTCAACTGGTTGCTGACCAACCCCTACAACAATCAACTGCTGTTCAGCGCTGACGGCGACACGCTGGCGTTGGCGGCGCGGCACCAATTCACTGCACTCGCCCCTTCAACGCCGCTGACCTTCAGCCTGTACCTGGGCGCGGCCGAGCCGTTGGCGGGGGCCAAGCGCTACCGGCAATGGCTGATCGATAACGGGCGCTACGAAACCCTGAACAGCAAACTTGAGAAAACCCCGCAGGCCAGCAAGTTGTTGGGTGCCAGTCATGTCTACCTGTGGGGCAATGATCTGCTGGGGTCAAAGGATGTGCGTAACTGGCCGGCACTGCTTGGCCAGTTACGCGGCCAGGGCGAGCTCGCCAGCGCGCTGCGCGCCGGGATGGATCGTGAGGCATTGCAACTGCTCGCCACCCAAACGGTGGTCAACCGCTACCAGCAAACCGTCCTGTTGCGCGGTCTCAACCGTGCGCTGGCCACGCAGGCGCGCAAAACCTGGCAGGCCCGCGCGCAGCCCGACATGCAAGCGCTGGTCGACGGGTACGCTGCGCTGCGTGCGCAGTTGGCCACTGAGTTTGTTGACGCCTTGACGGACGATCCTAAGCGTTGGGGCAGTACCTTGTCGCTCGATACCATCAAAGGCTTGCAGAGTGCCGGGCTGACACGCCTGTGGCTGGGGCTCGGCGAAGGCTGGGAGGGTGGACTCTGGCATCCTGAGGCGGTTCGCGCTGGCGTGGCGGCGGGGTATCTGATGGCACCGTACGACTCCTACGAGACGGCGCTGAGCCGTGACGAGAACCCGGACTGGACGACGGCGCACCTGGGGGACAAAGCCAACGTGGACTGCGCCATCGTGCTGCAAAGCGGTGAGCCGAAAACCGGCTTTCAGCAGTCGGGCCATTACACCGATCCTCGTTGCGTGCGCCCGTTGCTGGAGCAGCGAGTCAAAGCGGTCAGCGCTGCCGCTGGTTTCAACAGCTGGTTCCTCGACGCCTATGCCACGGGCATGGTGTTCGACAGCTATCGGCCGGGCTCGACGATGACCCAGGCGCAAAACGCTGAAGGTAACGTCCAGGCATCACGCTGGATCAATGAAACGCTGCAACTGCCCAGCGGTTCCGAGGACGGCAACGCGACGACGGCGCAGGGCGTGTTGTTCGCCCATGGTATGCAGACGCCCGTGATCGGATGGGGTGATGTCGACATGAGCAAGAACCGCGACTCCGAATACTTCACGGGCCAATGGTATCCACCCGAGCAACCGGCGGTGTTCTTCAAACCGGTGCCGATTAAAGCGCCGTATCGACGCATTCACTTTGATCCGGCCAGCCGTTTGCCGCTGTACCAGGCGGTGTTTCACGGCTCGGTCATCACCACGCATCACTGGTTGTTCGACAGCCTGAAGCTGAGCAACGTACGGGTAGAAAACGAACTCACGCAGTTGCTCTACAACGTGCCGCCGCTGTATCACCTGAGTGCGGCGACGCTGGCGCAGCGCTTACCTTTGATTGCGCGGCAGGATGCGTTTTTCCGCCCGCTGCATGAGCGGCTGGCCACTCAGGCACTCACCGGTTTCCAATGGCTGAGCGAGGATCGGCAGGTGCAGCAGACTTCATTTGAAGACGGCACTCGACTGCTGGCCAATTTTGATCAGGCATCGCGTGAAGTGCAGGGGCAGACCTTGCCCGGCGAGAGCATCACGGTGTTGACGCCCGACGGCGCCGTCAGCCACTACCGGGTGCAGGCTGCTCCCTGACTCAGGCCTTGCGCCAGACGCTGGCCAGCCAGGGTTGTTGCTCGCGTGGCAGCCCGGCCGGGCGGAAGTAATGTTCCAGTTCGACGAACCCGGCCGTGGTAAGCAACCGGCGCCACGCCTCAAGGTCGTGATACGCGCCATACCGCGGCCCGTTCCAGCCCTCGCTGTTATCCCCGCGTGGATTGGAGCTGAACAGCACGCCACCGGGTTTCAGTGCGTTGCGCAACTGCTGCAATACCCGTGGCAACTCCTGCAAGGGCACATGAAAGAGCACGGCGTTGGCGAAAACACCGTCGAAGCGCTCTGAAGGCAGATCGAGTTTCAAAAAGTCCTGCTGCAAGACCTCGCAACCGCTGTCCTCGCGGGCCATGCGCGCAAACTCCTGCGAGCCGTCGAGGCCGACCGCGACGTGGCCCAAACGTGTGAACGTCTGCAAATCCCGCCCTGGGCCGCAGCCGAAATCAAGAATGGTGAACGGCGCGGCACCCTGAATGTGCCGCAACAGCGCATCAATGTTCTGGCTGACATCGTGATCGCGCGTGCCTTCGCGAAAGTCTTCGGCCACCGAGTTGTAGTGGCCGAGGGTGGTGGCGGTGATCTGTTGAAGGTCGGAGGGCGTCTGCTTCATGGCTGGGCTGCGTGGGGCGATGGAGGTTTGGCGAATATACGCCATCAGGCTGGGGGCTGCTGCGCAACTCATCGCCACACACAGGAGCACGCATTCCGACTGTGCGAGCCTGCCCGCGAAAGCGGTTTTACTGGCGACAAAGTACTTCAGCCAGAAGGTTTCATCCCCAGACAATCAATCGAACGATCCACCATCGTCTTGGCCATCTTCAGCAAATGCCAGACCGAAAAAACCCTGGCCCGGTCCGCGCCTTTCAGATGACAAAGGAAAGGGAACAGGCCTGTAGGTTCTCTGATTTTCCTGTGCGAAATTTTTCCTTCTCGGTGTGAATCGCTACTCACGGCAAAGCATAAAACCCCAACGTCTGTGCAATACATATGTACCGCACCGCGTTGTCCGCTTCGGGATGTAATGACGCCTGCGCGATAGACGACTGTCGCGATGTCTGCCCGGTTTTTTTTAAGGGGAGATTCACTTAGAAAAAAGGATTTTTTCATGAGCATTGTTCGCAAACCCGCTACTACCTCGTCGACCATCCGTAGCCCGGCAGACGTAGATTCACCCCGCAGAAGACCCGGCAATCCGCTGGACGGAGATGGGCCTGCGATAAAGAATTTTCGCCCTGATGCGGAGCAAGCACACATGGAGGTTGCCCGCGACCCTGGCGCGTCGGTTCCTGCAGTCCCGGCCGTTACGATTACCCCGTTGCTGTCTGCCGGGATTTTGCCTATTCGCCCCGAGGTTAAAACACTTGAACACTATCTGTTGAAACCTCCGGAGAAACTGGCTGAGGCCAATGCTCAAGGCTTCAGGGTGGTCAAGGGGCGGCTGTACGTCGATATCGCGCCCGGCAAGATCGCCCAGGTCAGGCGAGACCGGACGAGCGGAGAGTATCGAGCGACCCTGTTGTCTGAACTGGAGCCCTCGGGACCGGTACTGTTTTTCGAGCCGCAAAGCAAAACCTGGAAACTGGAACGCGACCGCATTCATACCGGCAAGGATGACGTGTTTGAGCTCGGACTCGACGCGGGCACCACTCTGGTGGCGCGTGGGTTGCGGCAATTTCCTGCGGAGCAGGCAGCCATTATCCGCTCGGAGTTGCGAGTGGTCCAAAGCACGTTCTCTGATGCCAGTCGGGCAATCGCGCTGAAATACCAGGAAGCCGATGCCGTCTACGAAAGCTACTTTGGGACCGACCACCAAACCGTTTCGCCGCGATTCTCTGAGTGCGTCTCGCGAGGATTGGCAGTTTCCAAAGAGTATCAAGGGTTTTGGGGGGACGATAAATTCCTGGGGGTTGATACTGCCGGCAATCACTTGGCCTGGATGTACAAAGGTGATTTCCATGGCCGGGTGTTCATCAATCGCAAATACCTGCGTGCCGGGGCGTTGAGCCTGACGCTGGGCCATGAAATGTTGCACACCAACAGAATCGATCGGTTCGCGGCCATCGGACCCAACGCGTCGGATTATTTCTACCTGGGCGTCGAGGCGCGTGGTTTTCTGACGTCGGAACCGCTAACCGTTTACGACGTTCCGGAGCGCGGTGTTTCCGAGGTCATCATGCGCGGTGGACTGACAGCCGAATATTTGAATGTCTTTATGAACGACCACAGTGAGTTCCTGTCGGGGGTCAGCCATTACCTGGGAATGCGCGACGTTCCGGATCTTCAGACGGCCGTTGATCTCTTCAATGCAAACCCGCAGATGCGCGCGCACATGGCCGCCAATAATGCTGACAGCATTATCTGCGCGACAAAAAGCATGCAAGAGTTGCATCGAAGCAAAACTGAATATGCATGGCTCGACAGCCTGATCGAGGATCTTTGAGTTGAATTGGGCGGCGCCGACTCTGCACCTGTTAGTTCTTACAGTATCGGCGCGAGTCAAAAGCGTTCAGTCTTCACCCATGTGTATGACGGACGCCGCCGACCATGATTGTTCACCACGACACTGCCACGCCGACGCTGTCTGTCATGGACTCTCGCTCGCAGGTGATCCGCCGCGTCGGCTATTGCCGACATCCGGACCAGCCCGACATCGACCCGCGCATCACTCGGCAAATGTTCGATGCGGCTGGACGTCAGGTGGCGTCGTGGGACCCGCGATTGTGGGGAACGGCACCGAAACCGAATCTGGCCACGGCTTATGGGCTGAGCGGTCAGGCCTTGCTGACGGACAGTGTCGATGCGGGTTGGCAGTTGAGTTTGCTGAACCAGGCGGGTTTGACCTGTTCGTTCTGGGATGCACGAGGTAGCCAGCGTCACACCGAATTCGACGAACAGCAGCGTCCGGTGGCACTGAAGGAGCAGGCCCGTGGCGAGCCATCTCGTGTGGTCGAGCGATTGACCTATGCCGCTGCCAGCGATGCGTTCGCGCAGCACAACCAGTGCGGTCGCCTGATCCGCCATGACGATCCGGCCGGTAACCGCATCATCAACGACTACGGTCTGACCGGTGCCGAGCTGGCCGAATCCCGGCGCTTTCTGACAGCGCTCGACCTGCCTGACTGGCCCACCGATCCCGACGTTCGTGACGAGTATCTTGAAGAAAAGTCGTACATAACCCGTCACGCTTTCTACCCGACGGGCGAACTGCAGCGCCAGATCGATGCCATGGGCAATACCCAAACCGTTCATTACAACGTATCGGGCAAACCCTCCGCGACCTGGCTTCTACTGGCCGGTGAAGGTAAGCCGTCGCAGTGTCTGTTCAGTGATATCCAATACAACGCTCAAGAACAGATCGAACGTGAGACCGCCGGAAACGGCGTCGTCAGCCGCGCTGAATACAGCCCAGATGACGGCCGGTTGCTCAGCCTGATCGCCGGTCTCGGTGAGCAACCTCCATTGCAGAATTTGCATTACGGCTACGACCCGGTGGGCAACATCGTCAGCCTGGAAGATAAAACCCAGGCCGTCACGTACTTCAATCACCAGCGCATCGAGCCGATCAGCCGTTATCGCTACGACAGCCTGTATCAACTGGTTGAGGCCAAGGGCTGGGAAGTCAGTCAGCCGAGCCATGGCCCGGCGTTACCGGATCTGCTGCCCACACCGCTGGACCCTAATCAACGGCGCAACTACACCCAGACATTCGACTACGACACGGCGGGCAACCTGATCACCCGACACCACAGTGGTGCGCCGGGGTTTTCGATGTTCACCTCCGCGCACAGCAATCGAGGTTTGGGGCAACGGGATGACGGTACTTTGCCGGGAGAGCCACAAATAACGCTGGGCTTTGATGCCTGCGGCAATCAACTGGAGCTGCAACGCGGACAGGCTATGCTCTGGGACATCCGCAATCAGTTGAGTCAGGTGACGTTGGTCAAACGCGAGGGCGAAGCTGACGACTATGAGTCGTATGCCTATGACCGACCAGGCCATCGGTTGCGCAAGGCAATTTTCAGCCAATCCAATCGCCGGACTTTGCACAGTGAAATCCGTTATCTCCCTGGCCTGGAAATCCATCGACAGGCCAGTGGCGAAGTACGCCATGTCGTCCGCGTCGAAGCCGGACCTTGCAGCGTTCGAGTGTTGCACTGGCCCGAAGGTAATTACGTCGACCAACAGAGGTACAGCCTCAGCGATCATCTCGGTTCCAGCACATTGGAACTGAATGAGCAAGCGACTGTGCTAACGCAGGAACACTATTATCCCTTTGGCGGTACGGCGTGCTGGGCGGGTAAAAGTGCAGGGGTGGCGAATGACAAAACCATTCGTTATTCGGGCAAGGAGAGGGATGCGACCGGGCTCTATTACTATGGACATCGGTATTACGCGCCATGGTTGCAGCGCTGGATTAGTCCGGATCCAGCTGGAGAAATCAATGGCTTGAACATTTTCTGTTTTGTTGCAAATAATCCTGTCGCTAGGAAAGACGTGGATGGCAGGTTTTTTTACGAAGGTAAAGATGATTTTGTGGAAACAGCACTCATCGGCTCGGAGAAACTGATTGCTGCACGAGGACTTGATGCGTTTCCTATGGACCAAGCGTCTGTAATAAGCTCGCAGTTGTCTGAAGTGGAGAAGGTTTTCGCAGAGGCAACTTATGTGTTAACGCAAGGGTACGCAGAAACCTCAGGAATCTTGCAGAGTTACTTTGGTCCGCAATACAGCGCGGTAGAAAACAGGCTTCCGGGAATTTGGACGCGTGGAAGGGAACTGGCAAATGCCTACGGTAGGCCAGCGGCGAGAGGAAAGTTTTTAGGTTTTATAGCGGTCCCAGGAACAGCGAGGCACTCAACTGCAGAGGTCAGACCTGGCGATTTTTATGGGCGTATTGCTATTAATCTAGACAGAGTTAATGGCAACTCAGGTCTGGTATTGGGGCATGAATTAATGCACTTGAACAGGGTTAGCCGGGTTAGCGCGGTCGGGCCTGGTGCGTTAGATAATTTCTACCTGAACTCTAATTCGCCGGAGCTTTTGAATTACCCAGTGATGCAATATGATTTGCCTGCTCGAGGTCTGTCCGAAGCCATCATGCACGGCGGTTTGAATCTTGTTTTTTCACAACAGTACACGGCGTCTCATCGTGATTTCATTACCTCGGTTGGTAACTATATGGGGATGCCGGATATATTGGATCTTGAAACGTCGATTGAAATGTTTAATCAGGCTCCTCATCTGCGTGCGGAAATGGCGGCTAATAACGCGGATAGTCTTGTTTACGCAGCAAAAAGTATGAGTGATCTGTATCGATCCAGGCAGGAAGACAACAATTTATTCAACAATTTGCTTTATGGTTGAAATTCGATGCGGGTGACTCGATAGCTACACTCCAACAAAAGGTTGAGTGACTTGGGGGGCGTACCCCAAGCCACAATGAACAAGAACAACCCACTCAACGCTTGTTCAACCCCCGCGCCAACCGATCGCCACCCAACTGAATCACCGCCACCAACGCCACCAGCAGCACGATCACCGTCAACATGACCTGGCTGTCAAAGCGTTGATAGCCGTAGCGATAAGCGATGTCGCCCAGGCCACCGGCACCAATCGCCCCGGCCATGGCCGAGGAGTTGATCATCGTCACCAAGGTGATGGTGAAACCGCCGACAATTCCCGGCAGCGCTTCGGGCAACAGCACATGCCAGACGATGTGCCAGCGCCGGCAGCCCATGGCTTGCGCGGCTTCGATCAGACCATGATCGACTTCGCGCAGGCTGACTTCGGCAATCCGCGCAAAGAACGGCGTCGCTGCAATCGTCAGCGGCACCACCGCCGCCCACACGCCGTAGGTGGTGCCGACGATCAACCGGGTAAACGGAATCAGCGCCACCATCAGAATCAGAAACGGGACCGAGCGGAACAGGTTCACGAACGCACCCAAGGCGCGATTCAGCACCGGCGCCTGGTAGATCCCGCCCTTGTCGCTGGTGACCAGAATCACCGCCATGGGAATCCCCACCAGCAGGGCGATCAGCGACGACACACCGACCATCACAAACGTGTCGATAAACCCCTGTAGCAAGCGCTCAAACCACATAACCCGACACCTCCACCCGTTGCGCCCAATCACCCGCGCGCTGACGCAACTGCTCGGTGCTCAGCGATGATCCACTGACGGCCAGCAGCAGTTGCCCCAGCGCGTGGCCCTGAATCCGTTCCACACCGCCCTGAAGCAATTTCACCCGTCCGTCGAGTGCGGCGAACAAGGCCGCTAGGTCCGGCTCATCGCCGGCCGCCCCAGTGAATTGCAAACGCAGCACCACAGCGGCGCCGGGCGAGGGCGGTAGCGTGTGCAAACGGCTCTGCAATTCTTGTGGCAAAGCGTGTTGCAGCGGTGCGAGCAACGTCTGGCTGACCGCGTGCTGTGGGTCGCCGAACACTTCCCAGACCGGGCCTTGCTCGACGATCCGCCCGTGCTCCAGCACCACGACGCGGTCGCAGATTTCGCGGATCACCGCCATCTCGTGGGTGATCAGCACGATGGTCAGGCCCAGACGTTTATTGATCTCGCGCAGCAGGCCGAGGATCGATTGAGTGGTCTCCGGGTCGAGTGCCGAAGTGGCTTCGTCGCAGAGCAGAATGTCCGGGTCGTGAACCAAGGCCCGGGCGATGCCGACGCGCTGTTTCTGGCCGCCGGAAAGCTGTGCCGGATAGGCCTTGTGTTTGGCTTGCAGACCGACCAGTTCAAGCAGTTCGCGAACCTTTTTCTCGCGCTGTTCTTTCGGCACCCCGGCGACTTTCAGCGGCAATTCGACGTTCTGCCAAACGGTCTTGGCCGACATCAGATTGAAGTGCTGAAAGATCATGCCGATGCGTCGGCGCAGGGCGACGAGGCGATCTTCATCGAACTCGCCGATGTCGACCTGATCGATCAGCACACGCCCCGACGTCGGTTGCTCCAGACGATTGATCGTGCGGATCAGCGACGATTTGCCCGCGCCGCTGCGGCCGATGATGCCGAACACCTCGCCGCGCTGGATCGCCAGATCAATGCCTTGCAGGGCCGCGACCGGACCTTGCCGGCCGTTATAGGTTTTGCCCAGGCCGATGAAGCGTATGTGGGCGCGATTCAGCTCGGGATGCAGTTCGGTTTTTTCAGCATTGTTGGGCTCTGGAATCTCCAGTCGCCGTTGGATCGCGGCCGTCATGTTCAGCTTTCCCAACCGGCCTGGTACAGCTTGCCGTGGGCCTTATCCAGCGCGGCACGCACGGCCGGCGAGTGCTGGTAGATGTCGACCAATTTGATCAGACGCGGATCGTCCTTGCTCTTGGGCCGGATGACGAACTGGATCACGTATTCCTTGTGGTCGAGACCGTCGAACAGCAGCGCGGAGCCGGCATCGAAGGTCTTGGCCAGACGAATATAGGCCGGGTAGCCCTGGACCAGATCGGCGTCGTCATAGGCGCGCACCAGTTGCACGGCTTCGACCTGAAGGATTTTGATTTTCTTCGGGTTGGCGACGATGTCGTCTTCGGTGGCCTTGTAGCCAACGCCCGGTTTCAGCGTGATCAACCCGGCCTTGGCCAGCAGTTGCAGACCGCGACCGCTGTTGATCGGGTCGTTGGCGATGGCGACGCTGGCGCCTTCAGGCAACTCGTCGAAGCATTTGTATTTTTTCGAATAGAGGCCGACGTTGTTGATGATCCCCGGGGCGAACGGCACCAGGTCAAAACCGGCGGCGGCCTTGGCGTTTTCAAGGAACGGGATGTGCTGAAAGTAGTTCACGTCGATGTCGCCGGCCGCGAGGCTGACGTTCGGTGCGATCCAGTCGGTGAACTCCACCAGCTCGACTTTCAGGCCTTGTTTGGAGGCCTCTTCGACGGCGGCTTCCAGCGGAATCGCGAACGCGGCGGTGGTGCCGATTTTCAGTGGTGCATCGGCGGCGAACACCGCCGAGCTGAACAGGCCGAAGGTCAGGGCCAGTGCTTTGACTGGGTGGGTCAGGAATTTCTGGGTCATGGTGTGGTTTCCAGTCAGTGCATGAATATGGGTGTCTGGTAGGGCCTCTTCGCGAGCAAGCTTTTAGCGACGAAATGAAGATCCGATGTGTTGCTCGGGCAACTGCGCCCCTGCGTGAAACAGCTTCTCGCGCAAGCTGCCGCTGTCATACGCGGTTTTGTACGACCCACGCCGTTGCAACTCCGGAATCACCAGCTCGATAAAATCGACATAGCTTTCCGGGGTAACGATGCGCGTGAGGTTGAAGCCGTCCAGCCCGGTTTCGGTGATCCACGATTGCAGCTCATCCGCCACTTGCGCAGGCGAGCCGACCACGGTGATGTAGCGACCGCCCAGAGCGTGCTGTTCGAGCAATTTGCGTCGGGTCCAGTCGTTGTTCTGCAGATTCTTGGTCGCGGACTGGATGGCGTTGCTCTTCACGTACTGGATCGGTTCGTCGATCGCGTACCGGGAAAAGTCGACGCCGGTGGACGCCGAAAAATGTGCCACGCCGGCCTCGGCACTGGCGTAGCTCAGGTACTCGGCGTGCTTGGCCCACGCCGCTTCTTCGGTTTCGCCGACGATGACGTTGAGGCCCATGAACACCTTGATGTCCTCGGGATTGCGCCCGGCCTCGACGGCGCTGGCGCGGACTTTGTCCACCTGCGCCTTGGTCGACGGTTTGTTCTGGCCGCTGATGAACACGCACTCGGCGTGACGCCCGGCGAACAGCAAGCCGCGATCGGAACTGCCGGCCTGGAACAGCACCGGCGTGCGCTGCGGTGAAGGCTCGCAGAGGTGATAACCCTCGACCTGATAGAACTCGCCCTTGTGCTCGACCTTGTGCACTTTCTCCGGTTGGGCGTAGATCCGCTGCTCGCGATCATTGAGCACCGCGCCGTTTTCCCAACTGCCTTCCCAGAGTTTGTAGAGCACCTCCAGGTACTCGTCAGCCTGATCGTAACGACGGTCATGCTCGACCTGCTCGCGCAGGCCCATGGCTTTTGCCGCGCTGTCGAGGTATCCGGTGACGATGTTCCAGCCGACGCGGCCACGGCTCAAATGATCGAGGGTCGACAGGCGTCGGGCGAACAGATACGGCGGCTCATAGGTGAGGTTGGCGGTCAGGCCGAAACCGAGGTTTTTCGTCACCGCCGCCATCGCCGACACCAGCAGCAACGGATCGTTGACCGGCAACTGGATCGACTCTTTCAGCGTGACGTCCACCGAGTTCTGGTAGACGTCGTACACGCCGACGATGTCGGCGATGAACAAACCGTCGAACAAGCCACGCTCCAGCAACTGCGCCAGTTCGGTCCAGTATTCAATGCTGTTGAACTGGGTTGAGTTGTCGCGTGGATGCGTCCATAAGCCGTGGTTGATGTGGCCGATGCAGTTCATGTTGAACGCGTTGAGCAGGATCTTTTTCTTGCTCATCAGATCGTGCCCCGCAATGGCGGGTTTTCATCGTTGAGGTAGTAATTGCCCACCGCGTGGTACTTCCAGCGCACCGGATCGTGCAGCGTGTGCACGCGGGCGTTGCGCCAGTGGCGGTCGAGGCCGTGCTCGATCAGGGTGGCCTGACTGCCGGCCAGTTCGAACAAGGTGCTGGCGGCGGTGAGGGAGATTTCTGTGCTGATCGCCCGTGCTTCGGCGACGGCAATCGAGGCGGCGGCGACCGTTTCGGCGCTGGTCTGGGCCTGAGCCTTGTCGAGGAACTCACCGGCGCGTTCCAGCAGCGCCTCGGTGGCGTGCAGGCGAATGCTCAAGTGGCCGAAGCTCTTCAACGTCAGCGGGTCTTCGGTGGCGTTGTCGTTGCCGGCGTCGATCCATGGGCGCGTCTTGCTACGCACAAAGTGCAACGCATCTTCGTAAGCGGCGCGGGCGATGCCGGTGTCGATAGCGGCGTGAAGAATCTGCGCCAGCGGACCGACGGTGGTCGGACGTTCGAAGGCGCTCTGGAACGGGATCACGTCTTCGGCGGCGACATACACGTCTTCGAAGAGCACCGAACCGCTGCCGGTGGTGCGCTGGCCGAAGCCGCTCCAATCGTCGATCACGCTCAGGCCCTGGCTGTCGCGAGGCACGAAGGCCAGTTGCTGCACGCCGTTTTCATCGACGACGGACGTTGGAATGCGTTGCGCGTAAATCGCGCCGGTCGCATAGAACTTGCGGCCATTGATGCGATAGCCCTCGCCTTCACGCTTGAGGCTGCTGACGCGATGGTGGGCGGTTTGGGTGCCCAGTTCCGCCAGCGCATTGCCGAAGCGCTGACCGGCTAAAACCTCGGCGTACAACCGTTGTTTCTGTTCGTGGCTGCCGTTCACTCGCAGCACTTCGAGGGCGTAGAAATGGTTCTGCGGAATCTGCCCGAGAGAGCCATCGGCCTCAGCGATCAGGGCGATGACGTTGGCCAGCGTCACGTTGGACACACCGGCGCCGCCGTATTCTTTCGGCACGCTGATGCCCCACAGGCCGGAGCGGGAAAACACGTCGAGTTCCGGCAGCGGCAGTCGCCGCTCACGGTCCCGCACGGCGCTGTCGCGTTTGAAATCTTCGGCCAGGTCGCTGGCGATGATCAGGGCTTGCTCATCGCTGGTGATGACCGCGACGGGATGGGAAAGAGGCATAGGTTTCTCCAAGGCTCTTGAGAAGGTGTGCGGTCGTCAGATCCAGGAGTGGCGAGCCGGTAGCTTGCCGTTGAGGCGATAGGCGCCGACCGCGTGATATTTCCAGCGCACCGGGTCGTGCAGGGTGTGCACCCGGGCATTGCGCCAGTGACGGTCGAGGTTGAATTCGGCGAGGGTCGCGCGGCTGCCGGCCAGTTCGAAAAGCTTTTCGCTGGCCAGCAGCGAGATCTCGGTGGTCAGCACTTTGGCTTCGGCCACGGCAATTGAAGCGCGGGCGGCGGACTCGGCCGTTATCGGCGCGGCGTGCACTTGATCGAGCACTTGCCCGGCCTTGCGCAGCAGCGCCTGGGCGGCGTGCAGTTCGATTTTCAGTTTGCCGATGTCGGCGATCACGTAGAGGTCATCGCTGGCGCGTTCGACCTTGGCGTCGATCCATGGTCGCGAACGGGTTTTGACGAATTCGATGGTGTCTTCGATAGCGCCACGGGCAATGCCGGCGTCGATCGCCGCCTGAATCAATTGCGAGATTGCGCCTTGGGTGTTCGGGGTTTCGTTGATCTTCCAGTTATCAACGACAAGAGCCGCTTCGACGCGCACGTTGTTGAGCACGATCGTGCCGCTGGCGGTGGTGCGCTGACCGAAGCCCGACCAGTCATCAACAATGCGCAAACCTGGCGTGCCACGGCGAACGAAAGCCAGCACTTGCTTGCCATCATCGTTCAGCGCTTTGACCGCGACCCAGTGCGCAAACAGCGCGCCAGTGGAATAAAACTTCTGGCCATTGAGCAGGTAATCGTCGCCGTCGGCGGTGATTCGCGCTTTCAATTGGAGGGTGTTTCTGGTGCCACGCTCAGGGCCGCCATTGCCGATGCGCCAGCCTTCGAGAACACTCTGGAACAACTGTTGTTTTTGCGCGTCGGTGGCACTGCCGAGCAGCAGATGGATGATGCCGAACTGGTTCTGCGGGATCTGTCCCAACGCCGGATCGGCGGCGGAAATGATCGCGAACACCTCGGCCAGCGTGACGAACGAAACCTGCGGGCCACCGTATTGGCGCGCGATTGCAATGCTGCCCAGACCGCTGCGGGTGAACTGTTCGATCAGTGACCAAGGCAACTGGCGCTGGCGGTCGCGATTGGCGGCTTGCACGAGCGCGACTTGCGCCAGCTCATGGGCGGCCTCAATGGCTTGGGCGTCGTTGCGCAGGACCTGCGCGGGCAACAACAAGGGGGCGATGTCCAGATCAGACTGGACGTTCGCGTCTGCCAGACTGGACATCAGCGCCACTCCCTGGCTGCACGCAATGCCCTGGCGATCTGCACTGGGGTGATTGTGTTCCGGACCATACGACCTACCTCACATCTCATGAATAACGCCGCGAAGTGCGGCGAACGAAAGAATGTCCGGTGGTCCGGTTTATATACCCTAGGCGTGTATAAAAATTAAATAAACTAACTTTTAGGAATATGCATATGAAGGTGTGATGGTCGGGATGCTCAAGCCCTTTGCGGTGAGGGGCCAAGGCTCCTCACTCCGCCTTAGGCTTTATTTTTTGCGGGATTCAGCCGCCTTGCAGGTGGGCTTCAACGGCACTTTCAGATAAGGATTCACGCAACCGATCTTCAGCGTCCTTGGCGGCGCCCAGCGCGAGTTGTTGCCGACCCGGTCGAGGATGCAATAGGTCACGTCCAGGCGCAGATCCTCGCCGGCTTCGACAATCACTGCCGGCGGCACCCAGACCTGAATCGGCAGGCCGACATCCGCTGCCGTGATGGGCGCCAGATCCATGCGAACATCACCCCAGCGCACAGTAATGGCGTCATCCTCGGCCATGTTCGTGTAAGGCTCGATGGTCAACGGCACACCGCGTTTGATCTGGTTCGGGTTCACGCCCTGGCGGCGAATGGTGTCAGGGATCGTTACCGGCGCCAGTTGCTGGTTTTCGTCACCGCACAATGCCGACGGTTGGCCGCCCGGGCAATCGAGTTTGACCTGCACACGGCTTGCCGTCGACAGCGCCGGGCCTTGGCCGACCTGCATCACCCGGTAGTGAATGCGGGCGGTGCCATTGACAATAAAACTTTCCGGCACCCGCAGGTTGACTGTCGCGCCAACGTCCTCGGTCGTCAGTACCTTGGAGGCGACATAGCATTTGTTCCAGAACAGTTCGATCAGGTCGCCGCAGTCCATGTCGGGGTAGGGCGACACCTCGATCAACAGATGAGCGGCAGCAGCCAGATTGATGCCGTTTTTTTGCGCTGACGCCAGGGTCGGCGCTGCCAGTTCGGGGGTATGCGAAGTGCGAGTCATCGATTTCTCTCCTTGAAGCCTTGCAGCGAAGTCCGTTTCTGAAAGAACAAAAGGCGTGAATCAACGGGCAATAAATCTGTGAACTGATGTCCAAGTTAGTGCGGGTTGATTGAACTAAGTAGCGCCGGTTGGCGACTAGATAAGAGTGTGCGGGAAGGGGTGTCAATAGACGGCGTTAGTTAATCAATGAATTACGAACTAATCAGAATATTCCTACGTTGTTGAAGCCGTGTGCCTAGGGTGTATGGTGAACGAGACCACAGAACTCCGGGCTTTTTGCCAGTTTTGGCGCAGCGTTATTTGGTAGCTGCGATGAAAGGCGCGGCGGATTTTATACACGCAATAGTGGTTTCAGAATATATACATGTATCGCATCGGTTCCAGGCAGGTTGTATATATTCAGGAAAGTTTTACGCGGCGAAAAAGGTAACTTCCATCCATGGAAGTTGACGTCTCGCACAGCAAGGGTTTTCAGGTGTGATTCAAAAACTTGCTGAGAAACTGTTTGGTGCGCTCTTCTTTGGGGTCGGCAAACAATGCTTTGGCTTCACCTTGTTCGACGATCACGCCCTTGTCGAAAAACACCACGCGGTTGGCCACGTCGCGGGCGAAGCCCATTTCGTGGGTGACGATGACCATGGTGCGTTTCTCCTCGGCGAGGCCGCGGATGGTCGCCAGTACTTCGCCCACCAGTTCCGGATCGAGGGCCGAAGTCGGCTCGTCGAACAGGATCACTTCCGGCTCCATTGCCAGCGCCCGGGCAATCGCCACGCGCTGTTGCTGGCCACCGGAGAGACGACGCGGATAGGCGTCTTCCTTACCGGCGAGGCCGACCTTGGCCAACAGCTTCATGCCCAGGGCAATGGCTTGCTCGCGCGGCATCTTCTTGACCACGACCGGGCCTTCGATGACGTTTTCCAGGGCAGTGCGATGGGGAAACAGGTTGAAGTTCTGGAACACGAAACCCACATGCTGGCGCAGGTTGCGCACCAGGCTTTGCTGCTGGTTCAGCGGGCGGCTGGTATCGATCTCGATATCGCCGACCTTGATCCGGCCGCTGGTGGGTTGTTCAAGGAAGTTCAGGCAGCGCAGGAACGTGGTTTTACCCGAGCCGCTGGGGCCGATGATTGCCACGACCTCGCCTTCCTTGACTTCAAGATCGATGCCGTTGAGCACGACTTGATGCTTGAATTGCTTGGTCAGTTTTTCCACGACAATCATGGGGTCAGGACTCCTGGTCGTGCCGGTTGACCCGCTCTTCCAACTTGTTCTGCAAGTGCGAGAGCACTGTGGCCAGAATCCAGTAGATCAGCGCGGCGGCAAGATACATGGTGAAGACTTCGAAAGTCCGGGCGGTGATCAACTGCGCCTGACGGAACAGTTCCGGCACCTGGATGGTGGCGGCCAGCGCGGTGTCCTTGACCAGCGAAATGAAGCTGTTGCCCAGCGGCGGCAGTGCCGTGCGCATCGCTTGCGGCAGGATGGCCCGGCGCAAAGTCTGCGCGCGGGTCATACCGATACTCGCCGCAGCTTCCCACTGGCCACGTTCGATCGAACCGATCGCCGCGCGCAGGATTTCACAGGCGTAAGCGGCCATGTTCAGCGAGAAGCCAATCAGCGCGGCGGGCAGGGGGTCGAGTTCCACACCCATTTGCGGCAAGCCGTAATAGATCACGAACAGTTGCACCAGCAACGGCGTGCCGCGAAAGAACGACACGTAGATACGGGCCAGCCAGTTGACTGTTTTGAAACGCGACAGACGCATCAACGCCAGGCCAAAGCCCAGCAGCAGGCCGAAGAACATCCCGCCAAGGCTGAGGACGACCGTGTAGTACGCGCCCTTGAGCAGGAAGGGCGCGGAGTCGAGTGCGAGTTGGAAAGCTTCTTCCATTATTGAGTGACGTCAGCTTGGAAGTATTTTTCCGAGATCTTGGCCAGAGTGCCGTCGGCACGCAGCTCGTCGAGGGCTTTGTTCACGGCAGCCAGCAGTTCCGGTTCACCTTTGCGCAAGGCAATGCCGGACTCCTGACGGGAGAACGCTTGACCGGCCGCCACGGTTTTCGGGGCTTTCTTGGCGTATTCAAGCGCGGCCAGGCGGTCGATCAGGATGGCGTCGGTACGGCCGTTGTTCAGGTCGGCGAACTTGGTCGGATCATCATCGTAGGTGCGCACGTCAGCGCCAGGCACGTTGGCACGAACCCATTGTTCGTAGTTGGTGCCCAGGCCTACGCCGACTTTCTTGCCGGACAGGTCAGCTGCGGTCTTGATGTTCAGCGCGGCTTCTTTGCTTTTGAGCACCAACGCCTGAATCCCGGAGATGGTGTACGGCTCGGAGAAGTCATACTTCTTCTTGCGGTCCTCGGAGATGGTCACTTGGTTGACCACTATGTCCAGGCGCTTGGATTCCAGCGCCGCGAGAATACCGTCCCACTTGGTCGGCTGAATCTTGGCTTTGACGCCCAGTTTCTGCGCCAGCGCTTGGGAGAGCTCGACTTCGAAACCGGACAGCTTGCCGTCGGCATCGACGAAGCTGAACGGTGGGTAAGTGCCTTCCAGGCCGACGTTGATTACGCCTTTGTCCTTGATCTGTTGCAGTTGCTCACCAGCAACCGCCTGGCTGATCAGACCGGCGCTCAGCGCCAGGCCCAGCGAACCGACCAGCAGATTGCGACGTAGTGCGGAAAAATTCATGACAAGCCCCTGTGTTTTCTTATGGAAGACGCTTAAGGAAAGTTGGCGAATTCGGGAATTGGACGACAGCGCTATCCTGCCTTAAAGCAGCTTAAGCGTCTCGCGCGAAATTCGCCTGCGGCGAGACTATATGACGACTTGGTTAGACTTGAAAATACTTAATATTGAAATTGATATTCCTTATTTGAATATAAAACCTTCCCACGCTCTGCGTGGGAACGGTCTCGTCTTCCGCTTACAAGAAGTCCTTATAGGCAAACAACGCCGGCGCCCCGCCGGTATGCAGGAAGATGATCGGGCCTTCTTCGAAGCGCTGCCGACCGATGCCATCAAGCAACCCGGCCATGGCCTTGCCGGTGTATACCGGGTCGAGCAACACCGCTTCCTGACTGGCCAGCAATTTCACCGCTGCCAGCGTCCCGGCATTGGGTTCGCCATAACGCGGGCCGAAATATTCGTCCCACAGCTCAATCTTGAAGCTGGCCGGCAGCTCAACGCCGAGCAGCTCAGCAGTACGTTGCGCCAGCCCCTGCACTTTCGGGCGCTGCTCTTCTTCAGTGCGCGACACGGTCACGCCGATCACCGGCAGTTGCGGCAATGCCTCACTCAACGCCAGCGCCAGGCCGCTGTGGGTCCCGGCGCTACCCGATGCCAGTACCACGGCGGCGAAGTCGAGCCCGGTGTCTTTGATCTGTTCGGCCAGCTCAAGCCCGGCACGCACATAACCCAAGGCACCGAGGGCGTTGGAGCCGCCAATCGGTACCAGATACGGTTTTTTTCCGTTGCTGCGCAGACGCACGGCGAGGGCCGCGAGTTGTTCATCGGCGTTGTCGAGGTTGTCGACCAGCTCAACTTTTGTGTCGAACAGATCCAGCAGCAGGCGATTGCCATTGCCGGTGTAGTTGCTGTCTTCGGTGCCCAGCGGATTTTCCAGCAACGCCACGCAACTCAGGCCGAGTTTGGCGGCCAGCGCCGCCGTCTGGCGAACGTGGTTCGATTGCAGCGCACCGGCGGTGATCAGCGTGTCGGCGCCCTGGGCGAGGGCGTCGGCGGCGAGGTACTCGAGTTTGCGCAGCTTGTTGCCGCCCATGGCCAGCGGCGTCAGGTCATCGCGTTTGATGTAGACGTCACGGCCGAGCCAGGTGGACAGGCGCTCAAGTTTTTCCAGTGGGGTCGGCTGGCCAAGCAGTTCCAGGCGAGTAAAGCGATCCAGCTGTTGTTTAATCATGGTTGCGTACTGGAGGAGAAAGATGAAGGGACTATAGGCACGCGCTTTTGCACGGGCAACCATCAATCGCTTATAGCCAAATGGACTGAGCCCAGCACTATCGGTTCTTAATTCGCCCTCACAGGCATGCCTTAAAGTAGTCGCCGTTGACGCGGCCAGGCACTCCGGCCGCCCGTGAGGAGTCTTTACCGTGAGCGAGCGTTCCAGCCATTGGCAATTACAGACCATCGTCAGTCAACTGCGCAGCGCGCGGGATCAGTGGCGCGCCCAGAATGGCCGGGCATCCGGCGAGCAGGGTGGGCGCGAACTGCCGTCCCGCGCCGCGATGGCGCAGATTCTTGAAGCGCTGTGTGGGGCATTGTTCCCGATGCGTCTGGGGCCGGTGGATTTGCGTGAGGAAAGCGAAGACTTCTACGTCGGCCACACCCTCGATGTCGCGCTGAATGCGTTGCTCGCCCAGACACGTCTGGAACTGCGCTACGTCGCCCGCCACAGCGCCCAGGACGACAGCGAAGTGGAGACCCGGGCGCTCCAGATCATTCAGGATTTTGCCTTGGCATTGCCGGGCTTGCGCACGTTGCTCGACACCGATGTGCTGGCGGCCTATCACGGCGATCCGGCGGCGCGCAGTGTGGATGAAGTACTGCTGTGCTACCCGGGGATTCTGGCGGTGATTCACCATCGTCTCGCCCACCATTTGTATCGTGCAGGGCTGCCGTTGCTGGCGCGGATCAGCGCAGAAATTGCGCACTCGGCCACCGGCATTGATATCCATCCGGGCGCGCAGATCGGCCGTAGTTTCTTTATTGATCACGGCACGGGTGTGGTGATTGGCGAGACGGCGATCATTGGTGAGCGTGTGCGGATCTATCAGGCGGTAACGTTAGGCGCCAAGCGCTTCCCGGCCGATGAAGACGGGCAATTGCAGAAGGGCCATCCACGCCATCCTATTGTCGAGGACGACGTGGTGATTTATGCCGGGGCGACGATTCTTGGGCGGATCACCATCGGCAAGGGGTCGACCATCGGCGGCAACGTGTGGCTGACCCGCAGCGTGCCGGCGGGGTGCAATTTGACCCAGGCCAATTTGCAGCATGATGACGGGACGCAGAAGTAGCCTCTGATTTTTGTTGCGGCATCCAGCCTCTTCGCGAGCAAGCCCGCTCCCATAGCTGGAATGAGGGGGCTTGCTCACGAATGGGTCTTGGGGCGAATCCAGATAATGTCCCTGCGCCAATTCTCCACTGAACCAATCTCTCCAACTCCACGTCATACCTCACCTTGAGCTAGCGTAGGAACACGACCGGCTGGCCGTACGATTAGTCGTTAGCGTCCTATCCATGTTTAACTTGAACGTTCATTCAAGTTAAACCGGTGGTTCGCTGCCCGCTCACAACAGGAGGCTTGCCTTTGCTGAGTCCGATCATTTCAGCCACGTCTCAATCCATCGAGGTGCGCGTTTCATGAGTGCATCGTCAACCCCCGCCAGCGGCCTGGTACGCATGAATCCGCCGGTGTTCTACTTCGCCGCGACGGTCATTCTGCTCTTTGGTCTTGTGGTCATCGCCATGCCACAACAGGCCGGTGCCTGGCTGCTGGCTGCGCAGAACTGGGCGGCCAATACGGTCGGCTGGTACTACATGCTCGCGATGAGCCTGTATCTGGTCTTCGTGGTGGTCACCGCGTTATCCGGCTACGGCAAGATCAAACTCGGTGCCGACCACGACGAACCCGAATTCAGTTACCTGTCCTGGGCCGGCATGCTGTTCGCTGCCGGGATCAGCATCACGTTGTTTTTCTTCTGCGTGTCCGAACCGCTGACCCACATGCTGCAACCGCCGCAAGGCGAGGCCGGCACGGCGGACGCGGCGCGCCAGGCGATGCAGATTCTGTTTCTGCACTGGGGCTTGCACGGCTGGGGGGTGTTCGCCTTCGTCGGCATGGCGCTGGCCTACTTTGCCTACCGTCACAACCTGCCGCTGGCCCTGCGTTCGGCGCTGTATCCACTGATCGGCAAACGCATCAACGGCCCCATCGGTTACGCGGTGGACGGCTTCGGCATCATCGCTACCGTGTTCGGCCTCGGCGCCGATATGGGCTTTGGCGTGCTGCACCTGAACTCGGGCCTGGACTACTTGTTCGGCATCG
Source organism: Pseudomonas sp. EA_65y_Pfl2_P78 (assembly GCF_963970495.1). NCBI lineage: Bacteria > Pseudomonadati > Pseudomonadota > Gammaproteobacteria > Pseudomonadales > Pseudomonadaceae > Pseudomonas > Pseudomonas sp. EA_65y_Pfl2_P78. The sequence goes on along the minus strand of NZ_CAXAON010000007.1, from coordinate 41,250 downwards.
CGCACACCCAGTGGATTCAAGTCGGTTTGATTACCCTGATGATGGGCGCGGCGATCATCGTGGCTGTCGCCGGTGTGGATAAAGGCGTGCGGGTGATGTCCGACATCAACATGCTGCTGGCCTGCGCGCTGCTGCTGTTCGTGCTGTTCGCCGGCCCCACCCAGCATCTGCTCAATACCTTGATCCAGAACGTTGGCGACTACCTCGGTGCCTTGCCGATGAAGAGTTTTGACCTCTACGCCTATGACACACCGAGCGACTGGCTTGGCGGCTGGACGGTGTTCTACTGGGCCTGGTGGATCGCATGGTCGCCCTTCGTGGGCTTGTTCATCGCACGGATTTCCCGTGGCCGCACCATTCGTGAGTTCGTCTTCGGCGTGCTGCTGATCCCGCTCGGCTTCACCTTGGCGTGGATGTCGATCTTCGGCAACAGCGCCCTCGATCAGGTGCTCAATCACGGCATGAGCGCGCTCGGCATGTCGGCCCTCGACAACCCGTCGATGAGCATTTATCTGTTGCTGGAAACCTACCCGTGGAGCAAAACCGTCATCGCTGTGACGGTGTTCATCAGCTTCGTGTTCTTCGTCACCTCAGCCGACTCCGGTACCGTGGTGCTCTCGACACTGTCGGCCAAGGGCGGCAACCCGGACGAAGACGGGCCGAAATGGCTGCGGGTGTTCTGGGGCGTGATGACGGCGCTGATCACCAGCTCGCTGCTATTCTCCGGCAGCATCGATGCACTGAAGTCGGCGGTGGTGCTGACCTCGTTGCCGTTCTCGCTGATCCTGCTTTTGATGATGTGGGGCCTGCACAAGGCGTTCTATCTGGAGTCGCAGAAGCAGATCGCGCAACTGCACTCGCTGGCGCCGGTGTCCGGCTCGCGGCGTGGTTCAGGGGGCTGGCGACAGCGTCTGAGCCAGGCCGTGCACTTCCCGTCGCGTGACGAGGTGTACCGTTTCATGGACACCACCGTGCGCCCGGCAATTGAAGAAGTGACGGCGGTGTTTGTCGAAAAAGGCCTGAACGTGGTCACCCAGCCGGACCCGGCCAACGACAGCGTCAGCCTGGAAATCGGCCATGGCGAGCAGCATGCGTTCATCTACCAAGTGCAGATGCGCGGCTACTTCACGCCATCATTCGCCCGGGGTGGCATGGGCTCCAAGCAGCTCAACAATCGCCGCTACTACCGCGCCGAAGTGCACCTGAGCGAGGGCAGTCAGGACTACGATATGGTCGGCTACACCAAAGAGCAGATCATCAACGACATCCTCGACCAGTACGAACGGCACATGCAGTTCCTGCATCTGGTGCGTTGATCGTGGGTTGAGCGCCGAGTCGGATCAAGACTCGGTGCTCAAGCACCCTGCCAGGATCAGGCCGAAGAGGATGATTGGGGTGTGCAGGGTGGATAATCATCGACGGTTCTGACGCCTTCGCGAGCAAGCCCGCTCCCACAGGGGTTACGTCAATCGTCCATTAGCTGTTCATCAAACAAGAGAGGATTCGATGACTTACACCGCTGCCGAAAACCGCTATGAGTCCATCCCTTACCGCCGCGTCGGGCGCAGCGGTCTGGTGCTGCCGGCGCTATCGCTGGGCCTGTGGCACAACTTCGGCGACAGCACGCCGATCGACACCCAGCGCGCCCTGCTGCGCACTGCGTTCGACCTGGGGATCAACCACTTCGACCTGGCCAACAACTACGGCCCTCCGTACGGTAGCGCCGAGATCAATTTCGGTCGCCTGCTGCGCGAAGACTTCAAGCCATACCGCGATGAGTTGATCATCTCCAGCAAGGCCGGTTGGGACATGTGGCCTGGCCCTTACGGTCAGGGCGGTGGCTCGCGTAAATATGTGCTGGCCAGCCTTGATCAGAGCCTGCAGCGCCTGGGCCTGGACTATGTGGACATCTTCTATTCGCATCGCTTCGATCCGGACACCCCGCTGGAGGAAACCGCCAGCGCCCTCGCCAGCGCCGTGCAACAGGGCAAGGCGTTGTACATCGGCATCTCGTCGTACTCCGGGGTGAAAACCCGCGAGATCGCCGCGCTGCTCAAAGAGTGGAAGGTGCCGCTGCTGATTCACCAGCCGGCGTACAACCTGCTCAACCGCTGGGTGGAAAAAGACCTGCTCGACACCACCGATGAACTCGGCACTGGCGTCATCGCCTTCACGCCGTTGGCGCAAGGTCTGCTGACCGACAAATACCTCAACGGCGTGCCGGCGGATGCGCGGGTCAATCGTCCGGGCGGTGGTTCGCTGCAGGCTTCGCATTTGTCCGAAGCCAACATCGCCCACGTCCGTGCGCTGAACGAGATCGCCAAGCGTCGTGGCCAGAGCCTGGCGCAACTGGCACTGGCCTGGACGCTACGTGACCCGCGCGTGACCTCGGCGCTGATCGGCGCAAGCCGACCGGAGCAGATTATCGAGAACGTCGGGGCGTTGAAGAATCTGAGCTTCAGTGCTGAAGAACTGGCAGAGATTGACCGGTTTGCCCAAGAGGGCGGGATCAATCTTTGGGAGAAGCCCTCGATGGCGCAGTGAGCATCCTTCAACCCAGTCCTCTCCCTGCGGGAGAGGATCAGGGTGAGGTTTTTTTCAGTTGCTGATCGCCAGAATGCTCGCCTGGTACGACCCGACAAACACATCGAAATCGCCCACCTCGTTCTGCTCCAGCTCAGCCTGCGCCACCAGGGAAGAGCGCGCCAGTTCCTCAAACTTCGCCTGCTCGTCAGCTGTCAACGACTCGCTGCGGAAAAACTCGGCATGTGCCTGACTCTGACGCAGGGAAAACTGCGCGAAGCTTTCCTTGTGCTCGGCCATCGCGGCCAGCACTTGGGCAGAAGGCGTTAGCGACGGGTCGCGGACTTTTGCCAGTTGCGCATCCAGTGCCTTGCTGTGGGCATCGCCGCCATGGCTTTGATCGAGCAGCGCAGCGAGTGGGGCAATCTTTTCCAGCAACTCTACCGCCCATGCCTTCATCTCGACCGGCTCACCGTCGCGCTGCAATTGCAGACCCGGACGGCGACCTTCCTTGACCACGCTGAGGAAGTTCGAGGTCGCGTTGCTGCAACTGGTGTTGGTCAGCAGTGGGCTGTCGTTGAGTGCGCAATACAGCAGGAACGCATCAATGAAGCGCGATTCAGTGAGGTCGATGCCCATCGGCAGGAACGGGTTGATGTCCAGGCAGCGCACTTCGACGTACTGAATGCCACGGGCCACCAGCGCCTGAATCGGCCGCTCGCCGCTGTAGGTCACGCGTTTTGGGCGGATGTTGGAGTAGTACTCGTTTTCGATCTGCAGGATGTTGGTGTTCAACTGAACCCACTCGCCATCCTTGTGCGTGCCGACTTCAACGTACGGTGCGTACGGCGTAGCCACGGCCTTGCGCAGGCTGTCGGTGTAGCTCGTCAGATCGTTGTAGCACGGCGTCAGGCCGGCCTGGGCGTTGCTCTGGTAACCGAGGTCGCTCATGCGCAGGCTGGTGGCGTACGGCAGGTAGAGCGTGTCTGGATCGAGCTGTTCCAACTGATGCGAACGACCGCGCAGGAAGCCCGCGTCGAGCGCCGGTGAGGCGCCGAACAGGTACATCAGCAACCAGCTGTAGCGCCGGAAGTTGCGGATCAGCGCGATATAGGACGACGACTGGAAATCCCGGTCAGTGCCGAAAAAACCCTCGGTTTCGCGCAGCAACGGCCAGAGTTTTTCCGGCAGGGAAAAATTGTAGTGAATCCCGGCGATGCACTGCATGGTCTTGCCGTACCGCAGGGCCAGGCCCTTGCGATAGACGTACTTGAGCTGACCGATATTGGACGTGCCGTAATAGGCAATCGGGATGTCTTCCTCGGCCGGCAATGGGCACGGCATCGATGGACTCCACAGGTACTCGTTGCCGAGTTTGCTGTAGGCAAAACGGTGAATCCTGTCCAGGCTCGCCAGTGTATCTGCCGGGTCGGGCAGGGCGGGCGTGATGAATTCCAGCAGCGACTCGGAATAGTCGGTGGTGATTTTTTCGTTGGTCAGCGCGGAACCCAAGGCTTCGGGGTGCGGCGTTTGCGCCAGACGACCTTCGCTGGTCACGCGCAGGCATTCACGTTCGATACCGTGGAGGCACTGTTCGAGCAGAGAGAGGTTAGCGCGCTCGCCGAGCAGAGCCAGGCGGCGGTTGAGAAGTTCGCTCAATTTGGATTCCTTCACGCGTCAGTCGCCCCAATATGGGGGTGGGCAAGACGGTCTACAAGGGTGAAGTTGAAACTGGCGTTTTCGCCTGGTTTTTTGGGCTCACGAAGCCCCTTTCGAACCGCCGACTTCAATCCCTGAATCTGGCAGATGCACGCGAAGTAAACGCGATCCTTGTGGGAGCGGGCTTGCTCGCCAAGGCGGTGTATCAGTCACAGACATGCAAACTGACACACAGCCTTGGCGAGCAAGCCCGCTCTCACAGAAAAGCTCGACGCGGCGATCACTGCGCCGAAATTAACTCAAAATGATGAGCAACATCTACAGGACAGCGAACGTGCCTTGCGCTTTTGCGACCAGTTTTTCGCCCTGCATCACGTCGGCTTCGACCACCAGCGTGCGGCGGCCCGGGTGGATGACCCGCGCCGTGCACAGCACCTCGCCGTCGGAAACGGCGCGGATATAGTTGATCTTGCATTCGATGGTCGCGCTCTGCTGATCGAAACCGTGGGTGCTGGAACAGGCCAGACCCATGGCGATGTCGACCAGGCTGAACAGCGCGCCACCGTGCAATTTGCCGCCGCGATTGCGCAGTTCCGGCTCCAGCACCAGGGCGACTTGCGCCACCCCGGTTTCCAGGCTGTGCAGGCGGCAGCCCAACAGCTTGAAAAACGCGCTCTCGACGAGCCCGGCCGGAATGTCCATCAGCGTTTCTTCAACTGCTTGGCGTTGGCGAACAGCGAGGCCATCGCATTGTTCACGGGCGTCGCTGTTGCGGTTTCCTTGCGTGGCGCATTGTTCGACGGCTGGCGTTGCGCCGAGCCCGGACGCGAGCCACGGGCGCCATCGATCTTCTCGCCCGGGGTGTCGCCCATGCGCATCGACAGGCCCACGCGTTTGCGAGGAATGTCGACTTCCATGACCTTTACTTTCACCACGTCACCGGCTTTCACCGCTTCACGCGGGTCCTTGATGAACTTCTCCGACAGCGCCGAGATGTGCACCAGACCGTCCTGATGCACGCCGATGTCGACGAAGGCACCGAACGCGGTCACGTTGGTGACGACGCCTTCGAGGATCATCCCCAGTTGCAGGTCTTTGAGGTCTTCGACGCCTTCCTGGAACTCGGCAGTCTTGAACTCGGGACGCGGGTCGCGGCCCGGTTTTTCGAGCTCCTGGAGGATGTCGGTCACGGTCGGCAGACCGAAGGTCTCGTCGGTGAACTTCTTCGGATCCAGACGCTTGAGGAACCCGGCATCGCCGATCAACGAGCGGATGTCGCGGTCGGTTTCAGCGGCAATACGCTGCACCAGCGGATAGGCTTCCGGGTGAACCGCCGAGGAATCCAGCGGGTTGTCACCGTTCATCACGCGCAAGAAACCGGCGGCCTGTTCGAAGGTTTTTTCGCCCAGGCGTGCGACTTTCTTCAGCGCTGCACGGGTTTTGAATGCGCCGTGTTCGTCGCGGTGCGCCACGATGTTCTGCGCCAGTGTGGCGTTGAGGCCGGAGATCCGTGCCAGCAGCGCTACCGAAGCGGTGTTGACGTCGACACCGACGGCGTTCACGCAGTCCTCGACCACCGCGTCCAGGCCTCGTGCCAGTTTCAGCTGCGACACGTCGTGCTGGTACTGGCCGACCCCGATGGATTTCGGGTCGATTTTCACCAGCTCGGCCAGCGGATCCTGCAAACGACGGGCGATGGACACCGCGCCACGGATCGACACGTCCAGATCGGGGAATTCCTTGGCCGCCAGTTCCGACGCCGAGTACACCGATGCGCCGGCCTCGGAGACCATGACCTTGGTCATCTTCATGGCTGGGTATTTTTTGATCAGCTCGATCGCCAGTTTATCGGTTTCACGGCTGGCGGTGCCGTTGCCGATGGCGATCAGGTCAACCGAGTGCTTGGCACACAGCGCGGCCAGGATGGCGATGGTCTGATCCCACTTGTTGTGTGGAACGTGCGGGTAAACCGTGGCGTGATCCAGCAGCTTGCCGGTGGAGTCGACCACGGCCACCTTGCAACCGGTACGCAGGCCCGGGTCGAGGCCCAGGGTCGCACGCGGGCCGGCCGGTGCGGCCAGCAGCAGGTCGTGCAGGTTGTGGGCGAACACGTTGATCGCCTCGGTTTCGGCGCCGTCGCGCAGCTCGCCCAGCAGATCGGTTTCCAGGTGGGTGTAGAGCTTGACCTTCCAGGTCCAGCGCACCACCTCGCCAAGCCATTTGTCGGCGGGACGGTTCTGATTCTGGATGTTGAATTGCTGGCCGATCATGCCCTCGCACGGGTGCATGGTGCCCGGCAGTTCGTCGCCGACCTTCAGTGCGGAGCTGAGGATGCCTTCGTTGCGGCCGCGGAAAATCGCCAGTGCGCGGTGCGACGGCATGCTTTTGAGCGGCTCGTCGTGTTCGAAGTAGTCGCGGAACTTGGCGCCTTCTTCTTCCTTGCCTGCGATCACGCGGGCACTGAGGGTTGCTTCCTGTTTGAGGTAGCTGCGCAGTTTTTCCAGCAGGCTGGCGTCTTCGGCGAAGCGTTCCATCAGGATGTATTTGGCGCCTTCCAACGCAGCCTTCACATCGGCCACGCCTTTTTCGGCGTCGACGAAGCGTGCGGCTTCGGTTTCCGGAGCGAGATTCGGGTCGTTGAACAGGCCGTCAGCCAGGTCGCCAAGGCCGGCTTCCAGGGCAATCTGGCCCTTGGTGCGGCGCTTTTGCTTGTACGGCAGGTACAAGTCTTCAAGGCGGGTCTTGGTGTCGGCGAGTTTGATATCGCGTTCAAGGGCGGGGGTGAGTTTGCCTTGCTCCTCGATGCTGGCGAGGATGCTGATACGCCGTTCGTCGAGTTCTCGCAGGTAGCGCAAACGCTCTTCCAGATGACGCAGTTGCGTGTCATCAAGGCTGCCGGTCACTTCTTTCCGGTAACGGGCGATGAAGGGAACGGTAGAGCCTTCATCGAGTAGCGCGACGGCCGCTTCGACCTGTTGTGGGCGTACACCGAGTTCCTCGGCAATGCGGCTGTTGATGCTGTCCATAAAACCACCTGACATAGTGTGAAAGCAGGCTCGCAGGCACGGAAACAAAGGCCCGGAGTCTGGTTGAACGGCTAGAGGATTGCCGCTGCCTGGGTCAAAAGGCACCCCATTGACCCGTGAAATCGAACAATTACTGCGGCCACCGGGAAAAAAGCCCGGCCAACTCCGGTAACGATTCAGACGTTGCCTGGCACAAAACGCCGCGCATTATAACCAGCGTTCTGTCATTCGGGGGCGTTGCAGTCTGTAGGCATAAACCCCGGTTTTCTGGCAGTGAAGGAAAAATCTGCTAACAATGCACACGGTGCGTATAACGGCAGCTACGCCATAATGCGCGCCGAGCTAAAAGGAGCATCCAATGAGCAGCACTGCACAACCTGCTGAAGGCGAAAAAATTCTTATCGTTGACGACGATCCAGGGCTGAGTAGCCTGCTGGAACGCTTTTTCGTCAGCAAGGGCTATCGTGCCCGTACCGTACCGAACACCGAGCAGATGGATCGTCTGCTCTCGCGTGAGGTTTTCAATCTGGTCGTCCTCGACCTGATGCTGCCTGGCGAAGACGGTCTGACCGCCTGCCGCCGTCTGCGGGCGGCGAACAACCAGATTCCGATCATCATGCTCACCGCCAAGGGCGATGAGATGAGCCGCATCAAGGGCCTGGAACTGGGTGCCGACGACTATCTGGCCAAGCCGTTCAACCCGGACGAGCTGATGGCACGGGTCAAAGCAGTGCTGCGCCGTCAGGCCGCACCGGTGCCGGGCGCACCGGGCAGCGAAGACGAAAACGTCACCTTCGGTGATTACGTGTTGTCGCTGGCCACTCGCGAACTGAAGCGCGGCGACGAAGTACACATGCTCACCACCGGTGAGTTTGCGGTACTCAAGGCCCTCGTCATGAACGCGCGTCAGCCACTGACCCGCGATAAACTGATGAACCTGGCCCGTGGCCGCGAGTGGGATGCCCTCGAGCGTTCCATCGATGTGCAGATTTCCCGTCTGCGCCGGATGATCGAGCCCGATCCGTCCAAACCGCGCTACATCCAGACGGTCTGGGGCGTGGGCTATGTGTTTGTACCGGATGGCACCGCCACCAAGTGATCGGTGATTTGTAGGAGCGAGTCTGTCGGGGGCGGGTCGAATGACCCATCTCACAGACTCGCAATCCGCAATATGCGAGCATGGCTCGCTCCTGCAAGTGTGTAGCGGTTAAAGATGAAAACCCCCGTCTGGTTTCCCCAAAGTTTTTTCTCCCGCACCCTCTGGCTGGTGCTCATCGTCGTGCTGTTTTCCAAGGCGCTGACCCTGGTTTATCTGTTGATGAACGAGGACGTGCTGGTGGATCGTCAATACAGTCACGGCGTCGCTCTGACGCTGCGCGCCTATTGGGCCGCAGACGAAGAAAACCGCGCGAAGATCGCCGATAAGGTGCCCCTGATCAGGGTGGTCGGGGCGGGTGTGCCGGAAGGCGAACAACATTGGCCTTATAGCGAAATCTATCAGCGGCAGATGCAGACCGAGCTGGGCCCCGACACCGAGGTGCGATTACGCATGCACTCACCGCCGGCGCTCTGGGTCCGTGCACCGAGCCTGGGTGATGGCTGGCTGAAAGTCCCACTGTACCCGCATCCATTGCGTGGCCAGAAAATCTGGAACGTCCTCGGCTGGTTCCTCGCCATTGGTTTGCTGTCGACCGCGTCGGCATGGATTTTCGTCAGCCAGCTCAACCAACCCTTGAAGCGACTGGTGTATGCCGCCCGGCAACTCGGTCAGGGCCGCAGCGTGCGCCTGCCGATCAGCGACACGCCAAGCGAGATGACCGAGGTCTATCGCGCCTTCAACCAGATGGCCGAGGACGTCGAACAGGCCGGACGTGAGCGCGAGTTGATGCTGGCCGGGGTTTCCCACGATTTACGCACGCCGTTGACCCGGTTGCGGCTGTCGCTTGAATTGATGGGCGACCGTAACGACCTGACCGACGACATGGTGCGCGACATCGAGGACATGGATGCGATTCTCGACCAGTTCCTGGCGTTCATTCGCGACGGTCGGGACGAGTCTGTGGAGGAAGTGGATCTCAGCGATCTGGTACGTGAAGTCGTGGCGCCGTACAACCAGAGTGAAGAGAAGGTTCGGTTGCGTCTGGAACCGATCCAGCCGTTTCCGCTGCGTCGGGTTTCAATGAAGCGCTTGTTGAACAACCTGATTGGCAACGCTTTGAATCATGCCGGCAGCGGCGTTGAAGTCGCCGCGTATGTGTCTGGCGACACCAGTGCCCCGTATGTGGTGCTGAGTGTGATGGACCGTGGGGCGGGGATCGATCCTTCGGAGCTTGAGGCGATCTTCAACCCGTTCACCCGTGGTGACCGCGCTCGTGGCGGCAAAGGCACCGGTTTGGGGTTGGCGATCGTGAAGCGGATCGCTTCGATGCATGGCGGCAATGTTGAGTTGCGTAATCGGTCCGGGGGTGGACTGGAGGCGCGGGTCAGGTTGCCGTTGGGGTTGATGCTGCCTCGCGATGCTGTTTAAACACTGACATCCAGGGTGAGGCTGATGGCCCCTTCGCGGGCTTGCCCGCGAAGGCGGCCTCTGAGCCGCCACATATTTCCGGGTTTAGCCCTTGCCTTTGGTGCGAGTCATATTCGGCCCGCCATTCTTCTCAAGATGCTCAATGATGATCCCCGCCACATTCTTCCCGGTGGTGGTCTCGATCCCTTCAAGCCCCGGCGACGAGTTCACTTCCATCACCAGCGGCCCGTGATTGGAACGCAGGATATCCACCCCCGCCACCGCCAGGCCCATGACCTTGGCCGCCCGCAGCGCTGTCATGCGTTCTTCCGGGGTGATCTTGATCAGGCTGGCGCTACCGCCACGATGCAGGTTGGAGCGGAACTCGCCCGGTTTGGCCTGACGTTTCATGGCCGCGATCACCTTGTCGCCGACCACGAAACAGCGGATGTCCGCACCGCCAGCCTCCTTGATGTATTCCTGGACCATGATGTTCTGCTTCAGGCCCATGAACGCTTCGATCACCGACTCCGCCGCCGTCGCGGTTTCACACAGCACCACACCAATGCCCTGAGTGCCTTCCAGCACTTTGATCACCAGCGGAGCACCGTCGACCATGTCGATCAGGTCCGGAATGTCATCCGGTGAGTGAGCGAACCCGGTCACCGGCAAGCCGATCCCCCGGCGCGACAGCAGTTGCAACGAGCGCAACTTGTCCCGGGAACGGGCAATGGCCACCGATTCGTTGAGCGGGAAGACCCCCATCATTTCGAACTGACGCAACACCGCGCAGCCATAGAACGTTACCGACGCGCCGATCCGTGGAATCACCGCATCGAAACCTTCCAGCGGTTTGCCGCGATAGTGGATCTGCGGCTTGTGGCTGGCGATGTTCATATAGGCGCGCAAGGTGTCGATCACCACCATTTCATGCCCGCGCTCGGTGCCGGCTTCGACCAGGCGACGGGTGGAATACAGACGCGGGTTCCGCGACAGCACAGCGATCTTCATGCAACACCTGTGGAGGAGGTAGATACCGGGAACACCGGCTTGTCTTGTACATATTTGATGCCCGGATTGACCACCAGTTGGCCGTCAATCAAAGCTTTGGAACCGAGTAGCAGGCGATAACGCATGGACTTGCGGCAAGCGAGGGTGAACTCGACCGACCAGACCCGATCACCGAGGGCCAGGGTGGTGCTGATCACATAGCGCACCTGAGCCTGACCGTTGGAGCTTTTAATGGTCTTGCGCGCCACCAAAGGCGCTTCGCAACGCCGGTGACGCAACTGCACCACTGTGCCCAGGTGCGCAGTGAAGCGCACCCACTTCGCGCCGTCGCGTTCGAACGGCTCGATGTCAGTGGCGTGCAGGCTGGAGGTGCTGGCACCGGTGTCGATTTTTGCCCGCAGGCCCGCGACTCCCAAATCAGGGAGCGCCACCCACTCGCGCAGACCGACAACGGTCAAATGGTCAAATGTCTTCAAAAAAATGCTCAACCGTGACAACCGCTCAGTCCGCAGGGGCCGGATTCGCGGTATTCACGCAGAATAATGGTTAAAAGGCGACAGATATCTACAGCCCGGATTACCGGCGCCTGAAGCAGGCGCCGGAATGTGTGCATTGTAATCCGGGATGGGGTCATTCATGGCACGACAGAAACGGTAGTACAGTTCACCAATATTTCAGAATGAGGACATTCCATGGCACAAAAAAACGAAGACGACGACAAGGTCCGTCTCGATAAGTGGCTATGGGCCGCGCGTTTCTACAAAACCCGGGCCTTGGCCAAAGCAGCGATCGAGAGTGGCAAGGTGCATTGTCGAGGCGAGCGCTGCAAGCCTGGCAAAGAGCCACGCATTGGCGACGAATTTGAGATTCGCACCGGTTTCGAAGTGCGCATAGTGAGGGTCGAGGCACTGTCTATCGTGCGTCGTGGCGCGCCCGAAGCGCAAACGCTGTATGCGGAGACCGAGGCGAGTATCGCCAAGCGCGAAGCGGCTGCGGCGATGCGCAAGGCCGGTGCGTTGGGCGTGAGCACCGATGGCAAGCCGAGCAAGAAGCAGCGGCGGGATCTGTTCAAGTTTCGGGGTAGCGGCAGCGAGTAGGGCGTCACTGCCTCTTCGCGAGCAAGCTCCCACACAAGATTGCATTCCAATGTGGGAGCTAGCCTGTTGGCGAATCGAGTGCACAGCACTCGCCATGGACGCCGCGATATCAGGCGCTACGCACCACACTCATCCGCGAAATCAGCGGCAGCTTGCCCAGCAAACTGAAAATCGGCGCCGTCACTTTCAGCCAGAAATTCGCGGCGTGATACGCAAATGGCGTGTAGTAGCCCCAGCCCAACGCCAGCACCGCCAGCAACACGCCGCCGATGTAATCGTCCTGACCCCAATGCGCCCCGGCCACCAGCCGCGGCAGCATGAACAGCACCGCCAGGCCCCAGATCGTCAGGAACTGGCCAACCGAGCGGCTGAACACCCCCATGAATAATGCCCAGATCAGCAACACCGAAGCATGGTCGCCCGGGAAGCTCTGGCTCGAGCGATCTTTCAACTCCCAGGTCTTTTCCAGATGCGGGAAGTAATCGCTGAGGTGTACCGCGCCTTCAAGCACCATCGACGGACTGCTGTGCTGCCAGTCCATGAAATCGGCGAACTTGGAAAACAGCGTACGGATCACCACCATCAACAGCAGAATCGATAAAAAACCGAAAAAAGCACGGCGCGCATCAATCGCCTTGAATACCCAGTCACCTTTGATCAGCAGCGTCAGCAGAATCAGCCCGACGACGATGTCGAACGGACGCATACTTGCAATTGCCCAGATGTGGAGCCATATGGGGTTGCTGGCCAGTGGTGCATTGAGCGAGCGGAACAGCCACTCGTCGAAAATCACACACAGCGAGTTACCCGTAGGCCATAACCAGAAAGCCAGTAGCGCTAACGGCACCACGTTGCACAGAACCAGCCGGCCGAGGTTCCACCTTGATTGGAACAAACCCGGATTGTTCATAAAATGCCTCCCATGGCGTAGCAGTCGGCACCAAAGAGGGTGCCAAGAAACGCGAATTTTCATTCTTTGTAATCATTTTGTCATCACTTTCAGATACCGGACCTATGACCGACCTAACGGATACCGATTTCACCCAACGCTTCATCTTCGATGACAGCGACACCCGTGGCGAACTGGTGGCGCTTGAGCGCAGCTACGCTGAAGTGCTCGCCAAACACCCATACCCCGAGCCGGTCGCGCAATTGCTGGGCGAATTGATGGCGGCGGCCTCTTTGCTGGTGGGCACCCTGAAGTTCGACGGCTTGCTGATTTTGCAGGCGCGCTCTGAAGGCCCGATCCCGATGCTGATGATCGAATGCTCCAGCGAGCGCGAGATCCGAGGATTGGCGCGCTACCACGCCGATCAGATTGCCGCCGATGCGACCCTCAGCGACCTGATGCCAAAGGGTGTGCTGGCCCTGACCGTCGACCCGACGGTTGGCCAGCGCTATCAGGGCATCGTCGATCTCGACGGCGAAACCCTGTCCGATTGCTTCACCAATTATTTCGTCATGTCGCAACAGGTCGGCACCCGCTTCAAGTTGTTCGCCGACGGCCGCCGCGCCCGTGGTCTGCTGCTGCAGCAACTGCCGGCCGATCGTCTGAAAGACGAAGAAGACCGCGCCGCCAGTTGGCAGCACATCACCGCGCTGGCTAGCACGCTGACCGCCGATGAATTATTGAGCCTGGACAACGAAACCGTGCTTCATCGTCTCTACCATGAAGAGCAAGTGCGCCTGTTCGACGTGCAGAAGCTGCGTTTCCGTTGCAGCTGCTCGCGTGAACGCTCGGGCAATGCGCTGGTCAGTCTGGGTCTGGAAGATGCGCAGGCGCTGGTTGCCGAACAGGGCGGCAACGTCGAGATCGATTGCCAGTTCTGCAACGAACGCTACTTGTTCGATGCGGCCGACATCGCTCAATTGTTCGCTGGTGCGGGCGTCGACACGCCGTCAGATACCCGGCACTAAAACGGTTCAGCGCAGGTAAATTCACTGCTCAACGACGGAATTTCGCCGTTACGACGGGAGGACCCTACTCTTTTTGGGCTTTTCTGGCATAATCCGGCCCACTTTTTTCGCGGTAGTAGTGCGCAACTTTCTACTACAAAACGTTTGGAGCACACTCGGCCACTGGCCGACGGGGAACCTCATGACGCAAGCCAATAACGCCGTGTACACCGATCTGAGTGTTGATGATCTGGTAAAAGAAGCCCTGAACCGCGGTGAAGGCGAGCTTGCCGATACCGGCGCTCTGGTTGTTCGCACCGGTCATCGTACCGGCCGTTCGCCAGTCGACCGTTTCATCGTTGAAGAGCCTTCCACCCAGGCCGCTATCGCCTGGGGCCCGATCAACCGCAAGTTCCCGGCCGACAAGTTCGATGCCTTGTGGGCTCGCGTCGAGGCGTTCAACAACGCGCAAGAGCACTTTGTTTCCCATGTGCATGTCGGCGCGGCTGAAGATCACTACCTGGCCGTGAAAATGACCACCCAGACGGCCTGGCAGAACCTGTTCGGTCGTTGCCTGTTCATCAACCCGGCCCAGTACAACCCGGCTGGTCGTGACGAGTGGCAAGTGCTCAACGTGGCCAACTTCGAGTGCGTGCCTGAGCGTGACGGCACCAACTCCGATGGTTGCGTGATCCTCAACTTCGCCCAGAAGAAAGTGCTGATCGCCGGCATGCGTTACGCCGGTGAAATGAAGAAAGCCATGTTCTCCGTGCAGAACTTCCTGCTGCCGGCCGCTGACGTGCTGCCAATGCACTGCGCCGCCAACATCGGCGAAGAAGGCGACGTGACCCTGTTCTTCGGTCTGTCGGGCACCGGTAAAACCACCCTGTCGGCCGACGAAAGCCGTTACCTGATCGGTGACGACGAACACGGCTGGGGCGAAGGCGTTGTCTTCAACATCGAAGGCGGCTGCTACGCCAAGTGCATCGACTTGTCCGAGAAGAACGAGCCGGTCATCTGGAAAGCCATCAAGCACGGCGCTGTGCTGGAAAACGTCGTCATCGATGACGCCAAGCACGCCGACTACGCCGATGTCAGCCTGACCCAGAACAGCCGCGCCGCGTACCCGCTGGAGCACGTTGCCAAGCGCTCCGAGCACAACCTCGGTGGCGAGCCGAACGCTGTGATCTTCCTGACCTGCGACCTGACCGGCGTGCTGCCGCCAGTGTCGATCCTCAACGAAGAACAAGCGGCCTACCACTTCCTGTCCGGCTACACCGCACTGGTGGGCTCGACTGAAATGGGTTCGGGCAGCGGCATCAAGTCGACCTTCTCCACCTGCTTCGGCGCACCGTTCTTCCCGCGCCCGGCCGGCGAATACGCAGAGCTGCTGATCAAGCGCATCCGCGGCTTCGGCTCCAAGGTCTACCTGGTCAACACCGGCTGGACCGGCGGTGGCTACGGCGTCGGCAAACGCTTCAACATCCCGACCACCCGCGCAGTGATCGCCGCTATCCAGAGCGGCGCACTGATCGGCGCCACCACCGAGCACCTGGACACCATCAACCTCGACGTGCCATTGGCCGTACCGGGCGTTGAAACCAACCTGCTCAACCCACGCAACACCTGGGCTGACCAGGCTGCGTACGACGAGGCTGCCAAGGCGCTGGCCGGTCTGTTCATCGAGAACTTCAAGAAGTTCGAAGTGAGCGACGCGATCAAGGCTGCTGGGCCGAAGTTGTAAGCGTTGGTTTGTGGTGAATGAAGAAGCCGCCCTTTAGGGGCGGCTTTTTTGTGCGAGTTGTTTGGCCGTCAGCCTCCTGCGTAACCGAGCCAGTTTCAAGCGTTCGCCAAGGTTCTTCAGGAGTCGCGCAGTTTTAGGAAGCAGAGCCGCAGTCTTTCTGGCCATAACGCTAGTATTCCTTCACTTGGGTAGTGATAACGCCAGAATAATTGCACTTGGCTGGTCGACCCGGGGAATGGGTTTGCCCTGTCGAATCCTCGTGATCTGTCATAGCCATTGCTGTCGGGCATGCATTATTCGCAGCACCTCCACACATTCATCTTTGATCGTGTAGACGATGACATAGTTGGACGCTGCGACGATTTCTCGTGTGCCTTCAACGCTGCCCCTTCTGTATAAGGTCGGGCGCTTTCGGGCGACTTCCCCTTTTGATTCGAACATATCGTCGAGATCCGCAGCCGCTTCAGGGTTGTCCTCACTGATGTGCTCCATGATTCGGTCTCGGTCATCAAGCGCCTCTTGGCGCCAGACCAACCTCATCAACGCACGCGTTGACGCAGGGCATCGCGCTTGGCAGCAAATATTCGTCGAGCGTCTTCATCGCTCACGCTGGGTCTTGGATCATCAATGCTGATTTGCACCTGCCGCTTGAACCACTCTTCATACGCCGCCGCCTCATGTGCTTGCTTCATTGCTTCAGCGCGATCAGGACGTGTGTAGGTTTTCATTTGCAGCGGGTCATAGCTGGATGCATCCACATCGAAGTGAGTGATACCCAGTTCTTGCAAATAGGCCACTAGTGTTTCAAGGCGTTTGAACAGGCGCACCTGACCACTGCGTTGCGCTGCGAGCGAACATTCTTTGCTTCCCTGATGAATTTGAATCGACCAGCCACCAGGCTTGGCGATGATACGTGTGCTGCTGACCGAACCGTTTTCAATCAGGCGCGTCAGGATGCTGTGATCGATGGTTTCAGTGGTCATGACGGCGAGCTCTTGGCTGAACAATGGCTGCCATCGTACGCAATCAATAGTAGTTTGCAAAATTCAACTCCTGCACTGGGCGCCGGGTGTCCCGCATCCATGTTCTTTGGTGAGGCAGGCGCCACTTATTGGGAGCACACCTGCCTGAGATTTTTCAGACTGGCGCTTTCCAGTTGAGCATTTGCTGCTGCGCGACTTGCAGCAGGTCACAGCCATCCTGTGTCAGCAGATAGAGGGCGTGGGTGATGTGGGGGATGTCTTCGACGTCGGCTTGTTTGAAGCTGAGGCAGTAGAGGGTTTTAAGCAGGTCGCTGGAGGCGCGCAGGCGCTGGACGGCGCATTCGAGGATGTCTTGCGGGTTGGCTGCAGCGTCGATGATCAGGGGCTTGGTGTCGGTGAGGTTGGATTCGAGTGGGCGGTAGCGATCAGGGGTGAGCGGGTTCCATGTTTTCATTATTTTTGGCCTCGAAATATGTCATGAGAATTCGCACCCACCGTGACCACAAGGGATAGGTGGCGGACTGCGTTCGGGTTGGTCAACCGGTGAGGCACTCACAACCGGCACGCCCGAAGGCGTCCCGAACTCAGCCGCCATAAAGCGTGCCGACACAAAAAGCGCCAGCAGCATACAACGAGTGCGAGTGCACAACTCATACGGGTGACCAAGCCCGAACCGCTGATTTGGCAGCGATAGTCACGACTATAGGTTTGAACTACCAGGCGCCGATAGGCGGCAACGGAGTCCAGACCTGTAGGATCGGTACGAAGATCAGATAGGAGATTGTTGTAGGTTTTTTCGTCGGTTCACCGTCAACCAAGATTCTTGTACGCCGCCGTATCCAGCACACTGGTCGTCAGCCCGGTTTCGGGTGTGTAAATCGAACCTTTCACCGCTGAAAACGGCACACCTTTGCTGCCCAGCGACACACACCGTTCGTCTTGATCCAGTTCGGTGAAGTAGGTGTACGAACACTTTTCCATGGCCTGGTATTTCGCGGCGGCCCTCACGATGGCGTCGGTGTGCTGGCGCAGGTCAGCGTCACTCAGGTTCAGGGTTTTGCTCAGCGGCGTGCCCCAGCGCTGCAGGCACACTTCGGCGAAGTGGCGGACGATCAGGCCGGGTTCGGCCAGCACGTTAGGGCCTCTGTCGCCGTCAACGGCGGCGTTGCCCACCAGTGTGGCGTGGCGGCCGGGCATTGGGAAAACGCTGGTTCTGGTGCCGGTGGCGGTTTGCGGGATGACGCAACTGAAGCCTTTGGAGCGCTCGTTCCGGGCATAAAAGCCGACGTATTCTTTGACGTTGGCGTTGAGTTTCACCCGGTGTTCCTGAAAGTTGCCGATACCCGGAACCGGGTCAATGGCGAAGATCCTGACCGGAATATTCTTCAGCGCGTCGTCGGCGTACAAGGCGTTGGCCAACATGTGGCAACTGACGCCGCCACGACTCCATCCCACCAGGTTGACTTGAGTGGGAATGACGCCATCCTTACGGAACGTCTTGATGATTTGTTCCTGTAACTTTTGCTGAGTAACGCTTCGCTTTCCGTAGTTATATTTTCGCCACATCCACGAGCCTTCTATTTTTACGTCTTCGATGGGAATACCGGCAGCTTTCAGTCGGTTGTATTCTGCTTCGGTCAGTTGTTCACGCTGCCAGTCGCACTGGCCTTTGATAATGTTCACGGCATGTTGGACATTCTCCTCCCAACCTTTTCCGAACAGCGTACCGCTCAGGTCGTAATCGCCGGATTCGGTAAACAGTTCATCGGTCTGCAAATTGCTGGTGCCCGGGCCGTCGACGATGACCCATTCGGCAAACTCCCGGCCGCTGTGGTGCGAAGCCAGTGTGGAAACCAGTTCGCCGTTCCAGTAGTTCGGGTTGTTCGTATCAAATCTGGTGGAGCCGGTACCGCAAAAAAAGACAGTTAAAGTCGTCATGTTTGTTGCTCTGTTAATGGAAGAGCAATCAATCTAGTGCGGTTGTTTTTTGTGGTGAAGCAATGGGTTGTTGCCAAGTTTGTTGCGTATTGTTTTTCAGTTTTTATTATTCGCTTTGAACTTCGCCACTTCCAGCAGTTCGCAACCATCCTGAGTCAATAAGTAAAGCGCATTGACGATGTTGGGGATGTCTTTGACATCCGCTTGTTGAAAACACATGCAGTAAAGCGTTTCCAGCAGATTGTTGGCGGCGCACAGTCTTTGTTGAGCGGCATTCAGCAAGTCTTCATGGCTGGCGTCAGTGTCGATAACCAGTACCGGATTGTCGCTGTAGACAGTTTTCAAGCGGCGATAGCGGTTGATGGGTGGATGCAGTGAGTTCATGGATGAAGTCTGTCCTTTGAGAAGTCGCTACGGCGAGGTTCAGTCGCGCCGGCCACTATAGGAGGGTGCTGCGCAGCGGGACAAGACGGCCAGGATGGACAGCGTTTGTAGGGGGTTTTCCGGGGGGGCGGGTATTCGCCCTACAGTTTTTCATGACCTTTTTAAGGCAAAACCCTTAGACAGGAAATTTCCCACGGCTTTATCAGGCGCTTCTGGGTAAACATCTGTATTGTGCGCGCCAGAATCTGTGGGACGTTTCCAAACTTCTGATACGCGCTTAAAGGGAATTAGGTATGCAGTGGCTACGAATGGCCTCGATCATATTGCTGTGGGCTATTGGCTACCGTTTGACGTTGGCAGCGGATATTGGCAATGCGCTGGTACTGGATCATCTGGATCGAACCGGTTGGCCAGGCGCGCTTACCAACCAGGCGAATGTCGACACGGCCTCTCGCGCCGAAGTGCTGATGTTCGCCAAAGCCTTGCTCGCCAGCGAAGCGCTGGACGAGTCAGGTTTGAAGCAACGGCTGGGCGTGCCGCAAGTGCAGCTCAAGTCGATCAGGCAAGTGCGCAATGATCTCTGGGATCGTTTGCTGAGCACCTATCGCAACGCCAGTCAGGACTGTGACGGGCAACCCTTTTGTCCACAGGTGCGTAGCATCTCCGATCTGCGCCAACTGGCGGCGGCGTTCACCGCAGACATCAGCCCGGCTCATGCGCTGTGGGCGAGCAAGAGCCTGGATGTGCATGAGCAAATGCTGAACGAGCAGTTGCGCGTGGCGGTGTTGCGGCCCTGAGTTCTGGATGTTGTATGGCTTTGGCAGGCCGTCTCGCGGGCCCTGAGTTGTCCGCGCCTTTCGCTGTATCATTGCGTATCGATTTGGCCCCGACCTTTTCTCGACTCGCTGCGATCGCCCGCTAGGCTGTTGGCATGGCAGCGGTCAAAGGAGTGACAGCGAATGCACAACACCCTGGAACAGGTTTTTGGTTATCCACAGTTTCGACCCGGACAAGAGGCCGCCATCAGCGCGGTGCTGGCCGGGCGCTCGGCGGCGGCGATCTTTCCCACCGGATCCGGCAAGTCCCTCTGCTATCAACTACCGGCGCTGATGCTGCCGAATCTGACCCTGGTGGTTTCGCCTTTGCTGGCGCTGATGCAGGATCAATTGGCGTTCCTGCAACGCCATGGCATTTCGGCGGGGAGCATCGATTCTGCGCAGAGTCGAGACGATGCCAATGACGTGATGGGCCGCGCCCGTTCGGGTGAGTTGAAGATTCTGATGATTTCGGTCGAGCGTCTGAAAAACGAGCGCTTCCGCAATTTCCTGCAGCAGGTGCCGATCTCTTTGCTGGTGGTGGATGAGGCGCACTGCATCTCGGAGTGGGGCCACAACTTTCGCCCCGACTACCTCAAACTGCCGGACTACCAGCGCCAGTTCAACATCCCGCAAGCCTTGCTGCTGACGGCCACCGCCACGCCGAAAGTCATCGCCGACATGCAGGCAAAATTTGCCATTGCCGCTGACGATGTGGTGACCACCGGTTTCTACCGGCCCAATCTCAATTTGCTGGTGGAACCGGTGCGCGGGCAGGACAAGCGCCGGCGTCTGGTGGAGTGGATGGCCGAGCGTCCGGGCCAGCCGAGCATCGTCTATGTGACTTTGCAGAAAACCGCCGAACACATCGCCGAACACCTCGAGCGCAACGGTATTCAGGCCGAGGCCTATCACGCCGGTCTGCCCCACGATCAGCGCGAGGGCATCCAGAAACGCTTCATGGCCGGGCAGTCCAATTGCATCGTCGCGACCATCGCCTTCGGTATGGGTATCGACAAAAGCGACATCCGCAATGTGGTGCACTTCGACCTGCCCAAATCCATCGAAAACTACAGCCAGGAAATCGGCCGCGCCGGACGTGACGGGCAGCCTTCGGACTGTCTGGTGCTGGCCAATCGCGACAGCCTCAATGTCCTGGAAAACTTCGTCTACGGCGACACGCCGGAACGCGAAGGCATTCGTTATGTCCTCGATGAATTGAAAGCTTCGGCACCGCAAGGGCAGTGGGAGTTTCTGCTCGGGCCATTGGCCGATCACAGCAACATCCGGGCGTTGCCCCTGAAGACTTTGCTGGTGCAATTGGAGTTGCGTGGCTTGATCGCACCGCGTTACGCCTATTACGCCGAATACCGTTTCAAATACCTGCTGGAGCCCGAGGCGTTGCTTGAGCGTTTCGAGGGCGAGCGCCGGGATTTCGTCGCGGCGATCATCCACACCTCGAGCCGGGCGCGCACCTGGGCTACGGTGGATTTCGAGGCGATGTATACGCAGTATTCGGCCGAGCGTAATCGGGTGGTGAAGGCGCTGGATTACTTCCAGGAAAAGGCCTGGATCGAGCTTGAGAGCAAGCAGATGACCGAGGTCTACAGCTTGTTGCACAGCGACGTCGACAGCGATGTTCTGAGCGCAGAACTGCACGATGACTTCACTCGCCACGAGCAAACCGAAGTCGCGCGGATTCACACCATGCTGGATGTGTTCGCCACCGATCGTTGCCTGGGGTATCGCCTGGCCGAGTACTTCGGCGATCACAATGCCCCGGAGCGCTGTGGGCATTGTTCGGTGTGCCATGGGCACATTGCCCGGTTGCCGGCGCCACCGGAATTGCCTGCGCTTGTGGATAAAAGTTTTGCGGCACTGTGCGGTGATTTTATCCACAAGCATGAGCAGCACACGGGCCATGCGCCGACGGCGGAACGGCTGACGCGGTTTCTGTGCGGGATCAGTGTGCCGCTGTTCACCAAGCTCAAGGCGCGGACGATTTCCGGGTATGCGGCGTTGGAGGCGTATCCCTACGCTGAAGTCCGCCATTGGGCTGACAATCACCTGCTCGATTAAGCCCCGCCCCGTGGGAGAGTGCACAGTCTTTGCGCGGCTGCATCCATCCGCTGAATGTCGATCATCACGGGAATA
This sequence comes from Pseudomonas sp. EA_65y_Pfl2_P78, assembly GCF_963970495.1. NCBI lineage: Bacteria > Pseudomonadati > Pseudomonadota > Gammaproteobacteria > Pseudomonadales > Pseudomonadaceae > Pseudomonas > Pseudomonas sp. EA_65y_Pfl2_P78. Next base: position 19,514 of record NZ_CAXAON010000007.1, on the reverse strand, counting down.
AACTTCAAAAACCGTCGCGGGCTGACTATGGTGAGACCCGTCTATGGATCGCCAACAAGAGAACAACATGAGCCAGACATTCGATATTCAGCAGGCTGCCGTGATCGGTGCGGGGACCATGGGGCGCGGCATTGTCATGTGCCTGGCCAACGCTGGGGTGACGGTGCAGTGGGTCGACAACAATCCACAGATGCTTGAGCAGGCGCTCGCCACGGTGGCCGACACTTATGCACACAACGTGCGTCAGGGGCGCATTGATCAGGCTGAGGCAGATGCGCGGCTCGCCCGGGTCAGTGCGGCGGCGGATTACGCGGCAATCCGCAATGTCGATCTGGTGATCGAAGCGGTGTACGAAAACCTTGAACTCAAACAGAAGATCTTTCGCGAACTCGATGGTCTGCTCAAGCCCGAGGCGCTGCTGGCGAGTAATACGTCGGCGCTGGATATCGATGCGATTGCTGCCGCCACCCGACGCCCTGAGCAAGTTCTGGGCCTGCATTTCTTCAGCCCGGCGCACATCATGAAACTGCTTGAAATCGTCCGTGGCGCGAAGACATCACCGGCCGTGGTGCAAGCCGCGCTGGCGCTGGGCGAGCGCATGGGCAAGGTCAGTGTGGTATCGGGCAACTGCCACGGTTTTATCGGCAATCGCATGCTCCATCCGTATGTGCTTGAAGCACGCAAGATGCTGCTGGAAGGGGCTTACCCACAGCAGGTCGACGCAGCCTTGCAGGGCTTTGGTTTTGCCATGGGGCCGTTTCGCATGTACGACGTGGTCGGCATCGATCTGGAGTGGCGTGCGCGTGAGTTGGCCGGCAAGGGCCAGGAGGCTCCAGAAGTTCAGGTGGACAACCGCTTGTGCGAGATGGGCCGGTTTGGTCAGAAATCCGGCAACGGTTATTACCATTACGAGCCGGGCAGTCGTCAGGCTGAGCATGATCCCGAGGTCGATGCGCTGGTGTTGCGGGTCAGTGACGCATTGGGTTTCCAGCGCCGTGAGATTGGCCCGCAAGAGATCCTTGAGCGGTGTTTGCTCGCGTTGGTCAACGAAGGGGCGAAGATTTTGCAGGAAGGCATTGCCGAGTCGGCGCATGACATTGATCTGGTCTATCTGAACGGCTATGGCTTCCCGGCGGACAAGGGCGGGCCGATGGCCTGGGCGGATCAGCAAGGGCTGGCGGATATTCATCAGCGCTTGCTGGCGCTGGAGACACGGCAGGGCGATCAGTGGAAACCGGCGCGGTTGATCGGTGAGTTGGCAGCGCAGGGGAAGGGGTTTGCTGACCGTTGAGTGATGGGGCGCCAGTGCTGGCGCCTTCGCGGGCAAGCCCGCTCCCACAGGTATAGTGCTCGTCCTCGCTGTCAGTGTGAGGTCGATCAAGACGAGAACTGCGCATGAACCAACGCACCGACTACCGGCATTTCCAGCCTATCACCACGCGCTGGCACGACAACGACGCCTACGGCCACGTCAACAACGTCACCTATTACAGCTTCTTCGACACTGCCGTGAACACTTACCTGATTCAGGTCGGTGGGCTGGATATCCATGACGGTGAGGTGGTGGGCTTTGTGGTCAGTTCGGCGTGTGATTACTTCGCTTCCATCGCTTTCCCGGACTTGATCGAGATCGGTCTGCGGGTGGGCAAACTGGGCAACAGTTCGGTGCAATACGAATTGGCAGTGTTCAAGGTCGGTGAAAGCGAGGCGTGTGCGGCCGGGCGTTTCGTGCATGTGTTTGTTGATCGGGCAAGCAATCAGCCCGTGCCGATTCCTGCCGGGTTGCGCGGGGCACTGGAAAGCCTGGTGGTGTGAAAAACGCAAAAAAAATCGCAGCCCCAGGGCTGCGATTTTTGTTCAAGCATTCGCCTTAGTGGTGACGATAGTACTTGTGATGCTTGCGATGACCGTAGGCATGGCCGCGACCACGGCGGTCGTCGCGGTAGTAGCGACGGTCGTCACGACCGCGATCATAACGACGATCATCGTCATTGCTTTTGTTGCCCATGTAGTTGCCCAGCGCGCCACCGGCACCGCCACCCGCCGCGGCGCCAATCAGGCTGCCGGTGGAGCCGCCCACGCTGCGGCCAACCACGTTACCGCCGGCTGCGCCCAGCGCACCACCGATGGCCGCTTCGCCACGGCTGTGTTTGTTTGCGCCAACGGCGCTACCACCCGCGCCGCCCAGGGCCGCGCCAATGGTGGAACCTGTATTGCCGCCTAACGACTGACCGACGACCGAGCCAAGAACCCCGCCCAATGCGCCGCCCACACCTGCTTCGGTGGTGCCGCCAGCAGACGCGAAGCCACTGACCAGGCCAAGGGACAACAAGAGAATCGAGGAGAACTTCATAGGTGAGCCTCAAAGGGATGACGGCGCGATCCTGAGGCTCTGTAACAAGCGTGACAATCGAAATCCGACGAATAACACGACTTGTATGCAATTGTGCAAGTTACTGTTTTTTATGCGGAACTTAACCGATTTTCGCCGGTCTTTAGCTACTTCGGACTGGCCGCTTTTGTGAAAAAGCGGCCTTTTTTGTGGGCGCTGGAAAAGTGTTTGAGCTTAAGAAATGCATTGACTGAACCGACGCCTTCGCAAGCAAGCCCGCGCATTGGAGTGCATTCCAATATGGGCTTGCTCGCGAAGAGGCCGGAACAGACGCCGTATCAAGCCGACTTGGCCATGATCAACCCGGTCTCGCTCGCCGCTTCCAGGCGAATCGCAATGAACTTCGACGTCGGCGTATGGCTGCCATCCCCAGTGCTTTCCAGCGGCACCAGCGGATTCACTTCCGGGTAATACGCGGCGGCCTGGCCGGCCGGAATATCAAACGCCAGCAGCGTAAAGCCCTTCACCCGACGCTCACGACCATCGTCCCAGATCGAAACGATGTCGGCCTTCTGCCCCGGCCGGAAGCCCAGGCGAATGATGTCGGCTTCATTGACGAACAGCACGTCGCGCTGGCCTTTCACCCCGCGATAACGGTCGTCGAGACCATAAATCGTGGTGTTGTACTGATCGTGGGAACGCATCGACTGCAGGATCAGATCCGGCAGTTGCCCGGTGGCGCGGGTGCGTTCGTGGACCAGATCCTTGGGCAGCATGTTGGCGCGGAAGTTGGCGCGGCCCGACGGGGTGCTCCACTTACGTGCACCGGCGCTGTTACCGAGGTAGAAGCCGCCCGGGTTTTTGATCTTCTCATTGAAGTCTTTGAAGTTCGGGATGGTGTCGGCGATCAGCTCGCGAATGCGCCCGTAATCGGCCACCAGCCAGTTCCAGTCCACCGGTTTGCTGCCCAGCGTGGCGGCAGCGATGCCGGCGATGATCGACGGTTCCGAGCGCATCTGGTTCGACAGCGGCTGCAATTGGCCGTTGGAGGCGTGAACCATGCTGAACGAGTCTTCCACGGTGACGGCTTGTGGGCCTTCGGTCTGGATGTCGATGTCGGTGCGGCCCAGGCACGGCAGGATCAGCGCGTCTTTACCGTGGGCCAAATGGCTGCGGTTGAGTTTGGTGCTGATCTGCACGGTCAGGTCGCAATTGCTCAGCGCCGCGAACGTGCGCGGGCTGTCCGGTGTGGCTTGGGCGAAGTTGCCGCCCAGACCGATAAAGACCTTGGCGCGACCTTCGGCCATGGCATGGATCGCCTCGACCACGTTGTGGCCGTTTTCACGCGGCACCTTGAACTGGAAACGCCGCTCAAGGGAGTCGAGGAACGCCACGGGCGGGCGCTCGTTGATGCCCATCGTGCGGTCGCCCTGCACGTTACTGTGACCGCGCACCGGGCACAGGCCTGCACCGGGCTTGCCGATGTTGCCGCGCAGCAGCATCAGGTTGGCGATTTCCTGGATGGTCGGCACCGAATGACGATGCTGGGTGATGCCCATCGCCCAGCACATGATCACGTTCTTGCCTTTGGCGTACATGCGCGCCGCTTGCTCGATCTCGACCAGGGTCAGGCCGGACTGCTCGACGATCTGCTCCCACGGCGTGTCGTCGACAACGCCCAGGTATTCCAGCACGTTGGCGCTGTGTGCATTGAGGAAGTCGTGATCGAACACCGCAGGCGCGCCAGCCTTCTGCGCGTCGCGCTCCCATTGCAGCAGGAACTTGGCCATGCCGCGTAGCACCGCCATGTCACCGCCCAAGGCCGGACGGAAGTACGCGGTGTTGGTCGGCTTGTCACCGTTGGTGAGCATTTCGATCGGGTGCTGCGGGTGTTGGAAACGTTCCAGACCGCGCTCTTTCAGCGGGTTGATGCACACCACTTGCGCGCCGCGTTTCACCGCTTCACGCAGGGGTTCGAGCATTCGTGGATGGTTGGTGCCGGGGTTCTGGCCCCAGACGAAAATCGCGTCGGCGTGTTCGAAGTCATCGAAGGTCACGGTGCCTTTGCCGACGCCGACACTTTGCGCCAACGCCACGCCGCTGGCTTCGTGGCACATGTTCGAACAGTCAGGGAAATTATTGGTACCGAAGGCGCGCACGAACAACTGATACAAGTAGGCGGCTTCGTTACTCGCACGACCCGAGGTGTAGAACTCGGCCAGATCCGGGCTTGGCAGATTTTGCAGGTGTTTGGCGATGAGCGCGTAGGCGTCGTCCCAACTGATCGGTTTGTAGCGATCGGTCTGGGCGTCGTAGACCATCGGCTCGGTCAGGCGGCCCTGATACTCAAGCCAGTAATCGCTCTGTTCCAGCAGCGAAGTCACGCTGTGTTTGGCGAAGAACTTGGCATCCACGCGACGCTTGGTCGCTTCCCAGTTCACCGCTTTGGCGCCGTTCTCGCAGAACTTGACCATGCCGCTTTCCGGCGAATCACCCCAGGCGCAACCCGGGCAGTCGAAGCCGCCGTTCTGGTTGGTCTTGAGCATCATGCGCAGGTTTTTCAGCGCGTTGTCGCTGGTCAACCAGGCCTGAGCCACACTGATCAGGGCACCCCAGCCGCCGGCAGCGCCTTTATAGGGCTTGTAGCGCGGGACAGGTTTCTGGTCGGCTTGATGATGTTGGCTCACGCTTGATTCTCCATCGCGGGGCTATACACCCGCGGCGCACTTTTGTGCGGCAGGTGGATGAGATTGAGGTTGTGCCGACGGGCCCATTGCACGGCAAGGCCCGTGGGGGCGGACAGGCTGACCAGGGTCTGGATGCCGGCGCGCAACACTTTCTGGATCAATTCGAGGCTGCAACGGCTGGTGACAATCGCCAGCCCGCCTTCTGTGGATATCTGCTGGCGGATCAGCCCGCCGATCAGTTTGTCGAGGGCGTTGTGCCGGCCGATGTCTTCGCGACCGAGCAGCAGCTCGCCGCTGGCATTCATGAACACCGCCGCATGCACCGCACCGCAGTGCTGACCCAGCGGCTGGAACGCGCCGATGCGCTGGCGCAGACCGTCGAGCCATGCACTCGGCGGCAACGGTGCGCCGGGCAACACCTTCAGGTCAGGCAGCGCCTGTTCCACCGCTTCGACGCCGCACAGGCCGCAACCACTGGTGCCGGCCAACTGGCGCCGCTGTTGCTTGAGGTTCCAGAAGGCGCGGTTGGCGATGGTCACCTGTGCGTATTGCGCAGAACCAGCGCCGGTCAGTTGCAGGTCATAAATGTCGTTGGCGTCTTCGATGATGCCGCTGCCGAGGCTGAAACCGACGATGAAGTCCTCAAGGTCGGTCGGCGTCACCAGCATGACTGCCTGACTGATGCCGTTGTAGGCAATCGCCAACGCCACTTCCTCGGCCAGCGCGGTGCTGGCCGATTCCTGTAGGGGCAGATCGCTGTAGCTGTAGGTCTGGCTGGCTGCGGGCGCGGGCGTTTCGAGTGCAGGCGCCGCGCAGGCTGGGCGCTTGGCGTTCATGGCATCACCAACGGATTGATCAACGCTAAGACTAGGCGCGGCAAGATGTCGCGTCTAATCGCTACTTTCGATCTACCGATAGATGACGTCGATCAAGAGTCGCTTGGTGATTTCCGATACAGCGCGAAACAGGCTTCTGCCAGCGCCGATCGCGGGGCGCCGCGTCGCATGATCAGGCCAAGCGGGGCGAGGGTCTGGGCGCTTTCGATCGGTTGCAGGCGCAGGTGGTCGGTGAGTTTTTCCAGGCCGGCGTCGAGCGGCATGATCGCGCAGCAAAACCCGCCGTGCACCGCTTGTAACAATTGATGCACGGCGTCGGTTTGCAACAACGGCTGCGGGGTCAGGTTCCGACTGTGGAAGTTGTGGTCGATGGACTGGCGGAAATGCATGCCGCTGGTGAGCATCCCCAACGGCAGTTCGATCAACGCCTCCCAACTCAACGGCGCTTCGCCGAAGGTGAAGGAGCGCTGATCGTAGAGCAGGCCCATGTGGGTTTCGCTGAAGGCCAGGGAGTCGAAACGCTCATTATCTAGACGATCGAGATAGGACACGCCAAGGTCGATACGGTTGTTCGCCAACTGTTCGAGGATCTGCTCGGAACTCAACGCCGACATTTCGAAACGCAGGTTCGGGTGCGCACTGTGCAAACGCTGTATCAGCGGCAGTGGATCGAAGCTCGACAGCGGCACGATGCCTAAACGCAACGTACCGATGAGGTTGCCGCGACAGGCCGCCGCTTCCGCCTGCAAGCCGTCATAAGCCGCCAGCACCGTGCGCGCCCACGCCAGCACGCGCTCCCCCGGCGCGGTGAAGCCTTCGAAGCGTTGCCCCCGGTTGACCAGCGGCAAATCGAGTTCTTCTTCAAGGCTGCGCAGACGCATCGACAGGGTCGGCTGGGTGATGTGGCAACGCGCGGCGGCCTGGCCGAAGTGGCGGGTTTCGTCGAGGGCGATGAGGAATTTCAGTTGCTTGATGTCCATCTTCGCTCCGAAGGGTGTTGGCAGGGGTGGACGATTCTAACGCTTGTGGCTGGGGTGGGTCATTGGTCGGCGTGGAACCGTATTTGGCGAAGGTGGTCTAGGCTTTGACGTCTGACCCCTTTTATTCCATGGAGTGAAACACGATGAGCCTATTCAGCTTTTTGAAAGATGCCGGTGAAAAAATCCTTGATGCGCTCACGCCGGACAAGGCCCAAGCCAATGGCGAGGCGCTGACCAAGCATGTGCAGGACGCGCTGACGGGAATCGACACGTCGAAGATTCAGGTCAAGGTTGAAGGCGAGAAAGTCATTGCCACGGGTGAAGCGGCCAGCCAGGAAGAAAAAGAAAAAATCCTCCTGGCGCTTGGCAACGTCGACGGCGTCAGTGGCGTAGACGACCAGATCACCGTGACCGGTGGTGTTGCAACCGCCGCGAAATTTGTCACCGTCAAGAAGGGTGACACGCTGAGCGCGATTTCCAAGCGTGAGTACGGCGATGCCAACAAGTACAACAAGATTTTCGAGGCGAACAAGCCTCAGCTCACACACCCGGACAAGATCTATCCGGGGCAGGTGCTGCGTATTCCCGAGTAAGACTCAAGGCCGCTTTCGCGAGCAAGCCCGCGCCCACAGAGGAACGTATTCCAATATGGCAGCGGGCTTGAACTCGCGAAGCAGGCGACTCGCTCTATAGCCCTGCAAGCAAATCGCGGTAGTCCTCGACCGCCGCAAACTCAGCGGTGTCCTTAGGCCCCTTGCGGCTGTCTGGTTCCTTCACCGCCAGTAAATGTGTCACGCCGAAATCACGCGCACTGCGCAGGATTGGCAAGGTGTCGTCGATAAACAGGCTGCGCGCCGGATCAAAGCCGATATCGGCCTGCAAGGCGTCCCAGAACTGCGGATTCTCCTTGGGGTAACCGTAATCGTGCGAGCTGATCAGCCGCTCGAAGTACGGCGCCAGTTCGACCCGTTCCAGTTTCAGTGACAACGAATCGCGGTGCGCGTTGGTGATCATGATCACCCGTTTTCCCTCCTGCTTTATCGCCGCCAGAAAGGTATCGGCATCCGGGCGCAGGGCGATCAAGTGCGCGGTTTCCTGTTTCAGTTCACGCACTGACAGTTTCAGCTCGGCACTCCAGAAATCCAGGCAATACCACTGCAATTGGCCGGCATGTCGCTCGAACAGCGGCTGCAACTCCATCTCGGCCATGGCGCGGCTCACGCCGTGCAGTTCGGCGTAGCGCTGGGGCAGGTGTTCCAGCCAGAAATGGTTGTCGAAGTGCAGATCCAGCAACGTGCCGTCCATGTCCAGCAGAACGGTATCGATGTCAGACCACGGTAAAGAAGGCATGGCAACGTCTCGAGCGGTAGAAAGATATCCGACGTAAACAATCGGGAAAGCCGCGTTATAGTAGCGCGTTCACGCCAAGGAGCTTTGCATGCGCCAGAAACCCACCGTACTCGCCCGCGAGATCGTCGCCACCAGTCGCCTGTTTTGCGTCGAAGAATTGAAGTTGCGTTTTTCCAATGGCGTGGAGCGCACTTATGAGCGGCTGGTCGGCAAGGGCGCGGGTTACGGCGCGGTGATGATCGTGGCCATGCTCGACGCCGAACACGCGGTGTTGGTCGAGGAGTATTGCGGCGGTACTGATGAATACGAATTGTCCTTGCCCAAAGGTTTGATCGAGCCGGGCGAAGATGTGCTGGCGGCGGCTGAGCGTGAGCTTAAGGAAGAGGCCGGTTTTGGCGCGCGGCAACTGGAACATCTGACCGAGTTGTCGCTGTCGCCCGGTTACATGAGCCAGAAGATTCAAGTGGTGCTGGCCACTGATCTTTACGAGGAGCGGCTTGAGGGCGACGAGCCCGAGCTGATGCGGGTCGACAAGGTCAATCTGCGCGAGTTGTCGGCATTGGCAATGAATCCGCAGTTTTCCGAAGGCCGCGCGTTGGCCGCGCTGTATCTGACCCGTGACCTGCTGACCCAGCGTGGATCCTTTCAATCATGAGTGAAGTGTCGATGAATTTTCCCCATCCGTTGATGGCGCCGGTGGTCGAGTTGGCATTGCAGGCCGGTGAGGCGATTTTGCCGTTTTGGCGATCAGGTGTTGAAGTCACCGCCAAGTCGGATGATTCGCCGGTTACGGCGGCCGACCTGGCCGCACACCACCTGATCGTCGCCGGGCTGAAGGCGCTCGATCCAAGCATCCCGGTATTGTCCGAAGAGGACGCCGACATCGCGCAAGGCGTTCGCGCCGGGTGGCAGCGCTGGTGGCTGGTGGACCCGCTCGATGGCACCAAAGAGTTCATCAGCGGCAGTGAAGAATTTACCGTCAACATTGCGCTGATCGACAACGGTCGGGTGGTGTTTGGCGTGGTGTCGATGCCAACCAACGGTCGTTTCTATGTCGGCGGTGCCGGGCTCGGTGCCTGGCGTTGTGACAAGGGCGGTACGCCGGTTTCGATTCAGGTGCGTGATGTGCCGGGACCGGGTGAGGCGTTCACGGTGGTGGCCAGCCGCAGGCATTCGAGTCCTGAGCAGGAACGCTTGCTGGCCGGGTTGAGCGCCAGTCTGGGTGAGCTGCAATTGGCCAATATCGGCAGTTCGCTGAAGTTCTGCCTGTTGGCCGAAGGCGCGGCGGATTGCTATCCGCGCCTGGCGCCGACTTCGCAATGGGACACGGCGGCGGCGCAAGGCGTGCTCGAAGGCGCGGGCGGTGAGGTGCTGGACTTGCAGGGTGAGGCGTTCTGTTACCCGGCGCGCGAATCGCTGCTCAATACGTCGTTTCTGGCCCTGCCGGCGAAGGCCGCGTGGCGTTCAAAATTGCTGGAGCTCGCCCGTTCCTGAGCGGTGAACGAACCGTTGTGGCGAGCCCTCCCTCGCCGCAACCGCATGGTGAGTTCCTGCGGGTTAGCGGTGCAGGACGTACTGCCCGCTGAATGTCACCGCATCCTCATCACTGCCGGCATTGACGATCCGCGTATTCAAGGTCAATCGCGCCCGGCCATAACGCTGATACATCGCCACGAACCTCTTCCACACCGCCGCATCCGGCGCCAGGCAGATCGCCGTGGCATCCCCCGTCACTGGCAGCGGATAACTGATCTGCCCTTCCTGAATGACGATGTGCCCGTCTTCGATCCCTGCTTCCTTCAGCCGCAAATGCAACCAGCCCCAGCCGGCCAACACCGCGCCGCAGTAGAGGCTGCCGCCGAACATGGTGCTCTTGTGGTTGACGTTGGCGTCCAGCGGCAAGTGCAGGCGCAACTGCTGCGCCTGCCAGTCGAGCACTTTGAGGCCCATCGCCTGGGTCAGGGGAATGTCGTGATGCAGGACCGATTGCAGATAGCGGCTGTCACGGTTCATTCGGTTTCGTCTCCTTGGGCGCCACTGTCGGCAAAACTCAAGCCGTGTTTGCGCAGTTTGTCGTGCAAGGTCTTGCGGGGAACGCCGAGGGCTTCGGCAAGGCTGCGTACCGAGCTGTGGGAGCGCGCCAGTTCGGCGGCGATCAACGATTTCTCGAAGTTTTCCACTTGCTCGCTGAGCCCTCCGCTGATGACTTCCACGGTCGTGCCGCCGCCCTCGATGCCGGTGTCATCCAGTGCCAATTCAAGACCGAGAGCGAACCGCTCGGCGGCGTTCTGCAGTTCACGCACGTTGCCGGGCCACGTGTGGCGCAGCAGCAAGGCGCGGTGTGCCGGTTGCAGTTCGTGAGGCGGCAAACCATGGCGAGTGCTGGCTTCATCGGCGTAGTGCTGGAACAGCACCAGAGCATCTTCGCCACGCTCGCGCAGCGGTGGGATGCGCAGCGGCGCGACGTTGAGGCGGTAATACAAGTCGGCGCGGAAACGCCCCTGATCAGCGGCCTGACGCAGGTCTTCCTTGGTCGCGGCGATGACGCGGATATCCAGCGGGATCAGTTGGTTGCCACCCAGGCGCTCGACCACGCGCTCCTGCAACATGCGCAGCAGTTTGACCTGCACGTCCATGCTCATGCTTTCGATTTCATCAAGGAACAGCGTGCCGCCGTTGGCGAATTCGAACTTGCCGATCCGGCGTTTTTGCGCGCCGGTGAAGGCGCCGGGTTCGTGGCCGAACAGTTCACTTTCCACCACGGACTCGGCCAATGCCCCGGCGTTGATCGCCACGAACGGGCCGTTACGGCGGCTCGACAAATCGTGCAGCGCGCGGGCGACGACTTCTTTGCCGGCGCCGGTTTCGCCGAGGATCAACACGTCAGCCTTGGTCGCTGCCAATGCCCCGATCTGTTCACGCAAGCGCAGCATCGGTTTTGAGTGGCCGACCAGACGCGCGCTCAACTCGTTGCGGTCGCTGAGGGCCAGACGCAGGCTGCGGTTGTCCAGCACCAGTCGGCGCAGGGCCAAGGCGCGGCGCACGCTGTCGAGCAGGGCGTCGCTGGCGAAGGGTTTTTCGAGGAAGTCATACGCGCCGGCGCGCATCGCTTGCACCGCCAGAGGCACGTCGCCGTGGCCGGTGATCAGCAGCACGGGCAATTCCGGGTCCTGGGCGTGCAACTCGCTCAACAATTCCAGACCATCCATGCCGGGCATACGAATGTCGCTGACGACAACGCCCGGCCAGTCGCGCTCCAGTTGTGCGGCCAAACCTTTGGCTTCGGACAGCGGCAGGATTTTCAGCCCCGCCAGATCCAGCGTCTGGCCAAGGGCCTGACGCAGGTGCGGATCGTCGTCGATCAACACCACCTGAATGCGATTGTCGATGCTCATGCACTTCGATCCTCGGACGGTTGCAGGCTGACCCCGGGCGCGCCGGCGCGCAGGCGCAGGGTTATCAAGGCGCCACCTTGCTTGTGGTTGGCGAACGACAGTTCTCCACCGAAGGCGCGCATCAGGGTTTCACAGATCGCCAAGCCCAGCCCCAGGCCCTGAGTGCGGGTCTTGGTGGTGTAGAAGGGCTCACTGGCGCGGCCGAGGGCTTCCATGCAGAACCCCGGGCCGTTGTCGCGAATGTACAGATTGACGCCCTCGGGGGTGGATTCGGCACTCAGCCACAATTTGCGTGGCGGGCCTTTTTCGGTGAGCGCGTCGAGGGCGTTGGCCAACAGGTTGCCGAGTACCTGACGCAAGCGCGTTTCCCCGGCCTCGACCCACAGCGTGGCGGCGGGCAGGTCGCGGATCAGCTCAACCTCCATGCTGCGCCGACGTTTGGCCAGCAAGGCCAGCGCATCGTCCAGCGCCGGTTGCAGGGCCACGCTTTCCGGCGCATGGCGGTCGCGACGGGCGAAGGCACGCAAGTGGGCGATGATCGAGGCCATGCGCCCGGTCAGCTCGCTGATCAGTTTGAGATTGCCGCGTGCGTCGTCGGTGCGTTGATGATCAAGCAGCACTTCGGCGTTTTCGGCGTAGCTGCGAATGGCCGCCAGGGGTTGGTTGAGTTCGTGACTGATGCTCGCCGACATGGTGCCCAGCGCCGACAGTTTGCCGGCCTGGACCAGATCGTCCTGGGCACGTACCAGCTCCTGCTGGGCCGTTTCCCGCTCCAGCACTTCCTGCTTCAAACGACGGTTGAGGCCTTCCAGATCGCTGGTGCGTTCGGCGACGCGACCTTCCAGTTCTCGCCGCGCCTTGGCTTCAAACGCGATGCGCTCAAGATAGTGGCGACGGCGCTGCATCATCAGACCGAGCAACAGCATCAACACCAACAGCGTGGCGCCGCCAATGGCCACCACCGTGCGCACCGGGCGGTCGATCAGGGTGCGCGGGGCGAGGATGCTGACGCTCCAGCCGGTTTCGGCGATGTCGTGAGTCTGGGTCAGCCAGGCGGTGGGGCTGAGGTTAAGCGGGCGCGGTTCTCGGGTCGGGTAGGGCTGGATCGCGCTGATGGCGGCACGTTCGGCGTCGCTCAACGCGCGGGTCGAGCGGAAGCGCCATTGCGGGCGCGACGTAAGGATGACCACGCCGTTGTGGTCGGTCACCAGCAGTTGTTCCGGGGTTTTGCCCCACAGGCTTTCGGTGTGATCGAGATCGACCTTGATCACCAGCACCCCCAGGATTCTCTCGCCATCGTGCACGGCGGCGGCGAAAAAGTAGCCGCGCTTGGCCGATGTGGTGCCCAGACCGAAGAAGCGCCCGAGACGTCCGGCCATGGCTTCGCTGAAATAGGGGCGGAAGGAAAAATTACGGCCGACAAAGCTGTCGTGCTTGTCCCAGTTCGACGCGGCCAGCGTCTTCCCGGTTGTGTCCATCAGGTACATGACTTCGGCACCGGTCTGCGCACTGATGTTTTTCAACAGGCGGTTGGCGTTGCCTTGGGTCACCCCATCGTCTGGCGCCCCGAGCACAGCGCGCAGGGCCGGCAGTTGGCCGAGGATCTGCGGCAACACTTCATAGCGGTGCAGGGTGCCCAACAGGTTGGCGACGTACAGGTCGAGGGTCTGGCGGTTCTGGCCGGCCAGTTCGCTGCGGTAATAGCGCTCAGCCAGATGCTCCAGCGGCCACAGCAGTGGCGCCAGGCACAGGGCCAGAAGGGCGAGGCTGCGCCAGCGGGGTCTGCGAGGGAGAGAGGGTTTCATAAGCCGGATGCGCCTGAGTGAACAGGCGCATTATGCCCGGCCTCAGGAAAAGACGTCAGCGTCCTTGAGCAGCGCTGCTGCCTGATCCTTGGCGGACAGTTTTGGCGCCTCGTCCAGTTGCCAGTCGATGCCCAGAGCAGGGTCGTCCCAGCGAATGCTGCGTTCGGAAGAAGGATCGTAGTAGTTGGTGGTCTTGTAGAGGAACTCGGCGAACTCGCTCAGCACCACGAAACCATGGGCGAAACCTTCCGGCACCCAGAGCTGACGATGGTTTTCAGCCGACAGGCGCACCGCTACCGACTTGCCGAAGTGCGGCGAGCTGCGGCGGATGTCCACGGCCACATCGAGCACTTCACCGACCGTGACGCGAACCAGTTTGCCCTGGGTGTTTTGCAGTTGGTAATGCAGGCCCCGCAGTACGCCTTTTTGCGAGCGCGAGTGGTTGTCCTGGACGAATTGGGTGTCCAGACCGGTGGCGTCCTGGAACGCCTTGGCGTTGAAACTCTCGTAGAAGAAACCGCGCTCGTCACCGAACACCTTGGGTTCGATGATCAGAACACCGGGCAGATCGGTGGTGATGACATTCATGAGAATTTCCATAGGCAGATGTGAATGGCCGACATTCTTGCGCAAAGTGCCGACAGATGCGAGCGCTCGAATAACCACGATCAGGGGTTGCGCATCCTCTGCTGCGGTGGCGATATAGGCGCCTAATAAAATTTCAGGGGTCGTTTCATGTCGCTCGCCACGTTGATTCATCGCGCCAGTTTGCCCAGCCCGCAGGTTTCGCAGGCGCAGGCCCTGCAATGGCTGGCCGAGCACTACGGGCTCAGCGGCACGTTGCAGGCCCTCGGCAGCCAGCAAGACCTCAACTACCGCGTCGACACTGAGCGGGGGCGGTTTGTCCTGAAAATCTGCCGTGGCGATTACGCCCTCGTGGAGCTACAAGCCCAGCACGCCGGCCTGAAACATCTGGCCGAACACTGTGACGTGAGCGTGCCCCGAGTAATTGCCGCCCATAACGGTCAGGACTTGCTGACGCTGGATGTCGACGGTGAAGCAGTGCATGTGCGGCTGCTCGATTACATCGAAGGCCAGCCGCTCACGCATCTCGATCACCTGGGCCATGACGTGGTCGCCGGGTTTGGCAGGCTTTGTGGCGAGATGGACCTGGCGCTGGCAGGCTTCGACCATCCGGGCCTGGAACGCACGTTGCAGTGGGACGCGCGCCATGCCAGCGCTTTGATCAGCCATTTGCTGCCAGTGATCAGGGACGATCAGCAGCGCACCTTGATCGCCGACGCCGCCGAACAGGCCGAGCGCCGTTTGCAGCCGCTGGCAGACAAGCTGCCGGTGCAGGCGATCCACATGGACATCACCGATGACAACGCGGTGTGGGCACGCGACGCCCAGCGTCATTGGCAGTTGCAGGGGGTGATCGATTTCGGTGATCTGGTCCGCACCTGGCGCATCACCGATTTGTCGGTGACCTGTGCGGCGTTGCTGCATCACGCCGGTGGCGATCCGTTTGTCATTCTGCCGGCGGTTCAGGCCTATCACGCGGTCAATCCGCTGCAACACGAAGAGCTGCAAGCCTTGTGGCCGTTGATCGTCGCTCGGGCGGCGGTGCTGGTGCTCAGTGGCGAGCAGCAGGTCAGCATCGATCCGGGCAACGCCTACAGCCGCGACAACCTGACCCATGAGTGGGAAATCTTCCGCGTGGCCACCTCGGTGCCGCTGGCACTGATGGAAGCGGCGATTCTCAGCGCCGTCGGTCAGCCGTTGCCGACGATCAACAGCGAAGGATTTGTACCGTTGCTGCCGAGTCTGGTCGGACGCGAATTTGCGTTGATCGACCTCGGCGTGTTGAGCGCGCATTTCGAGGCTGGGAACTGGGAGCAGGACGGCATCGATCAGCGTCTGTTGAACGACGCGGCGGCGGCCCATGGTTTGGCGGCGAGCCGTTATGGCCAATACCGTCTGTCGCGCACCCGGCCGGACAGCGCTGAAGAACCGGACACGTTCGCGCTGCACGTCGAATTGCGCGTGCCCACTGGCACACCCGTGGAGTCGCCGTTTGCCGGCGTGGTTCATCAGCACGCAGATGGCGTGCTGCAACTCGACGGCCCTCAGCTCAGCGTGCGCTTGTGGGGCGTGACGCCTTCGCTGCACAGCGGCGCAGCGCTGGTCAAAGGTCAGGTGCTGGGCGCGGTCAGCGGGCCGTTGATCGTGCAACTGAATCGCGGTGCGCAACTGAATGCGCCGCTCTTCTGTACGCCATCGCGCGCCGCCGCGTGGCAAGCGTTGTGCCCGTCTCCTGCGGGGTTATTGGGGCTGGCCTGCGATGCCGAGCCAGAGCTGGACGCCAAGACCCTGCTTGAACGCCGCGATGCCAGTTTCGCCCGTACACAAAAACACTATTACGTCGATCCGCCGCGCATCGAGCGCGGCTGGCGCAACCACCTGATCGACATGCAGGGCCGTTCCTATCTCGACATGCTCAACAACGTGGCAGTGCTCGGTCACGGCCATCCGCGCATGGCGGCGGTCGCCGCCCGTCAATGGTCGCTCCTCAATACCAACTCACGCTTCAACTATGCGGCGGTCGCCGAGTTTTCCGAGCGTTTGCTGAAGCTGGCGCCGGAGGGCATGGATCGGGTGTTTCTGGTCAACAGTGGCAGCGAGGCCAATGACCTGGCGATCCGCCTGGCGTGGGCTTACAGCGGCGGTCGCGACATGGTCAGCGTGCTGGAGGCCTACCACGGCTGGACGGTGGGCGCCGATGCGGTGTCGACCTCGATTGCCGACAACCCCAAAGCCCTCGAAAGCCGTCCGGACTGGGTGCATCCAGTGACCGCGCCGAACATGTATCGCGGCGAGTTTCGTGGCCTCGATTCGGCGCCCGACTATGTGCGCAGCGTCGAACATCATTTGGCGAAAATCGCCGAGCAAAAGCGCCAACTGGCCGGGTTCATCTGCGAACCGGTGTACGGCAATGCCGGTGGCATCTCGCTGCCGCCGGGGTATCTGCAGCAGGTGTATGCGCGGGTCCGCGCACAGGGTGGCGTGTGCATTGCCGATGAGGTGCAGGTCGGTTACGGGCGCATGGGCCATTTCTTTTGGGGGTTTGAAGAGCAAGGCGTGGTACCGGACATCATCGTCATGGCCAAAGGCATGGGCAATGGCCAGCCACTGGGCGCGGTGATCACCCGCCGGGAAATCGCCGAGGCGCTGGAGGCTGAGGGTTACTTCTTCTCGTCGGCCGGGGGCAGTCCGGTGAGCTGCCAGATCGGCATGGCCGTGCTGGATGTGATGGAGGAAGAAAAACTCTGGGAGAACGCCCAAGTGGTGGGCGGCCACTTCAAGGCGCGGCTCGAAGCCTTGATCGATAAACATCCGCTGGTCGGCGCCGTGCATGGTTCGGGGTTCTATCTGGGGCTGGAGTTGATCCGCAACCGCGAGACGCTGGAGCCTGCGACCGAAGAGACGTCGTTGCTGTGTGATCGTCTGCGCGAACTGGGGATTTTCATGCAGCCGACCGGCGATGACCTGAACATCCTCAAGATCAAACCGCCGATGGTGACGCCGCGGCGCAGTGTGGACTTCTTTGTCGACATGCTCGACCGGGTGCTCACCGAAGGCTTGTAAAACCCACGAACCCCTGTGGGAGCGGGCTTGCTCGCGAAAGCGGTGCTTCAGTCGACATCCAAAGTGACTGACACACTGCTTTCGCGAGCAAGCCCCACACCTTTCGTTTGGTGGTTTTAATTCGATTTGTATCGGTATTAAGTCTTTAAAATCAGACGAAATACATTTTTGTAGCTTCAAAAGCCGATATTTATCGGCTATAAAGTCGCCATTGCTCCGGCATGGCGATTTTTGTCCGGTGCGCGCGTTTTTTCTCTTCGGTCGAATCCTCGACCGTCAAAGCCCTTGCCCGGAGATGATTCATGAGCCGTATCGTTACCGTCGCCGCCACTCAGATGGCCTGTTCGTGGGATCTGGAAGCCAACCTTCAAACCGCTGAAAGGCTGGTGCGCGAAGCGGCCGCCCAAGGCGCGCAGATCATCCTGATCCAGGAATTGTTCGAGGCGCCGTACTTTTGCCAGAAGCCAAACCCGGACTATCTGCAACTGGCCACGACGGTTGAAGAAAACGTCGCGATCAAGCATTTCCGCAAAGTCGCCAAAGAGCTGCAGGTTGTATTGCCGATCAGCTTCTACGAGCTGGCCGGGCGTGCGCGTTTCAACAGCATTGCGATCATCGACGCCGACGGCAGCAACCTCGGGATTTATCGTAAAAGCCACATTCCGGACGGCCCGGGCTACCACGAGAAGTACTACTTCAATCCGGGGGATACCGGTTTCAAAGTGTGGAACACCCGTTACGCGAAGATCGGCGTGGGCATCTGCTGGGATCAGTGGTTCCCGGAAGCCGCACGGAGCATGGCGTTGCAAGGCGCGGAAATCCTGTTCTACCCGACTGCCATCGGCAGCGAGCCGCACGACAAAACCATCTCGTCGCGCGATCACTGGCAGCGCGTGCAGCAGGGTCATGCCGGCGCCAACCTGATGCCGCTGATCGCCAGCAACCGCATCGGCCACGAAGAACAGGACGGCTACGACATCACGTTCTACGGCTCCTCCTTCATTGCCAACCCGTTCGGCGAAAAAGTGCAGGAGCTGAATAAAACCGAAGAAGGTATTCTTGTGCACACTTTCAACCTCGACGAGCTCGAACATATTCGCAGCGCGTGGGGTTCATTCCGTGACCGCCGGCCGAATCTGTACGGCGCGTTGAAAACCCTCGACGGTTCCCTGGAGTCCTGATCCCGATGACCACATTGAAAAGTACCCCGCGCGCCGACGGCTTCCACATGCCGGCCGAGTGGGCACCCCAGACTCAGACCTGGATGATCTGGCCCGAGCGCCCGGACAACTGGCGTCTGGGCGGCAAACCGGCGCAAGCCGCACACGCGGCAGTGGCTAAAGCCATCGCCCGTTTTGAGCCGGTGACCGTGGCCGTTTCTGCCGGCCAGTACGAAAACGCCCGTGCGCGTCTGGACGTGCCGAATATCCGCGTGGTCGAGATGTCCAGCGATGATGCTTGGGTACGCGACAGCGGCCCGACGTTCGTCATCAACAACAGCGGCGAAGTGCGCGGCGTGAACTGGGACTTCAACGCCTGGGGCGGCTTTGACGGCGGCTTGTACTCGCCATGGAACCGCGACGCGCAAGTCGGCGGCAAGATCCTTGAGATCGAGCGCAGTCCGCGTTACCGCACCGAAGGTTTTGTGCTCGAGGGCGGTTCGATTCACGTCGATGGCGAAGGCACGCTGATCACCACCGAAGAATGCCTGCTCAACCGCAATCGCAACCCGCACCTGAGCCGCGAAGAAATCGAAGCGGTGCTCAGCGCCAACCTGGCTGTGGATAAAATCATCTGGCTGCCGGACGGTTTGTTCAATGACGAAACCGACGGCCATGTGGATAACTTCTGCTGCTACGTGCGTCCGGGCGAAGTGCTGCTGGCGTGGACCGACGATCCACAGGACCCGAACTACCCACGCTGCCAGGCGGCGATGAACGTGCTGCAAAACAGCACCGACGCCAAGGGACGCCCGTTCACGGTGCATAAAATGCCGATTCCGGGGCCGCTGTTTGCCACCGAAGAAGAGTGCGCTGGCGTTGATCCGGTGGACGGCACGCAAGAGCGCAACCCGAGCGTGCGTCTGGCGGGTTCCTACGTGAATTTCCTGATCGTCAACGGCGGCATCATCGCGCCGAGCTTCGACGATCCGATGGACGGCCCGGCCAGGGAAATCCTGCAGAACCTGTTCCCGCAGCACGAAGTGGTGATGGTGCCAGGCCGCGAACTGTTACTGGGTGGCGGCAATATTCACTGCCTTACCCAACAGCAGCCAGCGCCGCACAAAGAGTGAGTTGAGTCGTAACAGCTTGAGTTGATTGGACAATCAGCCGGGCGACGATTTGCTTGCCTGATGTCTAGTCCTGAAATAGGTTTACACCTATCTCACCCTAACGCCCGATGCACTGCATCGGGCGTTTTGTATTTTAAGGACAGGTGCGGGCGCTCTTGGTTGTAGATCAAGACCGCTTCCCGCACCAT